>NZ_AP027262.1:352500-705000 GCF_036322605.1 Erythrobacter sp. Dej080120_24
AACGCGGCTTTATTCGCGCAGCGGCGACGACATCTCTTCAACCTTCCCCGAATTGCTCCAGGTGTTGCCGCTAGACGCGGTGCTGGACGGGGAATTGCTCGTTCGGGGCAATGCGCAGGGAGGCGAAGAAGGCGGAGCGGCCAGTTTCAACGCGCTGCAACAAAGGCTCGGTCGCAAGACCGTCTCGAAGAAGATGCTGGCCGAATATCCTGCCTTCGTGAGGCTCTACGATGCGCTTGTGATAGACGGCGAAGACCTGCGCGAAAGGCCGTGGTCGGATCGCCGCGCGGCGCTTGAATCCTTGATGGACCGCTTGCCGCGATCACATTTCGACATTTCCGCCATCGTCGAAGCGCGCGATTTTGATCACCTTGCACAAATCCGCGAAACGGCGCGTGACGAGGCAATCGAGGGACTGATGCTCAAGCGTCGGGACAGCCCCTATGTCCCCGGGCGCAAGGTCGGGCTGTGGTACAAATGGAAACGCGATCCGCTGCTGATCGATTGCGTCCTGATGTACGCGCAGCGGGGATCGGGCAAGCGTTCGAGCTTCTATTCCGATTACACCTTCGGCTGCTGGGATGGCGATCCGGATGCGGGGGCGGAATTGCTCCCGGTGGGCAAGGCCTATTCGGGCTTCACCGATGCGGAATTGAAGAAGCTCGACAAACTCGTCCGACAGACCACGGTCAACCGCTTTGGCCCGGTGAGAGAGGTCGAGCGAACGCTGGTGTTCGAAGTCGCCTTCGACAGCGTGCATGCCTCGAAACGCCACAAGAGCGGCCTCGCCATGCGGTTTCCCCGCATCCACCGCATCCGCTGGGACAAGCCGGTGCACGAGGCAGACAGGATCGAAAGCTTGCGCGGATTGATTAAGGACTGAGCGCCGCCTAACTGCCGGGATTACTTCACGGGAGAGAATTCGATGTCCTACGCCACGGCAGCACTTGCGACTTACGCCAATTCACTGTCCACGCTTGATCATCTAGTCACCAAGGCGGAGAGCCACGAAACAGGAGAGGCGCTCCTTCACGCCCGGCTGGCGGAGGACATGTTCCCGCTTCACACCCAGATCCGCTTCACCATCGATCAAGTGATGACGGCGCTGAAGCGGCTCGGGAAGGTCGACCTTTCCACTGACGACAGCGACATCACCTCCTTTGCCGACGCCCACTCGCGCATCGCCGCCGCGCGCGCACTTGTCGCTGAAACAGATCCCGCGAACTGGCCGGCCAGCGGCGACATTGTTGAGTTCGATCTGCCCAACGGCATGGCCTTTGCAATGCAGGCCCATGAATATTGCCGCGACTGGGCAACGCCGCAGGTCTATTTCCACCTGATGACGACTTACACGATACTTCGCGCCGAAGGGCTGGCGGTCGGCAAGGCGGATTATGTCGGCTACATGATGAAATATCTGAAACAGCCCGCATCCTGAAATGCATCGCTACGATCCTGCTCGCCAACGCCTTGCGCTCGGTCTTGCCGGATTGGCGGGGCTGGTGGATGCGACCGGTTTCGTTGTCGCGGGAGGCTATTTCACTTCCTTTATGTCAGGCAACACCACGCGCATGGGAGTCGCACTGTTGGAGCGGCCCGGTCTGGCTCTACTGCCGCTGGGGTTGATCGCATTCTTCCTGGCCGGGGTGATCATAGGTGCTTTGGTGCTGCGACGGGTACGAGGACGGCACAAACGGGTGCTGTTGGGGCTGGTGGCAGGCCTGCTTGGGGCGGGTGCCGGACTGTTGCTCGTGGGCTGGCCGCTTTCGTTTCTAGGACTGTCGGCAATGGCGATGGGGCTGGCCAACAATGTCTTCTCGCGCGATGGCGAAGTGACAGTTGGGGTCACCTATATGACCGGAGCGCTCGTGCGTTTCGGACAAGGAATTGCGGCGAAGCTTTATGGGCAACCGCTCTCGGGATCGCGCGGATATGGGCTCCTGTGGAGTGCGTTGGCGCTGGGCGCTGCAGCGGGCGGAGCGCTTTGCCTTGTCGACCCGCTGGTTGCAGCAAGTGCGGGGCTGATGGTTGCGATCATGCTTTGGGGATTTGCCTTCGCCGTTGAAACGGAAAGTGCAGCGACTTAGCTGCGATCAATCACGAACACCTTGTTTCGCGATGTCGCTCCGCGTGCCAGCCTGACCCGCGACGGCGCGATGCCCAGCCCACGTGCGATGAGTTCTGCGATGGGGGTATTGGCTGCGCCATCCTGCGGTTTTGCCCGAACCTTGGCGTGGAGGACGGCTTCCTCCACCGACAGGCCTTCGGCACGGGCACCCGGAGTTGCCTTGACCGAGAGCCTGCCATCGGCATCGATCAGGGCGGCGATTTGTGCCGGAGGTGGGAGATCAGGATTCGGACGCGCCATCGCCCAGCGCCGCCCGCACTGCGTCCGCATGGTGCTTGGCATTCTCTGCGTAATGCGCGACGCCCACGCGCATACCGGCAATCGCAGGTTCGGGCAGATCGCGTAGCTTGGTTGCTGGACGGCCTGCCCATAGTTCGCGCTCGCCCATGACCTTGCGTTCGGTCAGCATTGCGCCAGCCGCCAGCATCGCATCCGATCCGATCACCGCCTTGTTCATGACAATCGCGCCGAGGCCGACAAACCCGCGATCATGGATAGTGCAACCGTGAACCATCGCCATGTGACCGATCAGCACGTCGTCACCGATCACTAGCGGGCACCCTTCCTCGTCTCCGGGGCGAGGCGGATCGCAGTGGAGAACGCTGCCGTCCTGGACATTGGTGCGCTCGCCGATGCGGATGGTGAACACATCGGCGCGGACCACGCAATTGTACCAGATCGAGCTGCCCGCTCCGATCTCGACATCGCCGATGATCGTCGCGCCGGGCGCGATGAAGGCGGTTTCGTGAATCTTCGGCGTCTTGCCGTGGATCGGGATGATGTTGGCCCCGGGAAATCGGGCGGGACGGGCGGTCATTGCTGTTGCTCCCATTGTTCGCGGGTGATCGCGTACTGGATGATCGGTTCCGGGTCGGCCGGATCGACGAAGTCGAGGTCCTTGCGCCGTTCCATGCCGAGCTTTTCCATCAACCGCCAGCTGCCGATATTGGCCTCGCAGGTCAAGGCGACGATATGGGGCGCGTGATGCACGCCAAAGCCCCAATCGACCACCGCACGCATCGCTTCGTGGGCATAACCCATCCGCCAGCGATCCTCGCGCACCAGCCAGCCGATTTCATGGTCGCCGGGGTTGGGTGCCTGAGGATGAACCACCCGCCGCAGTCCGCAATGACCCACCATTTCGCACGTGGCGCGCTCTTCCATGATCATGAAACCGAACCCTTCGGCAGCGAAGCCTGTGCGCGCGGCTTCATGTTTCGCTGCCATCACTTCGCGCGGCTGCACTCCGCCCAGATACCGCATCACCGCAGGCGTATTGAGCAGTCGCATGTGCAGATCGAGATCGGCAGCTTCGATCTGGCGGAGGATCAGCCGCGAGGTTTCAAGGATGATTTCGGGCATGTCAGAGGCGCCAGTCCGATCGCGCTATCGAATAGACGATTATGCGGCCGGATTCGGGATCGAAATCGACGTTGTCGAAATCAAGATCCTCGCGCCGCCGCATGCCGAGCCGGATCATCAGGCCCCAACTCGGTCGGTTTCCGTGAACGGTCAGCGCGATAACTTCATCAGCCGCAAACCTCTCAAAAGCCAGGTCGAGCGATGCACTGGCCGCTTCTTTCGCATAGCCGTGGCCCCATGCATCTTCACGGAGACGCCAGCCGATCTCCATCATCCCGACGGGACCGCCTTGCTGGTTGCATCGCTTTAGCCCGCAAAAGCCCAGGATCGCGCCGTCTTCCTTGCGTTCCACCACCCAGAACGTGTGACCGAAATCGGTTTGATAGGAGAGCAAGCGGTCTTGCGCCGCCTGTCGCTTTGCCTCGTCACAGACCCCGCCCAGCCAGCGCATGACCGCGGGTGTGTTGGTGTGGCGCCAGAACTCGGCCCAGTCATCCTCACGCCAGTCGCGCAGGATCAGCCGTTCTGTCTGGTGTCGGAATTCAACCATTCAGCAGGCGCGCCGCGTGCGGGGCGTGATAGGTCAACACGCCCGAGCTGCCTGCCCGCTTGAACGACAGCAGGGTTTCGAGCACCAGCGCATCGCGATCCCCAGCACCAGCCGCACTTGCAGCCTCTATCATCGCGTATTCGCCGCTCACCTGATAGGCGAAGACGGGGATCCCGAAAGCATCACGCACCCGGCGCACGATGTCGAGATAAGGAAGGCCCGGCTTCACCATGACGCTGTCGGCACCTTCGGCTATGTCGAGCTCGACTTCGCGCAGCGCCTCGTCGCCATTCGCCGGGTCCATCTGATAGGTTTTCTTGTCCCCTTTCAGCAGTCCGCGCGATCCCACCGCATCGCGGAACGGGCCGTAAAAGGCGCTCGCATACTTGGCGGCGTAGCTCATGATCTGGACGTTGTGGTGCCCCCCCATTTCCAGCGCCATCCGGATCGCATGGATGCGACCGTCCATCATGTCCGAAGGGGCGATGATGTCCGCACCGGCCTCAGCCTGGTTGATCGCCTGATCGACCAGAACAGCCACGGTATCGTCATTGGTGACATACCCCTTGGTATCGAGGAGGCCATCCTGCCCGTGGCTGGTATAAGGGTCGAGCGCGACATCGGTCAGCACGCCGATGGCATCGCCGCAGGCATCCTTGATCGCGCGGATGGCGGTGCACATAAGATTGTCCGGATTATGCGCTTCTTCTCCTGCGTCGGTGCGCTTTTCAGGGGGGGTGTTGGGGAAGAGAGCGATCACGGGAATGCCCAGATCGACCGCTTCCTTTGCACGGGCGACAATTCCGTCAACCGACCAACGCGAAACACCCGGCAGCGAAGGAATCGGCTCTTCGACGCCGTTGCCGGAAGTGACAAACAGCGGCCAGATCAGGTCCGCCGGTGTCAGCATGGTTTCGCGATGAAGCGCACGGCTCCATGCGGTTGCGCGGGTACGGCGCAGGCGGGTGTTGGGATATTTGCCAGTCATGTGCGCGGTGTTGCCGCAAATGCTGGCCGCGATCAATTGCGGTGTGAGTACGCCCGGCTTGGCGGACTTCAGTTGATACGCCGGGCGAGGTCGATCTTCTCGATCTCGCGCTCGGGTTCCTTGACCTCGCTGGGCAGGGGTTCGAGGTCTTCGAGTGCCGCGCCCGGTTCGATTTCGCGCAGTTCGATCAGCTTGCGCTGGAAATCGATCAGTTCGGTGCCCGACAAGACGGCACGGGTGACGAAGTCGACACTCGCAGGATTGATGGCGCGACCGTTGCGATACATTTCGTAATGGAGGTGCGGCCCGGTCGATAGCCCGGTGGAGCCGACGTAGCCGATGACTTGCCCGCGCCGGACTTCCTGCCCGCTGCGCACAGCCATGCGGCTCATGTGGCAATAGCGGGTCGAAAGGCCGCCACCGTGATCGAGCCTGACCGCGATACCGCAGCCCCCCGCACGGCCTGCGGAGCTTACCCGGCCATCGGTAACAGCGACAATGGGTGTGCCGTGGCGCGCTCTGAAATCCATCCCCGAGTGCATTCGGCGATATCCGAGAATGGGGTGACGGCGCATGCCGAAACTGGACGAGATTGATCCGGGGACAGGCGCGACCAGACCGCGTCGCTGTTCACCCACGCCCGATGCTTCGTAGAAACGGCCATCCTTACCCCAGCGCATCAACTGTGTCTTTGGCTTGCCGTCGCGTTCGAGCCCGGCGAACAGCAGTTGTCCTGCCTGCCGCTCTCCTGTCGCGGCGCGGCGATAGGCGATGATGATGTCGAATTCGTCCGTGGCGCGAACTTCGCGGTCGAGGTCGATCTGATCGTCGAGGGCGCGGAGGAAATCCTGCACCGCGCTGGCAGGGACGCCTGATGCCCGCATCGATCGGTATAGGCTGGAACCGACCTTGCCGCGGACACGAAGCGGGGTGTCGTCGACACGAATGATGTTGCGAACAAGCGCGAGATCGCCGCCGATCCCGGTTTCTGGATCGGCTCCCTGACGGCCCACTTCCAGTTCAAGATCAAACCGTGCGCGGAACTTGAGCGCGTCGAGCGGCCGGGCGGCGCCCGGTTCTGGTCGCCGGCCGAGAACAATGTCCATTTTTGTGCCAGGCTCGATTTCGGACAGCGGCATGGCCCCTCCGATCAAGGCGCTGACCCGGCCGATATCGGTCGCGGAAACGCCTGCGCGGCGGAGCATGCTCGCAAACGAGTCGCCAGCGGCGAGGGTTGCGACCATATCGATCCGCGGGCGCTCTGGTGCATTCTCGAGAGGGATAACATCCGCAGTCGGGCCCATTCGCCGGCCGCTATCTGCGCCAAGGGCGAGCGGCATGATCATCTGGCTGCGGAACTCGTCGCGAATTTCCTCACCCTGAGGCATGGCTGAACGCGCTTCAAGCGGGGCCATGCTAGGCCAGAAAGCAACCGCGACTGCGCCAAGCGCGACCATCGTGCCAAGGCCCCGGAACCAGCGCCGACTGCCGATATCCTCGGCAAGATCGGGCGTCAGATCAAGCGAATGAAACCACGTTCCAGTCTTCAGCTTCCATTCGTCATAGCGTTGGGCGAACCCGTCCACCCGGGCGAGGACCTGGCGCTTGACGAGAGTGTTCTTCGATGGCGGTGCCATCTGGCGAGAACGATGGAAATAGGATGCAAATTCGCGAGCCGTGTCAGGAGACAGTTCGGCGCTTTCAGGCCCGATGCCTTCAGGCACGGCAAGGTCGTCGGCGCTATCGGCCGTTCGTCCACTTTCCGGAATATCGCCTGTGTGATCCAAGTTTTCGGTTCCCCGACGCCAGCACTGGAACGCAGCGCAAGCATCGCCAACGTCTGTTGCGCGGGGACAATGGCCGATCAAGGTAAATCTGCACTTAACCAGCGATCAGCCGAGTCTCGCATGCGATAAGGCGTTTTGCGTATCCGTTTTTCTCGTTCACAGCCCTTTCAGCATTCGTCGCGCACGGGATTGCCCGCCCCGCCCAAGCCTGACACAAGAGCCAGCGTGACCTTCAACAATTCCGCAAGATCGAGGGACCAGGGCCGGGTACGCGCCGTGCTCGGCCCGACGAATACGGGCAAGACCCATCTCGCGATCGAGCGGATGTGCGGCCATTCCTCGGGCATGATGGGCTTTCCGCTGCGGTTGCTGGCGCGGGAGGTCTATGACCGGGTGCGCGCGATCAAAGGCGATAATCAGGTCGCGCTGATAACCGGCGAACAGCGGATCGAGCCGCCCGACGCGCGCTATTTCTGCTGCACGATGGAAGCGATGGACCGGCTGGGCGGCGGCCATGCCTTTGTCGCGATCGACGAGGCGCAGATCGGCGCGGACCCCGAACGAGGCCATATCTTCACCGATCGCCTGCTACACGCGCGCGGGCGGGAAGAGACGATGATCCTGGGTTCGGCCACGCTCGAACCTGTGGTCAGACGGTTGATCCCCGGTGCGGAGATGATTGACCGTCCCCGCTTCTCGACCCTTTCGCACGCGGGAACGGCAAAGCTTTCACGATTGCCGCCGCGCAGCGCAGTGGTCGCCTTCTCGATCGAGCAGGTCTATGCCATGGCCGAAGCCTTGCGGAGGTTTCGTGGCGGGGCGGCGGTGGTGATGGGGGCGCTTTCACCGGAAACACGCAACAAGCAGGTTGAATTGTTCCAGAACGGTGATGTGGACTATATTGTTGCCACCGACGCGATCGGCATGGGGCTCAACCTCGATTTGCACCATGTTGCTTTTGCCGCGCTCACGAAGTTCGACGGGCGGCGCAAGCGGCGCCTTACTCCTTCGGAGATGGCGCAGATTGCAGGGCGTGCAGGAAGGCATCAGCGCGACGGCAGTTTTGGCACCCTCACCGGAGGAGGCAGCCGATCAGGAGCCCCGGTCGAATTCACCGACGAGGAAGTGTTCGCGATCGAAGAGCACAATTTCGCGCCGCTAACCCATTTGAACTGGCGTGAGGCCGAACCGCGCTTCGATACCATTGAAACGTTGATAAGCGAACTTGAAGCCCGGCCCGAACACGAGATGCTGCGGGGCGCACCCGAAGCGATCGACCTTTCCGTTCTGAAGCGGTTGGCCAGCGAGCCCTTGGCGGACAGCGTGAGTGGCGCTGGCAGTGTCCGGCGGTTCTGGGAGGCCTGTTCGCTCCCCGATTTTCGGCAGGTTGGGGTGGATCCCCACGCCCGTTTCGTCGCAAGACTGTGGCAGGACCTGCGCGCAGGCTATCTGGGCGCCGATTTCGTTGCCGCACGCATTGCTGAGCTGGATCGGGTGCAGGGTGACATCGACACTTTGCAGGGAAGGATAGCCGCGATCCGATCCTGGGCTTATATCTGCCAACGGCCGGACTGGGTTCTGGCCCGCGACGAAATGGCTGCGCGCGCACGCGCGGTCGAGGCGAAGCTGTCGGATGCGCTGCATGCGCGCCTTACCGAACGTTTCGTCAATCGGAGGACGACAATACTTATGAAATCGCTCGGACAGGATGGGTCCGCCTTGCCCGTATCGCTTGAAAAGGATGGAGCCGTGACCGTGGAGGGTGAACGGATTGGCCGTCTCGACGGCTTCCGTTTCGCGATTGATCCCGACACGGGTCTGGGAGAGCGCAAGATGCTGCTCGCCGCCGGCGAAAGGGCTCTGCCTTCCATTCTGGCGCAGCGGGCAGAATGGCTGTTGTCCGACGGAATCACGGAACTTTCGATCCGTGATGGTGCAATCGAATGGGCCGGGCAGGCGCTCGCCAGAATTGAGGTGCCCGACGACTTCGGCACGCCGCGCCTCGCCTTCGGGCGCGAGCTTTCAACACTGGCGGAAGCGGACAGAGCAAAGCTCGAATCGGGATTGCTCGCATGGCTTGAGCGGCAGTTGGAGCCACTGGCGCCCCTTCGCAGCCTCGCCGAGGCGGCCCGCGATCCCGAAGCAGGGAGCGAGGCTCGAGGTCTGCTGATTACTCTCATAGACGCTCGCGGCAGTATCGACCGCGAAAGCGCCGGGCTTGAGCATCTGCCCAAGGAGATGCGCCCCTATCTGCGCAAGCTGGGCGTGACCTTCGGCGCGCTGGATGTCTTCGCTGCGGCGCTCCTGAAACCGGCCCCGCGGCGCTTGCTCCACGCCTTGAACCTTGACCAGCGCCCCCTGCAGGAAATGATGCTTCCGGTCTTGAGTGAAAAAGGGCCGGTACCAGCAGGCTACCGCCTTGCAGGAGGCCAGATGATCCGCGTCGATCTGGCGGAAAAGATACTGCGTGCCGCCTTCGATGCGCGAGCAAAGGTTGCAGGCAAGGATCGCAATGCACAGTTCCGGCTCGACCTTTCGCTCGCGATTTCGATCGGACTGGAGGAAGAAAACGCCCGGCGGCTGCTTGGCAGCGCAGGCTTCCGCGTGCACCGTGCGCGCCCTCTGGCCGAAGGGGCGCAAGGCCCCGTTGCCCCGGATGGCTGGACCTGGCGCCCCCGGCGACCGGGTGAGAAACTGCGCAGGCCGCAAGTGGATCGGCGGAGCGGCAGACCCAAGGCCAAGCGCGATGACAACCGCAAACGGACAAAGCCGGGAGCGCGCAAGAGAGACAAGGGTGAAAGGCCCCGTCAGGCGGCCAAGCCGGTAGACACCGGCCCGGCGCGCGCCGGTGGCGCCTTTGACAAGCTGGCGGATTTACTGCGCGGATGAGCGCGGACGCGCTGGAAACGATCCGGCTCGACAGGCTGCTTGTCTATCTGCGCTTCGCCCGGACGCGGTCGGTTGCAAGGGCAATGATCGAATCGCATTGTCTGCGGCGCAACGCCAAGCGGGTGATGCGGACCAGCGAGAATGTTGCAGTCGGCGATGTGCTGACCCTCATGGTCGGCAACGATGTGCGCGTGGTGGAGGTGCTGTCGATCCCGGAGCGGCGGGCATCGCCCGCGTTGGCCAAGTCTCATTATCGTGAGCTTGACCCCCGGGGATAATTGCTCTTAGCAGCGCGTAAGTCCGAAACCCGGCCAGTTCGGCCGATCTTGTCCTGATGAAAGAAGCTCAATGACTTACGTCGTCACTGATGACTGCATCAAATGCAAATATACCGATTGTGTCGAGGTGTGCCCGGTCGACTGTTTCTACGAAGGCGAGAACATGCTGGTGATCAATCCCAGCGAATGCATTGATTGCGGCGTGTGTGAACCCGAATGCCCGGCAGAGGCTATCCTGCCCGATACCGAAGACGGTCTGGAAAAATGGCTTGAGCTGAACACGAAGTATTCGGCGGAATGGCCCAACATCACCAGCCAGAAGGAACCGCCCGCTGATGCCGATGAGCACAAGGGCGAAAAGGGCAAGTTCGAGAAATACTTCAGCCCTGAGCCGGGCGAAGGCGACTAAACCGATTCGGGCTTCACTCGTGCGACGCCTTGTTGGCGGCGGCGATCAATCTGGAGCCACTGGCAATCATTTCTGATGCCTTTGCCCGGGTATCCGCATCCGGATCAAAGCGTTCGGCAAGCGCGAACCATTCGATGGCTTCGCGCATGAGCGGCTCGTTGATGAACATCTCCTCGCCCTCCATCCTGAAGCCGCGGCGGGCCAATGCCGAACCCGCACGAAAAGCAGCGTCCGCTCGCCCCCATTCATAGGCTTTTGCAAACCATTCCCCTGCGGCCGGATTGTCGACCGGGGTTCCGTCACCTTTCTCGTGAATCTGCCCGAGCAGAAACGCCGCATTGGCCTGCTCCTGGCTGGCCGCCTGTTCGAGCATGAAGCGGGCGGCAACCGGATCGCGTTCCATGCCGACACCCATCAGGAAATAGCCACCCAGATCGGTTTGCGCATCGCGGTCGCCGGCTGCGGCTGCCATGCGGCAAAGGCGCAAGCCTTCGGGAATGTCGGCTGGCCCGCCCTGCCCGTGAATCAGCATGTTGCCATAGGCGCACCAGGCCTGATGCCAGCCCCCTTGCGCGGCGAGGCGATACAGGTTTCGGGCTTTCTCGAAATCCTGCTCCCGCCCCTCTCCATCAAAATGACAGGTCGCGCGATTGTGCAGGCCGTCGGGGCGCATATCGCTCACCCGCTCGAAATAGTCGCAAGCAAGCGCACGGTTGCGGGTGATGCCAAACAGGCCAAAGGAATGGATCTCGCCCAGCAGTTCGGCCGCGCTGTCGTCGCCCTGTTGCGCCAGCGATTCAAGCTGTTCGAGCAGGTCTTCGGTTTCGATCTGATCGAGTTCGAGCAGAATCGCCTGAACCTGTTCGGATGCGTCCGGGGTGTATGCCGGTGGCATTGTAGTGCCCAGTTTAAGAAGCACCGGAAGCGCCAAGTATGCCAGCACAGCGAAGACCTTTACTGCCCAAGCCGCGGTTCGGCTTGTCCTTGCGCGACCAATATGGGCATTGCTGAGCATTTGAAAGCGGGCAACCGGAGCAAGATGCGCACTCGAAACTGCGACTCGCAATATTGTTGCGGTTGTGTTATATAATGCTGCAACTGCGCCGGTTGGTCCCGGCGTTGGCGAAGAAAAACCAGAAAGGCCGCTACCCAGCAACGACAGTCCTGAACGACGTTAACCCGGTTCTCGCCCTCCCTAAGCAGCAGAACCGCAAGGGAATTCGTCCGTTTTTCAGCTGTCGTACGGCCACAAGAAAGGAACTCGCATGGCTAGCAATGCGCACGCTTTCACCGTCGGTGATTACGTTGTTTACCCCAAGCACGGCGTGGGCCGGGTGATCGAGCTTCAGAGCGAAGAGATCGCCGGCATGCAACTCGAACTCTATGTGCTGCGTTTCGAAAAAGAACGCATGACTCTGCGCGTCCCCATCAACAAGGTTGAATCGATCGGCATGCGCAAGCTGTCCTCGGACAAGACCTTGAAAGAAGCGATGGACACGCTGAAGGGCAAGCCCAAGGTGAAGCGCACCATGTGGTCGCGCCGCGCACAGGAATACGAAGCGAAGATCAATTCGGGTGAGATCGTGCTGATCGCCGAGGTGACCCGCGACCTGTTCCGCCCCGAAGACCAGCCGGAACAGAGCTATTCCGAACGCCAGATCTTCGAAGCCGCGTCGAGCCGCCTCGCCCGCGAGCTGGCTGCGATGGAGGAGACCGACGAGGCCACCGCGCTGGAGAAGATCCTCGAAGTGCTGCGTGAACACGCGCCGCAATATTACGAGAACAGCGAAGAAGCCTGATCCTTCCCAGCCGTTTCGAAAGAGATTCGGGGCCATCCGCAAGGGTGGCCCCTTTCTTTTGCGCGCCCGGCACAAGCCATGCTCCTTGCAAGTCAGATCATAGTGTATTAACTCAGTAACACGCTATTGATGCAATTGCAGCAGACGGAGGCGGGAATGTTGGATCGGCTCATCAAAAGGATGGCCCCGCTCGCGGCCATGGCGCTTGGTGCCGCGCTGTCAGGGTGCGGTGACATGGATGTTACCATCAACGGTCAGGAAGGCGTGCCGCTGGCCGAACTCGATATGAGCGGCCCGGTACCGAATGAAATCGTTGTCGCATCGGGTGACAAGGTCATCATTACCGAAGGCGATGAACTGACGATCACGGTCGAAGGCGATGATGATGCCGTGTCGGACCTGCGCTTCGTGCGCGACGGCAGCATGTTGGGCGTCACGCGGGAAAGCCGTTCCTGGGGCGATTCGGGTTCCGCGATCATTCGCATCACCATGGCCGCCCCGCGCGAGCTGGTGATCGGTGGGAGCGGCGAGATCGAGACGCCCGGCGTAGCCTCCACCGCTGAAGCCACCATCGGCGGCTCTGGAACGATCAGGCTCGGCACTGTCGCGGCAGACAAGCTTGAGGTGGTGATCGGCGGCGCTGGCGAGATTTTCGCCGCCGGCACGGCCAAGGCGCTCGAAATATCGATCGGTGGATCGGGAAGTGCCGATTTTTCGGAACTGACCGCAGATGACGTCGAAATTTCGATTGGCGGATCGGGCGATGTGACGCTCAAGTCGGATGGTGAAGTCGAAGCCAATATCGGCGGGTCGGGCAATATCACCGTGGTTGGCAGTGCCAAATGCACGCTCAACTCCTTTGGTTCGGGCACGCTTGATTGCAAGCCGGCCCCGGGAGCAGCGGCGCCTGAAGCTATTGCCGCAGAAGAACCCGGCACCGAATAACAACGGCCGACCGTTGTCGGCTTGCATTCCACACGGGAGCGCGCATGTTTGACGCCATGCGCGCTCCTTTGCTTCTGGCCCTTGCTGCCGCCTCGCTCATCCTGTCGGGATGCATCGTCAAGACTGCGGCCAATGTGGTCACCGCCCCGGTGCGGGTCGGCGCGAAGGCTGTCGATCTTGCCACCACCAGCCAGTCAGAGGCGGATGAGGCAAGGGGTCGGGAGATACGCAGGCGCGAAGAACGGCTCGGCAAACTCGAACGAGAGTATCGCGAAAAGCAGCAGCAATGCGATGAAGGCGATCGCTCAGCGTGCCGGGATGCCGAGGCGATTTATGCCGAGATACAGGAGATCCTGCCCACTATTCCGGCTGAACCCGAGCGCGGTTAGTCAGGCAGACTTGCGGCCCGGCGCAGGCGATCATTGATTGCCCGGCCGACTTCGCCATAGGGGATGGGAGCGACCGCTATTGCAGGCTTTTCCGAGGCGGCAGCGCGGTGCAGGCAATCATAGAGGCGGGCAGCCGCTTCAATCAGATCGCCCGATGGTGACAGATTGCAGTCACCATCCAGTTCACCGAACCCTATGAAATACTCTCCATCCTCCGCCCGGCTCGCGCTCAGTTTCATGGGCTTGCCCGGGGAATAGTGGCGGGAGAGTTGGCCAGGCGCTTCAATCCCGGCGTCAGTCGCAGCCGTTTCGGGCCCGAGAATGCGCTCCAGTGTTTCCTTTGTGACGGGGCCAGGGCGAAGCAAAGACCACTCACCTCCTTCGCGCAAGGCCACGATGGTTGATTCGAGCCCCTTCTGGCTCGCCCCGCCATCAAGCACCATAGGGCAAGCATCGCCCAGTGAAGCGACGACGTGATCCGGCTGGGTCGGGCTGATTTCCTCGCTGCGATTGGCTGAAGGCGCAGCGACAGGGAAACCGGTTTGCGCCAGAACGGCCTGCATCACGCGGTGTGCGGGCTGGCGCAAGGCTATGGTGGGCAAACCTGCCGTCACTGCGCCGGCAATCTGCGCCCCTTCGCGCAAAGGCAGCACCATCGTCAGCGGACCGGGCCAGAACCGCTCGGCCAGATCGAGGGCGCGATCATCGAAATGCGCGATTTCCTCTGCCTGGGCGCGGTCGCGGACATGGACGATCAACGGGTTGAAGTCGGGGCGGCCCTTTGTCGCATAAATGCGCGCCACGGCGTCGGCGCTGTCCGCTCGCGCGGCAAGGCCGTAAACCGTCTCTGTCGGAAGTGCGACCAACCCTCCCGATTCTAGGATTCGCGCCGCTCGCCCGACACCCTCGGCATCCGCTTGCACCACTTCCGTAACGTTCTTGCCGCTCATCTTCTGGCCGCTATATTCTTCGATGATCCATGCCAAGACATACTGGCATTTTCCCTTCTCGACACGAACCAAAACAGAACAGGTTACCCACGTGACACCTTACACCCCACCGACCCAGGACCAATTGCTCGCGATCCGTGTGAACGCGGGGATCGAAGAGCTCGCCGAGGCGGAAAAATTCGCCCATGCGGAGGCTGATCTGGTCGAGGCAATCGTCGAAGGCGTGGGACAGTTTGCGGCCGGCGAATTCGCACCGCTCAACCGGATCGGCGATCTTGAAGGGGCAAAACTAGAAAATGGCGTCGTCCGCCTGCCGGATGGGTTCAAGGCGGCCTATGATGCCTATGTCGAGCAGGGCTGGAACTCGATTGCCAGTTCGACCGATTTCGGTGGGCAGGGCCTGCCCTTTGCACTGTCCTGCAACGTGCTCGAAAATCTCGGTGCCGCCAATATGGCGTTCAACCTGCTGCCGATGCTGTCGGTCGGTGCGATTGAGGCGCTGGAACATCACGGCAGCAAGGGTCAGCAGGCAAAGTATCTGCCCAACCTTGTCAGCGGCAAATGGTCGGGAACGATGAACCTCACAGAACCAGCGGCCGGTAGCGATGTCGGGGCGCTGCGTTCAACTGCAGAGCCGATCAGCGAGGGGCCACACGCCGGCAAATACCGCATTGCCGGACAGAAGATCTACATCACCTGGGGCGATCACGAATTGGCGGAAAACATCATCCATCTGGTGCTGGCCCGCCTGCCGGGTGCACCCGAAGGTTCGCGCGGGATCTCGTTGTTCGTGGTGCCCAAGTATCATGTGAATGACGATGGCACCCTGGGGCCGCGCAACGATCTGCGGCCGGTCAGCCTTGAGCACAAGCTCGGCATCAACGCCTCTCCCACCTGCGTCATGTCCTACGGCGATAATGGCGAATGCATCGGCGAGCTGGTCGGCGCGGAAAACCGCGGTCTCGCCGCCATGTTCACGATGATGAACAATGCCCGCATCAATGTCGGCAATCAGGGCGTGCAAATTGGCGAGCGCGCGACGCAGCAGGCTTTGGCCTATGCACGCGACCGGGTGCAGTCGGCGCGCGCAGGCTCGCCCGACAAGAGCCCGGTTCCCATTATCGAGCACCCTGACGTTCGCCGGATGATCCTGCGCATGAAGGCCCTGACCGAAGGCGCGCGAGCCTTGTTGTATTACTGCGCGGGACAGGTCGATCGCGGAACGCTGGGCAATGTCGATGCGAAGAACCGGGCCGAGATCCTGGTTCCGCTGCTGAAGGCATGGGGCACCGATATCGGCGTCGAAGTCGCCGGGATCGGGATACAGGTGCATGGCGGCATGGGTTTCGTCGAAGAAACCGGCGCGGCACAGCACTGGCGCGATTCCAAGATCGCCCCGATCTACGAAGGTACCAATGGAATCCAGGCCGCCGATCTGGTTACGCGCAAACTGGGGCTTGAAGGCGGAGAAGCCATGATCGGCCTGTTTGGCGCCATCGCAGCCGATGCCAAGGACGAGCCGGGTTTGCGCAGTCTCGCGCAGGACTGCATGGATATCGCCCGCTGGATGCGGGACGAAGCGAGCCTCGATGATCGTCTTGCAGGGAGCGTCCCGTTCTGCACCATGGCAGCTGTGGCAGTCACAGGCTGGCAATTCACGAAACAAGTCGAAGCTGTGGCCGCAGGCGCGTCACCCTCGCTTGCAGAGACGAAGCCGGTTACCGCCCGGTTCTTCCTCGACCGGATCGTGCCCGAAGCAGCAGGGCTGAAAGCCGGGGCGATGGCTGGGGCCGATCTGCTCTACGCGCTACCCAGCGAAAAACTGGCCGGTTGATCGGGATGGCCTCGCAACAGGACGTTCTGGCGCGGATTGCCGATGCCCTCGAACGCCTTGCCCCGCAGGCCCCGGCACCAACCGACTGGCTTTCGGCTCCAGCGTATTTCTGGCGTGGTGAGACGGTCTTGCCGGTTGGAGATATCCCTGCATTGCCGCTCGGAAATCTGCGCGGGATCGATCAGCAGAAGGCTGCGGTTTGCGCCAATCTCGAACGGCTTGCGGCCGGGGCTGCCGCTCATGACATGCTTTTGTGGGGCGCACGCGGAATGGGAAAGTCGGCGCTGATCCGATCTGCGGTGAGCGCTGTCCAGGCGGGCGCAGCCGGGAGGCTCGGACTGGTGCAGATCGCACCTGATGCCCTGTCGCACTTCCCGGCTCTGATTGCCGCCTTGTCCAAACAAGACCGGGCGTTTCTGTTGTTTGTCGATGACCTCGGCTTCGGCGCCGACAGCGCGCAGGAGAACCTTGCGCTGCGCAGCCTGCTGGACGGCGGGATTGTTGCAAGGCCCGGCAACATCCGGATCGCAGTCACCTCCAATCGGCGGGCCATCGTCCAGAGAGAGGCTGGCGAAGCGGAAGCCGTCCATGAACGCGACGAGCGCGACAATGCGCTGGCTCTGGCTGACAGATTCGGCCTGACGCTCGGGTTTCATCCCTGTGGGCGCGAAACCTATCTCGAGATTGTCGCCAGCTATGCGGAACCGCTCGGGCTGGAAGTCGATGCCGAGGAAGCGCTCGCCTTTGCAATTGCGCGCGGCAACCGTTCGGGCCGCACGGCGTACCAGTTCGCCTGCGAACTGGCCGGCCGCGCGGGATTGACGCTTTAGCGGATCTGCTGCCCAGCCTGTTCGCGCAGGTAATCTTCCTCGAACGACGCACGCGGATCCACCAGTTCGCGTTGCGGGCGCAGCGGCGCTCCGCGAAGGCGCTCGATCCCGGCACCGGCCTCGCTGTCGGGCGCAAGGGTGCGCCAGATTATCCCGGCCGTGTCATCGGACACCAGCAACGACCCGTCCCCGGCCCATTCGACCCAGGTCGGGCGACCCTTTGTGGTGCCGTCGGCGTTGAGAAAGCCGGAGAGAACCGGAACAGGTTTGCCCGTCGGTTTGCCGCGCTCGTCAAAGGCGACATAGACGACGTCGTAACCCGAAGGCGGCTTGCGGTTCCACGAACCATGCCGGGCAATGAAGGCACCGCTCGCCATGGCGTCACCCATGCGGTGGCCCTCTGCCGTGAACACGAGACCAAGCGCAGCGACGTGCGGGCCGAGCGCATATTCGGGATTGCGCGAGTATTCGAGCAGGAAGCGCGGCATCGGTGCCTTCACACGGCGGTCGATGTTGTCGCGATAATACACCCAGGGCCAGCCGTATTGCGCCCCCACCGGAACATTGGTGAGATAGTCAGGGACAAGGTCGGAACCTAGCATGTCGCGCTCGTTGACGGTCGTCCACAATTCGCCCGACCAAGGGCTGAAATCGAGCCCGTTGGGGTTGCGCAACCCTGCCGCGAACTGGCGCGCCGAGCCTGATTGCAGATCATACTCCCAGATCATCGCCCGGCCTTCTTCGACTGCCATGCCGGATTCGCCGATATTGCTGACCGAACCGACGGCGATGTAGAGGCGGTTGCCCTCTGGATTTATCTCCATGTTGCGCATCCAATGGCCCCCGCCTGCGGGCAGGTCCATCAGCTTGCGCGGTTCACCCGTCACCGCTTCGGCACCCAGCTCATAGGGAAAGGCGAGGACTGCATTGTGATTGGCAACATACAGAGTACCGTCGCGCCAGCTCATGCCGGAAGGGGAATCCAGCCCCTCTTCAAGAATGGTCTGGCGCACTTCGGCAACGCCGTCGCCATCGGCATCGCGCAGCAGCACGATCTGGTTGGGCGAAGCGCCGGTCGCGCCCGCTTCTGACAGCAGCATGGAGGCGATCCAGCCCTTGATCGAATCCATGATCCCGCCGTCGCCGCCTTCCTTCGCGGGCGCTCGAGTCAGCGTCACCAGAACATCGCCATTGGGCAAGGCATAGAGCACGCGTGGATGCTCCAGCCCTTCGGCAAAACGATTGACCGTCAGGCCCTCGGCGGCCTCGGGCACTTGCCCGTCTTCCCAGCCCACCGGCTTGGCAATCTGGACGGTGGGGAAGCTTTCCGCCTCCGGTGCCTGCAGCGTCGGATCAGTCCCGGCAACCGCATCAACCGAGAGATCGGCGGTGTCCCCGCGCGACAGATAATAGAGCCCGCCAGCGACAACGACGGCGAAAACGACAAGAGCGATTGCGAGTTTGCGAAGAATTCCCATGTGAAGCGAGATAGAAGAGCCATCCGGTTCCGACAACAGGATAACGCCAGTGTACGATTTCAAGCCCGACCCGTCCCTCGATCCGGCGGAGCGCTATCGCCAATTGTGCGATGCCGCCGATGCATTGACCAGCACGGAGCCGGACGGCGTCGCCAATATGGCCAATGTTGCCGCGCTGATCTGGGAATTCCTGCCCGATCTCAACTGGGCCGGGTTCTACCGGATGGGGCAGAATGCCAGGGGTGAAAGTGAGTTGGTGTTGGGACCATTTGTCGGTCGTCCGGCCTGTATTCGGATTCCCTTGGGTGTCGGGGTTTGCGGAACCGCCGCCCAAAGCAAGACGGCTCAACTGGTTGAAGACGTTCACGCCTTTCCCGGCCACATCGCCTGTGATGCGGCGAGTCGGTCGGAATTGGTCGTTCCGGTGATTCGCGAAGGGAAGGTTGTTGCGGTTATCGATCTCGACAGCCCCGAACCGGCGCGGTTCACCGAAGCGGACGCAGACGGGCTGGAGGCGCTGGCGCAAATGCTGGCTGATCGCATCTAGTTTCTGCCGGGCAATCGCCCCGAAACGAGACACCGGCGGCAAGGGCGCTTGGTGAGCTGGCAAAGCAGGTGGTAAACCGCTTGCTAACCATACGTTTTGTCACGCTCGCGCACCTTGCGCCGATTCTTCCGGGGGGAACCTCATGCAATTCAAGTCCAAAACTCGCCGAGCAGCCTTCGGATTCGGTAGCGGCATCGGTATCGCGATAGCAGCTGCCGCAGCGCCTGCCGTCGCCCAGGCGCAGGTCGTCGCCCCGATGACGAGCGAGGAAATCCGCGCCCTTCCGGTGGAATACCAAACCGCACCGGTGATCGAGGAGTTCGAGGAACGGACCATCGACGCCAATGGGGTCGAAACCATCACTCGTACCCGCGTGATCGAATCGGCAAGCCCCTATCCCGCTGGTGGACACCAGTATCGGCAATATACCCCGACCTATCATCATGCTCCCGCGGCCGCCGTGTTCCAGCGCGACCAGTGGATCGCCGAATGTGAACGCCGCACAGCCAATCGCGGTGACAGCGAGAGGGGCGGCATCATTGGCGCCCTGCTAGGCGCGATCGGGGGCGGCATCGCCGGAAATCGTATTGCCGACGCAGGTGACCGCCTCGGCGGAACCCTGATCGGTGCAGGGGTTGGCGGGCTGGGCGGCCTGCTTCTCGGCAGTCTGATTGGCGGGGGTCGCAATGATCGTGGTGACTATGACTGCGAGGCCGCGCTCGACAGCTATCTCTCGCAATACGGCCATGGCGCGGCGCGCTATATCCCGGCACCTGCCTATGCCCCGGCAGCTCCGGTGCAATACGGTTATGGCTATGCGCCTCCTCACTACGGCTACAGCTATGCGCCGCCACAGCAGATCGTTTATGTGCCGGTGCACTATCAACAGCAGCAGCGGGTTGTGGTGACGGAAACCGTGCGCGAGGAGGTCATACCCGGCGCAACGCGGGTTGTCCCGCCAGCACCGCGCCCCGCGCCTCCGCGCTATATCAAGGGCAACTGATCCCCCGGATCACTCCGGCCTGACCGCAGCAATGACCGGGGCACGCTGCTCCGGCGGTTCAGGCTTGTCTTCCGGGACAAGCCGGATCGTGCCGAAACGCATCACGTCTTCCTCCCGACCAAGGTTGAACCCGCTCTGGCCGCTGCTGGTGCTGAGAGATCCGGCAACCCTCAGAGTGCGCGCTGCATCCGCAGCAACACGCAGCCGGTATTCGCCATAGGGCACGCGCTGGAACAGGAAGAATCCGTCAAACTCGCTGATAGTCTCCGCCACAACGGCACCCTGAAGATTGACCAGTTCCAGCCGCACACCGGGCTGTTCGATGCCGGACGGGTTCAGCAGCGATCCCTCGACTTCGCCGGTGGGAGAAATGGCCAGTTCGATCTGAGCGACGACGCCCGGGCGTGGGGTAACGACCACGCCTTTGACCGATGGCGCAAGGAAAGGATCCCGCAGCGAGGATTCATCGATCCCCACCAATACCGGACGGAAGGGGCGCAATTCATCGACAATCGCACGGCCATTCGCCCCGGTGATCGCCTCGGTCCCGCGCAAGCCGGCCTCCACCATTACGTCCGGGAGCACTTCCTCGCCCGGATCGCGACGCGAATTGCCGTTGTCATCTCGGAAGACGGTTACGGCAGCCTGGCCGCTGCGAGCCAGTTTGGTGTTGGTCACCCTGATGCCACCGGAAACCGGATCTGGGCCAAGGCTGAATGCCAGTTGGACCGAGGCCCCCACGCCACCGCGGGAAGTTACAAAGGCGTCCCCGCGCAATGAGAACTCGTCAAACCGGTGTGAATAGCCGGTGGTAAGGCGGAATTCGTCGATCCGGGTCGTGTAGTCGAGCTGGGCCTGAAAATCGGAGTCTTCGCCGAAGCTGGTATCAAGCCTGACCGTCGCGCTCTCCAGCCCCTTGTCACGCCCGGACGTGAGGAAGGTGGCATTGCCACGCACCCGGAAGTGTTTGAACCGGGCATTGGCGAGCATTCTGACGCGGGTTTCCGAATCAGCCGGAGTGACGGGGCTTCTGGTGCGTTCCTGATGGCTCAATTGCGCTGACACGGCGAAGCGGCCCGCAGTGAGCGAGGTCGTCATTAGCAATTCGTTAACTTCTGTACCGTCCTTGAGCTTCGAATGCGAGATATCTGCCTGTAATGGCAGAGAAAACTTGCCCAACGCCAGTGAAGTATCGAAATTGAAGCCTGCCCTGTAGTCAAGCTGCTGTTGCGCGAACTCGGATGTGAAGTTTCCGAAGGCCACGAGGGCATTCGCACCGAAATTGAAGCGTCCGAGACGGCCAAGCGCCCGTGCTTCGGCGACCGAACCGGCCCCGAATTCGTGCGCACCGCCGAATTCCAGCTGCATCGCCCCGAATGAGCGCATGAGCGCGCCTTCCAGGTACTTCCGACGTCGTCCGTCAAAGAACAGGCTCTGCACGCTGAGAGCAGCGCTGGTTCTCTTATCCAGACCGCGCTCGACGCCAACGCCCCAGCGCCATTTCTGCGGAATTGTCTGCACACTGGAGTCCAGATCGATCAAATCTCGATCGTTCTGGACAATTCCCGCCCAATATTGCGTTTCGCCCGGCTCGATCTGGTTGAAACCGATGGGGACGAAGGTCTTGTCGCGGCGGATCTGCCCTTGCGGCCCGTAAAGCACGACTTCGAGGTCGTTACGGCCGAAAAACAGTTCCACATCAAGGAATTCGTAGCGCCCGTCGCCGCGATCGTCCTGGAACGCGATCAGCTGGCCGTTGCGATACAGTTCCGCGTCCCATCCTGCCGGCAGAACACCGCGCAAAGTGGTGGTTGAGAAGCGCGAAACCTGTCCGATGGGCTGATTGCTGATGAACGCACCCCGGCCAATCGCAGTCTGGGCCGTAAGGCGGCCTGGAACGGTCTCAACGTCGCCAATAGCGACCTGAGTGGCTTTGAGTGGGCCAAGGAGTTCGCCGTTCGGATCGTTGCGATAGGCACGCACGCGCAAGGCGCTGGGTTTGAGCTGGTCATCAGTCGCAAGGCGAGCGAAATAGCTGGCCCCCAACGCCTCTCCCGCGGCGTAGAGTTCGACGCGGGCTTCTGCGCCATCGCGGCTGCTCTCACCTGTCCTCACCCCCGCACGGGCGACGAAGTCGACCGATGGAGTGCGCCATGGGCGGTATTCCATTTCCGCCGTAGGGTATTGGGAAAGGTCGAATTGCTTTGGCCCGCCACGAAGTCGCGCGGCGCGACTTCTGCGCTCTATCGCCTGCATGAACGGAAGTTCGCGGTCGGATTCAAGCCGGACGATCGCATTATAGAGATCGGGCTTGAAGGTGATGCCAAACCATCGTGACAGCGCATTGGTATCGACGCACCAGCCTTCGGGAGTGTCATAAATGTCCCGAGCAACCGGTGCACGACCATTGTTCACGTTTTGTACCGTTCCAGAGTCGCGATCGAGAGTGAATTTCTGGTCTTCCGCGAACAACCAGCCAGTTGCGCGGCGCGACTCTTTGTCGATGCGGATAGGAAGGTCGAGCGATTGGATGACATCGGCCAGATCGAGGCAAATCCCGCGATCGGTCTGATAGCCGCGCACGTCATACGTCAGCTTGTAGTTCTGAATGACGAGCTGGAGGAAAAGGAAATCGTCATCATTGGCTTGCCAGTTCGAAGCTGATTGCGCGCTCGCAGGCTGATAACTGGCGTTTCCGCTGGAATTCTGGGCCTCGACGGGCGTTTCGGCCATAAACGCGCCAAACGCCACCGCGATACTCGCGGCGGCGCCCAGGGTTCGATGGCGAAGCGCTCTCATGGCAATCTTGTCCGATCAGCCCATCGGCTCAGCCCAGAAAGCTGTCCACGGCGGCAATCAGGCCGCCTCCGGCTTCGGGCATTTCGCGGTATTCGATCCGCAGCTGTCCGGTGAGGTTGGCTCTCTGGTCGGGCGTTAGGCGGACCCGCACTTCGCGTTCATTGAGTTCGGGATAGACGGCGACACCGCGCAATTCGACGATCGGTTCCGGCAGGCCAGGCTTGGTCACGCTCAGAACCCCGTAGGTCGAGCTTTCGCCCGCGCGGCTGATGGAAAGCGACAGTTCCGGCCCTGCTTCACCCTGCACGATGCTGGGCTGGTTGAGGGCCACCTGCGCCTCGACCCTGCCCTGGCGCACGATGATGGGAATGGTGACGCCATAGATCGGGATCAACTGGATCGACACGCCATCGGCTTGTTGATCCTGATCGCTCACCTCGCGCGGGCGCGGTATTGCCTTGAAGGACATGTGGACGCGATACTCGCCATCGGCGAGATCCGCGCCGGGCCGGGCCGCCAGACGGACGGCCTGCGGCTGACCGGGCGGAAGCGTGATGCGCCGCGGAGCGTAGCGGATCATTCCGAGTGCCGCTTCCTCGATGGCGTTGGCATCGGTCCGCTCGACCGGTTCCAACCGGCCGTTTTCGAGCATGCGGCGCAGTTCGAGTTCGATGCGATAGGTTGCTTCTTCGGAGCCAATATTGCTGAGAATTACTTCTGTGCCGCGCGATCCATCAAGAATGACGCGTGTCGGTGCCACCAGCAGGTCACCCTGTGCCTCAACCGGTGCTGCGAGAGCGACAGTCGAAGCGGCAACCAAAGCAGCGGCAAAACTGGAGATTTTCTTTATTTTTTTGAATGACATCGCGTCGATTGCTCCCTGGGTCGGACAATCGGGACCCTTCCGACTGCCCACGTATTTTCACGGAGTTTGGTAACCGATCAGAGTTAAGAAGAGCTAAACCATGATGGGTCGCGGCGCGGTCACGCAAAAGGAAAGCCGCACCCCTGCGAGAGGGATGCGGCTTGAACCTGTGTCGAAGATGCTATGGCGCCCGGAAGCGCCGATCAGCTCTTACGAATATTCGACCGAGACGGTGAAGGTGCCGTCATAGATGCCCGAAACTTCGGTGCCGTCGAGGGTGATCGTGCCACCGACGTCAAAGGTCGCATCGCCAGCACCGTCGAGGGTCACTTCAGGACCGGTGCCGCCGTTTTCGCTCGAGGTGAACGAATCAAGGATGATGCTGGTTTCAGCAGCGGTGAGCGGCGTGTAGGTCGAGTGGCGCAGTTCCACCGAAGAAGCCGGCAGATTGATGGTCACGGCCTTGTTGGCGGTTCCCTCAACCGAGAAGCTGGCAACGCTGGTGCTACCCGAGCAAACGATGTCCACGGCCGAGCAATCGAGCGTTCCATCGGAGCCCAGCGTCACAGCGCCGCCGCCGCTGACAACCATGGCACCGAAATCAAGCGTAGTGTCGGCAGTCAGAACGAGTGCATCGAGCACTTCGGCAGTGGCATCGGCGGTAGCGGTGTCTGCGTGTGCAGCCGAGCTCATGCCAAGTGCGGCAAACATGGCAACGCCAGCAGCGCCAAAACGAATGGTCTTTTTCATCATCTGGTCCTTTTCAAACCTGGTCTTTTCCCGTGCACACATGACCTGATTTGCGACCCGAATCGCGCCGAATGGCCATGTCCGCCGAACGGGAAAGCCCCCCGTTCGCACAGCCTAGGTAGAACCCCGAGGTTCAACGTTCGTTTTTGGGTATGGTTACCCGGATGGTAAGGATTGACGGACAGGGCCAGTCAAACGGCGGAAATCTGCCGTTTCCGATGCTCAAATGCAGCGAAATGCGGCTTAAATATCCCCGCCCGTAAGCCGCTGACACACAAGATCGAGCTGATCCAGAGTGCCATATTTGATGGTGATGGAGCCGGATCTCGGGTCCGAATCGGCCTTGATCCGGACCGTAAGCCCAAGAAATTCCTCAAGATGATTCTGCACCGCCACGATGTCGGCATTTTCCGCGATGGTGGCGGCGGAACTGGCGGCGTTAGTGGTGCCAGCCTTCGCGCCCTTGGCAAGCTTTCGAACCAGCTTCTCGATCTCACGCACCGAGAGGTTGTCGTTCACGGCCTTGCGCGCAAGATCAGCGGCATCGTCCTGTCCGATGAGAGCGCGTGCGTGGCCCATGGACAGACGACCCGCCTCGACCAGATCAAGCACTGCGGAAGGAAGGCTGAGCAATCGCTGGATATTGGCCACGTGGCTGCGCGATTTTTCCACCATCCGGGCGATCTCGGCCTGGGTCATGCCCTCTTCTTCCGAAAGCCGGTGATAGGCGCGCGCTTCCTCGACAGGGTTCAGATCTTCGCGCTGGAGGTTTTCGATAAGGGCGAGCGCCATGACCTCGCGCTCGCTGAGATCGCGCACCAGCGCCGGGATCTCATGCAACCGGGCCTTCTGCGCCGCACGCCAGCGGCGTTCGCCCGCAACCAGCTGGTACCGCCCTGCCCCAAGCGGCCTGACGATGACAGGCTGGATCACGCCGCGAGCCGCGATCGAGGCCGCAAGTTCATCGAGTGCGGTTTCGTCAAAGTGCTTGCGCGGGTTTCCCGGCAATGGCTCGATTGCGGCGACTGCCAGATTTTTCAAAGGAGAATCAGAGGGTTGTTGGCTATTTTCGGCGGCAGAGCCGCTGGTTTCCGGTGCGCTTCGTACCAGCGGTTCCTCACGCTTGGTTTCACCAAGCAATGCGCCCAGCCCCTTGCCCAGCTTTTTCTTCCGATCAGCAGCACTGCGCTGAGGGACGGAAAAACGGATCGGATCGTTGGTGGTGCCGCTCACGCTGCTTGCCTTTCTGCCGGGAAGCGCCCGATCAGCTCACGCGCAAGCCCGATGTAGGCGCGGCTTCCGGCGCATTCATTGTCATAGATTAGAGCCGGCATCCCGTAACTGGGAGCTTCGGAAAGCCGGACATTGCGGGGGATGACGGTGTCGAAAACGACGTTGCCAAGGCAATCGCGCACATCATCCGCGACCTGATCGGTCAACCGGTTGCGGCGATCGAACATGGTGAGAGCCACCCCGATAATGCCGAGCGAGGGATTGAAACGCTGTTTCACCAATTCGACGGTCTGCAGCAGTTGGCTCAGCCCCTCCAGGGCGAAGAATTCACACTGCAGCGGCACAAGCAGCGTGTCTGCGGCGCACAGTGCGTTCAGTGTCAACAGCCCCAGCGAGGGCGGACAGTCGATGAAGCAGATTTCATATCCCTGGTGATCGCGCAGTGCGGTGCGCAGACGGGCTGCACGATCCTCAACCGAAACAAGTTCGACCTCAGCCCCGCTGAGATCTTGCGTGGCAGGCACGATATCGAGCCCGGGAATGGCCGTTTCGACAATCGCTTCAGTGAGTGGAACCTCGTCAACAAGGACGTCATAGCTCGAAACACCTCGCGATTCGGCCCCCACACCCATTCCGGTCGAAGCATTGCCCTGCGGGTCGAGGTCAATGAGCAAGGTCCGCCATCCGGTTGCGGCCATGGCGGTCGCCATATTGATCGCAGTGGTCGTCTTGCCAACGCCACCCTTTTGGTTCGCAATCGCAATCGTAAGCATTGTGCGTTCCCTATGTCGTTTCCGCCAACAGACAGGCGAGGATCGGTTTCAACAGTGTGAGGGTCAGACGCTCACGATGATTCCAGCCTCCGGATCGGTCAAGGATTGTTTCACGTGGAACATTTTCCGAATCGTTGGCTTGGTTGCCTCCAATTCGTGCGCCGCGGAGCGCCCCTTCGGCAAGAGGTAACGGGTGCCCCTTGTGGAGAAGGGTGCGGATAAGCGCAGCAACTTCTGCAACGGAGCAAAGGCCCGTGCCGAAATGATCCATGCAGGAAATGGCTCAACCCGCTCAAGTCGCTGCCCGATCACTCGGCAATTGGCCAAACCCAGTTCGTGTTTGCAGGATTCGAGAAATTCTACGCGGCGAGCCCGCGATTCGACCAAAACCACCGGAATTTCAGGCCTCAGGATGGCAATTACGAGGCCGGGCAATCCAGGGCCGGTACCAAGATCAAGCCAGGGGCCAGCCGCGCCTTCCGGATATGTTTCACGTGGAACATGCCCAAGGAGCTGCGCACTGTCCGCAATATGGCGCTGCCAGACCTCGGCCACTGATGCCTTGCTGATCAAGTTCTGACGTGAGTTTTCGGCAAGCAGCAGGTCAACGTAGCGGTTAAGTCGCTCCAGCGCCTCCTCTGTGGCCAACTGCTCGACGTAGCGTTGCGCCGCGCCCTCGCTGGCTAGCTGGGCCTGTCCAGTAGTCATGCTGCTGACTGCCAACGACGAGCGTGCACCAGAAGCGCTGAAAGTGCGGCGGGTGTAACTCCGGGGACCCGACCCGCCGCAGCCAGACTGGTGGGAGCAGCCGCAGTCAGGCGCTCGATCATCTCGTTTGAGAGGCCGGGAACGTTGGCATAGGGAAAATCGGACGCTAGCGGCAATTCCTCGCTGGCACGCAGATCACGCAATTCCGATTCCTGTCGTGCAAGATAAGGCGCATACGCAGCATCCTCAGCCATTTCCTCGGCCAGCTGCCTGTCCTGATCGATACCATCGCCCAACCAGGGGCTCAGATCGTCAAGGCTGATTCCATCGTGGGCCAGCCACTCCGAGACCGGCTTCTCGCCGGTATCACGCCGTACTGCCAATCCATGCTCGGCAAGCTCCTTGCCGTGGATCTTGGAAGCAAAAGCGTCAGCAATTGGCCCACGAAGCGTCTCACGCGCTTCGAACCACCGGCGCCGCTCATCACCGATACAACCCGCTTCGATCCCAAGACCGGTGAGGCGCGAAGACGCATTGTTTGCCCGAAGGCGCAGGCGATATTCGGCCCGTGACGTCAGCATGCGGTAAGGCTCGCTCACGCCCTGAAGGGTCAGATCATCAATCATTACCGCAATGTACGAATTCGCACGATCAAGTCGGGGTGCTTGCTTGCCAAGCTGCGCAGCCGCTGCCTCGAGGCCAGCAACCAACCCTTGCGCCGCCGCTTCCTCGTAACCGGTGGTGCC
The DNA here is from genome assembly GCF_036322605.1 of Erythrobacter sp. Dej080120_24. GTDB lineage: Bacteria > Pseudomonadota > Alphaproteobacteria > Sphingomonadales > Sphingomonadaceae > Erythrobacter > Erythrobacter aurantius. The sequence continues at coordinate 380,541 of NZ_AP027262.1, forward strand.
GTTTATCTGACCCGCACAATACAACCCCGGGATCGCGCGGAACTGCAAGTCGGGCGTCAATGCGCGGGGATCGATGTGGTCATACTCCACCGCATAGCCAGGAACGACCATCTCCACGCGCTCCAACCCCGGCATGGTACGCAGCATGGCCTGCTGGACATCCACAGGCAGAGAGGTGCTGATGCCATTGGGATAGACCAGATGCGTGTCGAGGCCCTCGGGCTCAAGAAACACTTGGTGGCCATCACGATCACCGAACCGATGGATCTTGTCCTCGATCGAGGGGCAATAGCGCGGGCCTGCCGCGCCGATGGCTCCTGAAAACAGAGGCGAACGGTGCAAGTTGGCGCGGATAACATCATGCGCGGCTTGGGTGGTTCGCGAAATGGCACAGAACACCTGCGGGTTCGAGCGCTTTGCCGTAAGTGGCGACATCGTCCACTCATCGGCATCCGAATGCTGCTCTTCCAACGAAGCCCAATCAATCGTTCGCCCATCAAGCCTGGGGGGTGTTCCTGTCTTGAGGCGGGCCATGGGCAAATCTGCGGCGCGCAATTGCGCCGCCAGTCGGGCGGCGGCATTCTCACCAATTCGCCCACCCTCAAACCGTTCTTCTCCGCGGAACAGGATGCCACCAAGGAACGTCCCTGTGCAAAGGATTACCCTTTCCGCGTCGATCAAGCGGCCACCGGCGAGTTCTAAGCTTGAAACCCGCCCACCATCCAACTTGAGCGCCGCTGCCTCCCCTTCAATCAGGCTCAGGTTCGGCTGATTGTGGACGATGGCCTGCACTGCGGCCTTGAAGAGCTTTCGATCGGCCTGAACGCGCGGACCCCAGACCGCACTGCCCTTTGAGCGGTTCAGCATCCGGTAGTGGATGGCCCCGGCATCGGCAGCACGCCCGATCACGCCATCCAGAGCATCAACTTCCCGAACCAGATGACCCTTTCCGAGACCACCAATCGCCGGATTGCAGCTCATGGCGCCGATGGCGTTAAGATCAAAGCTGACCAACGCAGTGCGTGCGCCCATGCGAGCCGCCGCACAAGCAGCCTCGACACCGGCATGGCCGCCGCCAACCACGATTACCTCATAGGATTGCATGAGCGCCAAATAGGGGCAGCGCCCCGTCCCGTCAAAGCTGTTTCACGTGGAACACCGCGCGGGCGCAGAGCTATTTACCGATGCAGAAACGTCCGAACAGCGCATCAAGCATATCCTCTGTGGTTGCCCGACCGACCAGACGATCAAACGCAAGGCGCACGCGCCGCAACTCTTCACCCACAATCAGCAGGTCCGAACGGGATTTCGCAGCGTCGAGCGCCTCCAGAGCCTCCTCAAGCCGAGCGTACTGCCGTCGATTGAGCGTCGCCTCTCCCGGACGAGGCATGGATTGGCGTGCATGGGCAACGAGGTCAGCCTTGAAATCGGCCATCCCATCGCCGGTCACAGCTGAAACAACATGGCGCGGGCATGCCTTCTTGATCCGGTCAACGTCGTCCGAGCGAGCGGCAATCTCCCACGCACCCTTGGGCCCCCTCCCCTCGTCCCCCAGCCAAAGAACAAGATCCGCGCGGTCAACCTCGGCATGGGCGCGGGCGATGCCGATAGCCTCGATCTCCTCCGCGCCATGCTCTCGCAGTCCGGCCGTGTCCACAAAGGTAAAGGGGACCCCCGAGATCGCGACCGACCGCTCGATCACATCGCGCGTAGTCCCCGCGATTGGGGACGTGATCGCCGCCTCACTCTCAATCAACGCATTGAAAAGTGTAGACTTTCCAGAATTTGGTGGACCAGCCAGCACCACCCTGAAACCCTCCTTGAGCTTCTCGGTCCGGGGACGCTCGAGAACCTCCCGCACCTCACTCATCAGGCTTTCGAAGTTCCACGTGAAACCCTCGGGCAGATCATCGACATCGCCCTCGTCCGAGAAATCGAGCGCCGCCTCGACCTGCGCGGACAGGCGAAGCGCCTCATCACGCCAGGCTTCGACCCTGGCCGAAAGCGCGCCGCCCATGTTGGTGAGCGCCGCGGCGCGTTGCAGTTCGGTCTCGGCTTCGAGCAAGTCGGCGAGCCCTTCGGCGGCAGCCAAATCGATCCGGCCATTGGCAAACGCCCTGCGGGTAAACTCGCCTTCCTCGGCCGGTCGCAATCCATCCAGCGACCCCAAGGCGGCGCAAACCGCTGCAACAACCGCTCTTCCCCCGTGGCATTGCAATTCGACACAGTCCTCCCCGGTTGCCGAACCGGGGCCCGGAAACTTCAGGACGAGCGCCTCATCGAGCAAATCGCCATTCTTGCCAAACAGCCTCGCCAGGCTGGGCCGGCGCGGGGCAACGTCGCGACCAACCAGCGAATTCAAGGCGGCAAAGGCATCCGGCCCACTGATCCTGATCACCGCGATCGCGCAAGGGGGTGCTCCGCTCGATACGGCAAAGATGGTTGAGCCATTTGCAGACATTACATGCGCGTCCGGACAGCAGGTCCGTGATCAGTCCTTGCTTCCACCCTTCGATGACGAACCCGAAGCCCCGCGCATCCCGCCTTCGACAAAGCTTTGGAACAGTTTCAGCCCGACCTGCCCCATTGGCGCGAGCGCCTTGGCATATTCCTGCAATTGATCGGGGTTGCTCACGCCCTGCATCGCCTTGGTGAGATTGTCGACGTACACATTGTTGGCTTGGGTCACATCGGGCAGCCCCATGAAACTGCGGGCTTCTTCCGGTGTGCATTCGATTTCAATGTTGATCTTCATCGGTTCCTCCCCTCACCCGTGTCGAAACAGGGTCATATGCCTTGTCTCACCACATTTGGGTTTGGCCAAGTTCAATCGCAATGGCTAAACCGCAAACCAACCCAGACACGCCTACCCAAACGAAAGGACCCGACAATGGCAACGGTTTCCATTCCCACCCTCGAGAAAGACTCGGAATTCGGCGCCTATGTCGCGCGCCCGGGATCAACCCCCAAAGCCGCGATTATCGTCATTCAGGAAATCTTCGGAGTGAACACCGGAATCCGCCAGAAGTGCGACAAGCTGGCAGCCGAAGGGTATCTGGCGCTGGCCCCTGACCTGTTCTGGCGCCTGAAGCCCGGCATCGAACTGGATCCGGACGTGGAGCCGGAATTTCACCAGGCACTCGAATGGATGGGCAAATTCAATCAGGACGCCGGCATTCGGGATATTCAGGCGACCATCGACTTCATCCGCGAACACGAAGGCATCGAGAAGGTCGGCTGCGTCGGCTATTGTCTCGGCGGTCGCCTGGCCTTCATGACGGCGGCGCGCACCAGCATTGATGCCTCTGTCGGATATTACGGTGTCGGCATCGATGGCCTGTTGGATGAAAAGGAAGCCATCGCCAATCCCCTGATGCTGCACATCCCGACAGAAGACGGCTTTGTAGACAAGGCGACGCAGGCCGCGATGCATGCGGGACTGGACGATCACCCGCGTGTCACGCTGTATGATTACGATGGCCTTGATCACGGCTTCGCAACCGAAATCGGCAAGCGCCGGGACGAACGCGCGGCAAATGTCGCGGATGGGCGGACTTCAGCCTTCTTTGCCGAACATCTGGGGTAATATGATGGAGACAAGATCAGCCCTCGCCCGCTGGCACGAAGTCGCCGCCGCAGGAAGCAAGCCCGAAGAACTTGCCGCCATCATGCGCGAAGATGCGGTATTCCTCTCGCCCGTCGTTCATACCCCTCAAAAGGGCAGGCCAATCGTCGTCGCCTATCTTACCGCCGCGGGGAAGACATTGGGGAATGACAGCTTCCGCTATGTGCGCGAAGTCGTTGGCGAAGGCACCGTTGTGCTGGAATTCGAAACCGAGATGGACGGCATCCTCGTCAACGGAATCGATATGATCAGTTTTGATGACGACGGCCTCATCACCGAATTCAAGGTGATGGTGCGCCCCCTGAAGGCGATCAACAAGGTCTGGGAGATGATGGCGGCGCAACTGGACCGGCAAAAAGCCGCCGCCGACTAATTCGCCTCAGTTAAGGACCGCGAAGTTCAGGATCATCCGGCGAACCTCGCCTTCCAATCCCGCCGGCAGGTCCTGTTCGAGCAATTGCCTGCGATTGGCGACACTCTCAGCGATGATCACCCGCTTCATTGCCCATTTAGGGCAGGTGCGCTCGGCTACCTCGCCGCTGTGGAGGATTGAAACACCACTGTGACGCGGATCCGTGCTGATCCGCGCCATCAGCGAATCCAGTTCGGCCTTGTCGCCTTCGAGCAGCTGGAGGAAGTTGCGACCGTTGTAGAGCAGCAGCCCGGTGACGCCGCGCGCGGGATTATTGCGCGCGCTCGTCGCCAGGATCGCATCCACCTCGTCACGCGAGAGGCTGGGTGCGGTGCTGATGTACAGATACTGGCTGAGCATTCGCCCCCTCCCTTGGTGAGCCGGCCCCTTACTGATTCATGGTATCGAAGAAATCCTCGTTGGTCTTCGAATCCTTCATCTTGTCGAGCAAGAACTCCATCGCATCTACGGTGCCCATCTGCATAAGGATGCGACGCAGGACCCACATCTTCGACAGCTTGTCCTTCTCGACCAGCAGCTCTTCCTTGCGGGTGCCCGACTTGCCGACATCGAGCGCCGGGAAGATGCGCTTGTCCGAAACCTTGCGGTCGAGCACGATTTCCGAGTTGCCGGTTCCCTTGAACTCTTCGAAGATCACCTCGTCCATGCGGCTGCCGGTGTCGATCAGCGCGGTAGCAATGATGGAGAGCGAACCGCCTTCCTCGATATTGCGGGCAGCACCGAAGAAACGCTTGGGCCGCTGGAGCGCGTTGGCGTCCACACCACCGGTCAGTACCTTGCCCGAACTTGGCACCACAGTGTTGTAGGCACGGCCAAGGCGGGTGATCGAATCCAGCAGGATAACCACATCGTGCTTGTGCTCGACCAGGCGTTTCGCCTTTTCGATAACCATTTCAGCAACTTGAACGTGGCGATTGGCCGGTTCGTCAAAGGTCGAGGAGATCACCTCGCCCTTCACGCTACGCTGCATGTCGGTGACTTCTTCAGGGCGTTCATCGACCAGCAGGACCAGCAGGAAAACTTCCGGGTGGTTGTCGGTGATGGCCTTCGCGATGTTTTGCAGCAGCACCGTCTTACCAGTGCGCGGCGGCGCAACGATCAGCGCGCGCTGGCCCTTGCCCTGCGGCGAGATGATGTCGATCACACGGGCCGACTTGTCCTTCACCGTCGGATCGAGCGTATCGAGATTAAGCTTCTCGTCTGGATACAATGGCGTGAGGTTGTCGAAATTGGTGCGCATCCGCACCGCTTCGGGGTCTTCGAAATTGACCTTGCTGAGGCTGGTCAGTGCAAAATACCGTTCTCCGTCCCGCGGAGCACGAATCTCACCTTCGACGGTATCGCCGGTGCGCAGTCCCCATTTGCGAATCTGGTTGGGCGAGACATAAATATCGTCCGGCCCGGCGAGGTAATTCGCTTCGGGAGAACGCAGGAAGCCGAAACCGTCCTGAAGCACCTCGATGGTGCCGATCCCCATGATCTTTTCTTCGTATTCCTCGTCCTCTGCGAGTTCGCGCAGGATGCTGAACAGCAGGTCCTGCCGCCGCATGGTCGAGGCGCCTTCGACGCCGAGCTCTTCTGCCATAGCGACCAGTTCGGCCGGTGTGCGAGCTTTCAAGTCCTTGAGATGCATTTGTTTTCTATTCCGATGTCTGGAAGTGGCCGGCTGGTCAGTACCTCTTTGGACGAGGCGCTCCTTGGATGATCATAATGTCCGTTCATCGGGAGCTGGGCTTGGAGAAAGCAGACCCGGCCGAGCAGGACGCGCGGCCAATGCCGATTGGGTTTCGCCTAAATATAATCGCGCGCGGACAAGGTCAATCGCGTAAAGCGATCCCTCAGAACGGTCGCAGGTAAACCAGTGCGACGATCAGTACCAGCAGCAGCCCGGGAACTTCGCCGATCATGCGCAGCGTCTTTTCCGAAAGCGGACGCTCGCCGCGCGCCATCTTCTTGGTCTGCGCCACCAGCCAACCGTGATAGCCGGTGAGCACCAGAACCAGCGTCACCTTGGCATGCAACCAGCCCGCGCCGCTGAAAGCGCCCAGACCGAGCGCCAGAGTCAGGCCGAGTGCCCAGACCACGATAAGGCTAGGCGTGAGGATGATCTTGCGCAGCTTGCCCATGCGATCCGCCCACTTGGCCTCGCCTTCGCTGCCCGCCGCATGATCAAGCATGTAGATGCACTGGCGCGGCAGCATGAACAGGCCCGCCATCCAGAAAACCATGAACACGACATGGCCGATCTTGAGCCAGAGATAGAGACTCGGGAAAACGTCCTGCATGATCAGCCTCGCACCGCTTTCAGCAATTCCTCTACATGTTCGATCGGAGTGAACTGGCCGATCCCGTGACCAAGGTTGAACACGTGCGGCCGGTCTTCAAACGTCTTGAGGATGTGTTCGACCCGCTTTGGCAAGGCGGGTCCACCCGCTTCGACCAGCAACGGATCGAGATTTCCCTGCACCGGCATCCCTTCCGGCAGCGAAGCGTGCGCCCAGGCCGGATCGAGCGTTTCATCAAGCCCCACCGCATCGACGCCGGTTTCCCGCGCATAGGCAGGCAGTTTCGCCCCTGCCCCCTTGGGAAACCCGATGACCGGTGTTTCAGGGTGCGATTGCTTGATCGCGGCGGCGATTTTCGCATTGGGCGCAATAACCCAGCGCTCGAATTCGTCAGGGGCAAGGCTTCCCGCCCAGCTGTCGAACAATTGCACGGCTTCGGCCCCGGCATCGATCTGACCGCGCAGATATTCGATCGAAACTTCAATAATGGCATCGCAGATTGCCTGCATCCGGGCCGGATCGCGATAAGCCAGAAGCCGCGCCGGCCCCTGATCCTTCGACCCTTCGCCTGCGATCATATAGGTCGCAACAGTCCAGGGCGAACCCGCAAAGCCAAGCATGGTGACCTGATCGCCGATCTGGCTCCGGGTCAAACGCACCGTTTCGTAGATGGGATTAAACAGTTCGTGCTTGGCGGTGAAGGAGTCCAGCTCTGTTTCCAGCAGCGTCGGGCTGAGTTTCGGCCCTTCCCCGGCAAGAAATTCAAGCCCCTGCCCCATTGCATGCGGCACGATCAGAATGTCGGAAAACAGGATTGCCCCGTCAAACCCGAAACGCCGGATCGGTTGCACGGTAATCTCGGCCGCCGCCTCGCTGTCATAGACAAGTTCGAGAAACCCGCCTTTTTCGGCCCTTAGGGCACGATATTCGGGGAGATAACGCCCGGCCTGGCGCATAAGCCACACGGGAGCGATTTCTTGGCGATGACCCTTCAGGGTTTCTAGCAACGGACCAGGCATGGATCCCTCTAAACAAATAAAAATGATTTATAAAAGGATTGATGGAGTCTGTTGGCCCTGTGGATAGCGGGAATTACCCGCCGTTGCCGAACTTCTCCCGCAAAAAGCCCCCTCTTCCCCTCCATGCGAATCCGCAGCCTTGTGCGGTCAAGCACGATCTATCCCCATTGTCCCCAGCCTGTCGACATCCTCTGTTCTGTGTAGAGAAATGCTCTGGCGGAATGGCCTGCATCGGGGAGCGAATTTGATCCCGTGCTTGTCGACGCTTCTCTCCCGTGGTTTATGCCCCCTGTTGTCAACAAGTCGACGAGCCGTGTTTCGAATCGCTTCATGAACCGCCTCAATCTCCACCTCGTCTCGGATTCGACCGGCGAAACGCTCGAAATGATCGCCAAGGCGGCGCTGGCCCAATTCGATGATCCCACGGTCAACCGGCATTTCTGGCCGATGGTGCGATCGCGCCAGCATCTTGACCGGATCGTTCCCGATCTGGCGGATAATCCGGGATTGGTGCTGTTCACTCTGGTGAACCCCGATACCCGAGCCCGGCTTGAAGAGCATTGCCGCCATCTCGGCCTGCCCGCGGTACCCGTGCTTGATCAGGTGACAGCGGCACTCGAAGCACAACTGGGACAGGAAGCCCACGGCCGTCCCGGACGTCAGCATCTGATGGATGAAGACTATTTCAAACGGGTCGATGCGATCCAGTACACTATCGCCCATGACGACGGTGTCGGACACGAGGATTGGGAAGAAGCCGACATCGTCCTCGCCGGGGTTTCACGCAGCTCAAAAACGCCGACCAGCATCTACCTTGCCAACCGCGGCTACAAGGTGGCCAATATCCCTCTGGTGGTTGAAAGCCCCCCACCCAAGGCGTTGTTCGGGCTGCGCCATCCTCTTGTCGTCGGATTGACGACAGCCCCCGAACGACTGGTGCAGATCAGGCGCAACCGGCTCTTGTCGCTCAACGAAGGGACTGAGACTTCCTATGTCGACAACGACAGGGTCAAGGAGGAACTCCAGTTCGCGCGGCGCATGTTTGCCGATAACGGCTGGCCGGTGATCGATGTCACCCGGAGATCGATCGAGGAAAGCGCGGCGGCGATCATCCGGCTGGCACAAGAGCGTGAACGGCGTGACCGTCCGTTCGACGGGGCGGCCAAACCGATATGATCGAAGCGCAAACCGCGCCCGGGCTGATCCTTGCTTCAAAATCAGCCTCTCGCCGTGCGATGCTTGATGCGGCGGGCGTCAAATATGACGCCATGCCAGCAGACATCGACGAACGGGCCATCGAGGATAACTTGCGCGGCGCGACTCCGGGCGAAATCGCCGAAGCGCTGAGTGTGGCAAAAGCAGCTGCGCTTGCGTCCCTCCACCCTTCCGCGATTGTCTTGGGGGGCGATTCGCTAGTCGTTGCCGGCGGGCAAAGGTTCGACAAGCCGGTTTCACGCGATGACGCGGCGCGCCACCTCGGTTTCTTTTCCGGTAAGGTGATCGAACTTCATAGTGCGGCGGCTCTCGTTCGCGGCGATGGTTGCTTGTGGAGCCATGCCGACTGTGCCCGGTTGCACGTCCGCGACCTCTCGCCTGAATTCATCGAGCACTATCTCGACCACGAATGGCCCGAGATCAGCCACACGGTCGGGTGTTTCCGGATCGAGGCAATGGGTGTGCAGCTGTTCGAACGGATCGAAGGCGATCAGTTCACGGTCTTGGGAATGCCCCTGATCCCGGTTCTTGGTGCATTGCGTGATGAAGGGGTGTTGATCGCATGACCCGCCCCTATGCCGAAGTGATCGGCGATCCTGTCGCACAGTCAAAATCCCCCATGATTCACAATTTCTGGCTTGGGAAGCTGGGCATTGATGCCGAATACCGCGCAACGCATGTGAACCCGGATGGTCTTGCCGATTATCTGGCTGACCGTCGGGCTGATCCGTATTGGCGCGGGTGCAATGTGACCATGCCGCACAAGCAGGCGGTGATGCCGCTGCTCTCCAGTATTCAACCGCCCGCCGATGCGATTGGCGCCGTGAATACGATTTACCCTTTGTCAGGCGAATTGCTGGCGGGGACCAACACCGATGCAAGTGGTTTCCTCGAGCCTCTGCGCAATGAGCTTGGCAAGTCGCACTATTTTCGCATGGCCCGAATCCTCGGCACCGGAGGCGCTGCACGCGCGATTATCGCCGCGCTGGCGAATGAAGGGTTTACACTCGTGGTTGCCGGGCGTGACCCCGAGAAAGCCCGCATGTTGCTCGACGAGCTGGCTCCGCAGGGTGAGCACCACGCTGTCGCGCTCAGCCACTTTTCGAGCTTCACCGATTTTGCTTTCGATGATCGAGAGGGGTGCCTCGATCTGGTCGTCAACGCATCGCCTTTGGGCATGACAGGCAATCCCGAACAGGAATTCGACTGGAGCCATGCGCCGCCGGGCAGCATTGCCTATGACATCGTCACCAGCCCCGTCGAAACGCGGTTTCTCGCCAATGCCCGCGCCTTGGGCTTGGCCACGATCAACGGTCTGGCCATGCTGATCGGGCAAGCGGCCATCGCGTTCGAGAAATTCTACGGAACGCTTCCGCCGCGCGAATTCGATTCCGAACTGTTCGAGGTGCTGCAGAGATGAACGCTCCGGATCGACCGTTGATTATCGGCCTCACCGGTTCCATCGGCATGGGCAAATCCACCGTTGCCGCAATGTTTGAACATGCGGGAGTGCCGATCTTCGATGCCGATGCCGAGGTGCGCGCAATGCAGGGGCCGGGCGGAGAACTGCTCGAGCAGATCGAAGCCGCTTTCCCAGGATCGACCGGCCCTGATGGGATCAATCGCGAGGCCTTGGGTGGCCAGGTATTCGCTGACAAGGAAAAGCTCGCGCGGCTTGAGGCGATTGTCCACCCGGCTGTCGCTCGGAAAAGGGCTCAGTTCCTCGCGGATAATGCCGATGCCCCGCTCGTCCTGTTCGATATTCCACTATTGTTCGAACGCGGCGGACACGAAGCTGTCGATACCGTGGTGGTCGTCTCGGCTCCGGCCGAGGTTCAGCGGGAGCGGGTCCTCGCCCGCCCCGGTATGACGCCGGACAAGTTTGAACACATACTCGGTTTGCAGATCCCCGACGCGAAAAAGCGCGAATTGGCTAATCACATTATCGATACAGGCGCCTCTCTCGCTGAAACCGAAGAGCAGGTTCTGGCACTCGTCGCGAAGTTGCGAGTGCAAGCTGCACAGCGCGGCGAATAGGTGGATTTTTCGCATCTGCGGCTCTTGCGCTGATGCGGCCATAGGACGATAGTCGCCCTATGCGCGAAGTGATTTTCGACACCGAAACAACCGGTCTGGACCCTAAAACCGGGGATCGGATGGTGGAAATCGGGTGCGTCGAGATGATCGGCCGGATCGAAACCGGGCGCACCTATCACGCCTATTACAATCCGGAACGCGATATGCCCGCCGCCGCAGAGGCGGTGCACGGTCTTTCGTCGGACTTCCTGTCGACCAAGCCGCGTTTTTCGGAAACTGCTGACGAATTGCTCGAATTTCTGGGCGATGCGCCGTTGGTGGCGCACAATGCGGGCTTCGATTTCGGATTTCTCAATTCCGAACTTGAACGGATCGGCAAGGCACCGATCAGCATGGAGAGGATGGTCGATACCGTCGCCATCGCTCGCAAGAAGCATCCGGGCGCCAAGAATTCACTCGATGCGCTTTGCACCCGTTACGGTATTGACCGCAGCCACCGCGTGAAACACGGTGCGCTGCTTGACGCGGAATTGCTGGCACAGGTCTATGTCGAGTTGCTGGGTGGCAGGCAGATCGGCCTCGAGCTGGCGAGCGATCAGGCTGCTGCAAACGAGCCGTCCAGTGTCGATCAGCCAAAGCCAAGCACCGCAACTGCTGAACGCCCTTTCCGCGAACCGCGACCCCATGCGGCAACCGCAGAGGAAATCGCGCGGCATGCGGAGTTCTTGAACGGCATCAAGGATGCGATCTGGGCACAGGGCGCAAGGTAAGAGGAGGACGGCAGCGATGGAAATCCGGGTATCTGGTCATCAGATGGAAACTGGAGCAGCGTTGCAGGAACACGCGGCGGAGCGGCTCGGCGGGATTGTCGAGAAGTTCTTCGACCGCGCGATTTCCTCGCAGGTCACTTTCGGGAAAGGGCCGGGCGGTGCATTCACCTGCGATATCGTCACCCATGTTTCCCAAGGCACGATCATCAAGGCGCAGGGATCCGCGCATGACGCGCATCATGCGCTCGACGAAAGTGCGGCGAAGATCGAAAAGCAGCTGCGGCGGTACAAGCGCAGGCTCAAGGATCGCCACGAACAAAGCCAGCAGGCGCGCGCCGAAGAGGAGGCCGCCTACACCATCTTTGCCGTTGATGAGACCGAGGAGGAAGTCACCTCCGATGCTCCTCCAATCATCGCCGAAACCAGCGTCGACATTCCCGAAGGCAGCGTTGCCGATGCGGTGATGATGCTGGACCTGCGCGACACACCGGCGCTGTTCTTCAAAAATGCTGGCACTGGCAGGCATAATATGGTTTATCGCCGCTCCGACGGCTCGATCGGATGGGTCGAACCGCGTTAGGACCAAACCAACCTGGAGACGGTAGGGAGCCGTGACATCGACCAGGAAGGTCCTGCCCTTGGACGTGAGGAAGCGGCTCGCTGCATAGCGGCGCCAGTTCCCGTTACAGGGGTCGCCCCAGAGGCCAGACCAGACTTTTTCGGGATTTCAAGTTCGCAATGAACGTAAACTTTTCAATCTTGCCAGAAGCTGTTGCCGTTGCCCGGATCGACAGTGCTCAGCACATCCTTGAGGATCTGTCGCAGATCTTCGCCAAGGCATACGGCGTTGACGCTGGCGTCGTGCAAGAAGGGCTCGAACAGCGCGAAATGCTGGGCAGCACCGGTTTTGGTCGCGGTGTCGCGATCCCGCATTGTCGCAGCGCCGAAGTGAACCGACCCACAGTCGCTCTGCTGAAACTGGAAGCTCCGGTGGACTTCAAGTCCGCCGATTCCATCCCGGTAACGCTGGTTTTCGGGCTGATTTCACCGGAAAACGCCGGTGCGACACATCTTCACGCGCTGGCGGCGATCTCTCGCATTGCCCGTGACGACGCGATCCTCGCAGCGCTGCTCGACGCTCCCGATGCCGAAGCACTGTTTGCCGTGCTGACCAATCAATTCCTGCGCGATGCCGCCTGATTCACCAGGGGCCGGGCTGCACCACCGTGCGCTGGAGCGGTTATACGCCTCCGCACCGGTCAACAGCCTGTTCAATTCCCGGCTCGAAATCACCGGAGAGGGTACCGCGCGGCTGATCTTCACCGTGACCCGCGACGTATATCACGCCGCCGGGGCCGCGCATGGGACGATCTATTTCAAGATGCTCGACGACGCGGCTTTCTACGCGGCGAACACGCTTGTTACCGATCGTTTTCTGCTGACAACCAGCTTCAACCTGCACTTCACCAAGCCGGTGCGCGAAGGCGAAGTGGTGGCGGAAGGCCGGTGGATCAGCGGGAAGAAGCGGGTTTTCGTGGCGGAATCCCGGCTCGTCGATTCCGAAGGCGATGAAATCGGACGTGGAACAGGCACCTTCATGCGCTCACGCATCCCGCTTTCCAGCCTGCCGGGGTATTCATCCTGACGAGTGTTGAGGGATGACGCGGCTTCCCGCCCATCTCGAGGTGTCCGGCCTCATTCGCCTTGTCGAATCGCAGGGTGGAACCGCGATGGTGCTCGCCAAAGGAGAGCGCGATGCGGGGACGATCCTGATCGTAACCATGTGTCGCGGCGAGGATGTGCGGCTATTCGAAAGAATGCCGCAAATGGACGGAACGCGACCCTTTCTTGCGACAAAATCCCAAGACCCTCAAAAACCTGAAGAATTTTCAGAATACCTTGATCGCCGCCGCCGTCAGGACCCAGATATCTGGATTGTCGAGGTAGATATCGCCAATGCAGAACGGTTCGTCGAACTTTTGCCGCGTTAACTTGACGTAGTTACATCTGCGACTATTTGGCCGCCAGCTTCCAGGTGCGCAGGCCCCGACAACGGCAATTCGGTCGTTTGAAGGGCACGCAGACGGGGGGCAGCCGGCAGGCCTCTTACGGACTACCCCTAAGTCAGCGATCACTCGCTACTGGTCCTCACCTGCGTCGGAGCTCGCTCACCGCCCAGATAGAAGAATCCATGAGTCGCAAGACTTATTCATTGAGCGCCGTCGCAATTGTGGCGATGGCCGGTTTGAGTTTCTCCAGCGCCGACAGCGCTGAAGCCCTTGCCCAGGATGGTGTCGTCGAAATGGCGGCTTCCGGTGAGGCGTCGACCGAAGAAGTGGTCGAAATCGTTCCCGAACAATCCGTATTCGTTTCCGAAGAAGTGGTGCAACCGCTTCCGGAGGCCTCCGCACGGCCCGTCGCCAGCGCAGCTTCGCTCAGCGAACTGGTTGCTGCGATCGACAGCGATCAGGAACTGACAGAACAACTCCACTGCCTTGCAGGTGCGGTCTATTTCGAATCGCGCGGTGAACCGCTCGCCGGTCAGCTGGCCGTCGCCGAAGTCGTGATCAATCGTGCGGAAGACAGCCGCTGGCCCGCAAGCTATTGCGGCGTCGTCTACCAGCGTTCGCAATTCTCCTTCGTGCGTGGGGGCCGGATGCCGAGCATCAACACCTCTTCGCCTGCATGGCTTCGCGCCAAGGCGGTTGCCCGCATCGCGCATGACGGATTGTGGGAAACCGAGGCTGATGGCGCGGTCTATTTCCACGCAAAATACGTCCGCCCGGGCTGGAGCCGCGCAAAAACCCGGCTCGCGCAGATCGACACGCATATTTTCTACCGCTGATAACGGACGTCAGAAATTTGAAACCCCCGCCCTTGATTGGGTGGGGGTTTTTTGCGCTCAGTCCTGCAAGATCGCCCACGTCGGAGCGTGATCGCTCGCCTTTTCGCGCCCGCGATGTTCGCGATCGACGCCCACCGCCTGCAACCGGTCCGCAAGCTCGGGCGAAAGCAGGATGTGATCGATCCGGAAGCCGTGATCGCGCTGCCATGCACCCGCCTGATAGTCCCAATAGGTCCACACACCGCCACGCGGGTTGAGCGTGCGCACCGCATCGGTCCACCCATCGGCCAAAAGCCGGGCATAGGCGGCGCGCGATTCAGGCTGCATCAGCGCATCATCGGCCATTGCCTTGACCGAATAGACGTCGTCGTCTTCAGGGATGACGTTGTAATCGCCAAGGATCGCCGCAGGCACTTCTTCCGCCCAGATCGCGGCCATGCGTTCGCGCAGTTTGGCCATCCACGCCAGCTTGTAATCGAATTTCGGCCCGGGATGCGGATTACCGTTGGGCAGATAGATGCACACGATCCGCACGCTGCGCCCGTCCTTGGCAACATCCGCTTCGAGATAGCGCGCCTGTTCGCCCTCGCCTTCCTTGGGTCCGTCAATCCCCAGCCCGCGCTGGACTTCGGCAAGCGAATAGCCTGCCTGCGTATCGGCCAGCATAGCTACCCCGTTGAAGCTCTTCTGCCCGTGCCAGACCACCTGATAACCAAGTTCCTCGAACTCGGACGCGGGGAAGTCCTTGTCCTGGCTCTTGATTTCCTGAAGGCAGGCGACGGTGGGGCGTGTTTCTTCCAGCCACTCCTTGAGCCTTGGAAGCCGGGCCTTGATACCGTTGATGTTGTAGGTGGCGATTTTCATGGCGCTATCCATGCAGGATCAGCGCACCTGCGTCCATCGCAAGCTGCGCGTTACAGCGCAAACCCCATCGTCAAATGCCGAAGCTGGAACCGCAACCGCAGCCTGCGGCGGCCTGCGGATTCTCGACCCGGAATGCAGCGCCGCCAAGCGATTCCACGAAATCGACAACACTGCCGCTGACCAGATCAAGACTGACGGGATCAACCACCAGCTTCACGCCGTCGGTTTCGCTCACGCTGTCATCGGAAGCGGGCCCGTCAGCAAGGTCGAACTTGTACTGGAACCCGGAACACCCGCCGCCTTCGACAGAAAGCCGCAAGATCGCAGGTTTTGTCTGCTTGTCCGCAATCCATGCGACGCGCTTTGCTGCGGCGGGAGTAAGTGTCAGAGCTTGGGCCATGGCAATAAAATAGGGCGCGTACGCAGGTTCCTCAAGTCCGGTTGTTCATGCCTGATCGCTCAAGCCGTCTGGATGTAGTCGCGCAGCGCAGCCGCTTCGTGTTCCACTTCGTCGATCTTGTGCTTCACCAGATCGCCGATGGAGATGAAGGCGATCAGCCTGCCATCCGACACGACCGGAAAATGGCGGAACCGACGCCGGGTCATCAGCGCGAGCGCCTCGTCAATCTTCGTACCCGGTTCCACCGTGATCGCCGGCGAGGTCATGATCGCTTCGACCGGCAGATCAAGACAGGCCGATCCCTTGTCGGCAAGCCGATAGATGACGTCGCGTTCCGACACGATACCCGCCACCGCGCCATCGCGCAGGACGGGAACCGCGCCGATCCGTTTTCCCGCCAGCATCGACACGACTTCCGCAACCGGGGTGCTGACGTCGCAGGCGATAATGTCGTCCGCGCTGCGATCGCCGATAATCTTGGCAATTGTCATGATGGGACTCCTCTCTCAGGCAGAGAAAGTGCCATCAATTTGGCAAAAAGGCGAATCCGCAATCGTACCATCCGCTTGCCTCCGAACTTGCTCGGGGCACGTAGCTAGAAGGTTGCCAATCCTCCTTTGCATCCTCATGTGGGCTCCATGGTTCAGAAATCCCCGCTCGACGATCCTGAAAACGCGGCTCACGCGTGGGCGCGCTATCGCAAGATCATGAGAATCCTGATGGCCGTCACTGTCGGGACAGTGGTGGTGGCAATCGGCGTGCTGTTCGCTTTCAACGGCATGGTGTCGGTGCATTTCTACATCGCCGTCGCCTTGGGCATCAGTTTCACAATGCTGCTCGCGGGTGGTTTGATGGGTCTGGCGTTCCTGTCGAACGGCACGGGTCACGATGCCTCGGTCGACAACCGGCTCCCAGACAGCGACGAGCTTTGGTCCAAGCGCGACGAGGATAGGTGACAGCCCGCTTTCCTACAGCCGTGCTTTCATGCGATGACGCAATGGTCGGATCGGGCCGCCGGAAATTTTTTCTATTTGGATAAGTGTCAATTTCGGATTTGGCGGCTTTTTTAAAGCCAAATCAAACGGTTGAACCGGAAAAACCCGCTCAGGACGGTGTCAACTCTGTCAATTTGCTTCGCAGGCGCAGCATGGCTGCGAAGGATTGACTCAAGCGGGAGAATTCAGGCGAAATTCCTCAACCGGACGGCCGCCAATCAGGTGTTCCTGGATGACGCGTTCAAGCACTTCGGGGCTGCACGAGTGATACCAGACCCCGTCGGGCCATACCACGGCCACCGGCCCGGCACCGCAGACCTGCAGGCAATCCGCCTTGGTGCGCTGAATGCCTCCGGGGCCCTTGGGGTGATCAGGCTGTCGCTTGGGCCCGATCAGGCCGAGCTCCTTGAGCCGGCTCTTGAGGAAACTCCACGCCGCCTCGCCCTCTTGGCGAGAGCAGCATTTCTGCTTCTCCGAGAGAGCGCACAGGAAAATCTGGCGCTCAATCCGCTCTTCATCCCGCCCGTACTTCCTGACAAGTGCGGTCTGTGCGGCCAGCAGTGGCTGATCGGTCATTCTTCGGCTTCACCTTCCGGCTTCAGCCAGCGATCGAGCCACGCAAACACCGTGTTGTGCCACTGCAGCGAATTCTTCGCGCCCAGCACCCAGTGGTTTTCATCGGGGAACACAAGCAATTGAGAGGGAATGCCGCGCTCCCGCAAGACCGTGAAGCTTTGCAATCCTTGGGTGTAGGGGACGCGGAAGTCCTTCTCGCCCGTGATCACCAGCATCGGGGTCTGCCACTTGTCGATGTGGTTCACCGGGTTCCAGCGTTCATAGGTCTCCTTCGCCTCGGAATAGGAGCCGCCGAAATCCCAGCGCGGGAACCACAATTCCTCGGTCGAATAATAGAAGCTGCGCATGTCGAACAGGCCATCATGCTGGACAAGGCAATCGAACCGGTCGGGCCAGTTGCCCGCGATCCAGTTGACCATATAGCCGCCATAGCTGGCACCCATGGCGCAGGCGCGTGTGCCGTCGATTTGCGGATCGAGTTCGAGCGCGGCCTCCAGACCTTTCTGCAGGTCTTCGAGCGGCTTGCCACCCCAGTCGCGGTTGATCGAATCCATGAAGTCCTGCCCGTAACCGGCGCTTCCGTGGAAATCGACCGAGATCACGGCATAACCCTGGCTTGCGACAACGCGGGGGTTCCAGCGGCTCGACCAGGAATCGGAAAACGAACCCTGCGGCCCCCCGTGGATGTAGAGGATCGCCGGAATCGGACCTTCCTGATTCTCGAGCCGGGTGATCTGACCCCAGACGGTGTCCCCATCTGCACCCACAAAGCTGAAGCGGGTCGTCCGGGTAGAGGCCATCGTGCCCATACGATCGGTCACCACATTGGTCAGCGGGCGCGCAGTTTCTGCAAAGTCCGACAGGAAAAGCTCGGCCGGAACTCCGATCGAATCGCGTGTGAACAGCAGCTGCCCGCCCGGAAGCGAGGTCAGATTGCCGATATGCGCTTCAGCTCCCGCCATCAGGTTGAGCTCTGTCACCGCCCCGGTTTGGGGGTCGATGCGGAAGGCGGGGGTATCGAGAACCTTCGAAGCTGTTGCCAGAAGATGGCTGCCGTCAGCACTCCAGCTAAGACCACCAAACGACAGGTCTGTATCCTGTGTCAGCGCCCGCGTCTCTCCGGTCTGAAGATCGCGCAGATGAACCACAAGGCGATCCGATTCGTAGCCGGGACGGGCCATCGCGAGGTAGGCGAGCGTCTTGCCATCGGGGGACGGCGCGGGCGAAGAATCATGCGCTTCGTTCGCGACCGTAAGTTCGATCGGAGCGGCTCCGGTCAGATCGGACCAATAGATGTCGAGATCGGTCGACCCGGGCTCTTTCGCGTCCGCTCTGCGCGCCACGAAGTAGACACCCGATCCATCGGGCGCCCACGCAATGTCCTCACCCCCGCCAAACGGCATGGTGGGCGTGTTTCCGACGAGTGCACCCTCACTGTTGCCGCCGTCGAGCGCGACACCGTCTCCGACAGCCTCCCCGTTCTCAAGCCCGAATACGAAAACGCGGTTGAAAACGCCCGGCTGCGTCCAGCGATCCCAGTGACGATAGAAACCGGCATCCCCTTCATACAGTCGCCCGCTACCGATCGTCTGTTCATCGCTTTCGCAACCAACACGCTCGCAATCGCGCGCTACTTCGGCCCACAAGGCGATCTTGTCAGAGGTTGGCGCGATGCTGAAACCGGCGATGTCGGTGCCGGGAATATCGGCTACCGGCATAGGGCCGGTAACATTCCCGTTCGCTTCAAGCGCGACCCGCCAAACCCGCGCGCGCTCTTCGCGGGTTTCGTCGGGGTGATAATAGCTGAGAAAATAGAGGAAATTGTCCGGCGCGAACGCCAGCGAAAATCCGGCAATGCCCAAGTCGATCTCAACCGGATCTGCGCCGGGGGTCTTAAGGTCGAGAAGGTAATGCAGTGGTGAACGACGCAGCGTTTCGGGATCGGTGTAAGTCACCGAATAGACCGCATATTGCCCTGTCGGGGTCACTGTCGGAGCGCCAAGGCGCGGCATCAGGGTCAAATCGCGCGCGGTCATCGGCGCTTTCTGCGCGGCCGCGGTGCCTTCATGTTGCGCTTGCGCAAGCGTTGGAGACGACAAGAGCGAAACTGCCGCGATTGCAGCGGCGTTCAAAAGTATCCTTCCCATGGGAGAGGAATTAGCCCGTGCGTTGCCCAGTTTCCAGCGAAACCGGAATTTCGACAGTTTAGCCGCGCTTCCCGGCAATCCGTGCGATTTCAGCCTGCACCATCTTTTCGACCATACCGGGAAGGTTCTTGTCGAGCCATTCTGCCAGCATCGGGCGTAGCAGTTCGCGAGTCAGACCTTCGAGTGAGGTTTCACCGGAACGCACGATCTGGGGCCGCGCCGGGGGCTGCGACAGCATTGCCAGAGCGGCGAGGTTTTCGTGCATTGCCTCACGGACTTCATCCGCCAGCAGCGGCGTTTCACCATCGTCTTCGATTTCGATCGCTTCGGAAAGCTCCATCTCGGCCAGATCAAGAACGCCATCATCGGGATCGAGAACAGCCTCTTCCTCGCCGGATTGATCAGGAAGTTCAGCATCTTGCGATGGCGTAGACTTGCGGTTGCGCATTTGCAGAGCGCTTTCGCGATTATCGCGCGCAATCACCTTCTTGATCGATTCGAGAATCTCTTCAACCGATGCTTCGCTATTGTTCGCCACGAGCCTGCCCCTGCCCCATCAGATGTCTGTTCGAGTGAGAAGCCCCAAGACACCCGCCATGCCGAATCACATGGTTAACGCTCGCTTTCGGGCTCCAGCACCGGGCCTATGAATGCATCCGCAGCCTCAATGTCAACGGTTCTGGTCGAATTGGCGGCCGGTTCAGCGTCGCGGTCCCAATCCCATATGCGTCCCTTGACTCGATCATAGTTTACCTGCGGATCGTAAAGCGGGCCGCCGGTATCAAGGTTCAGATCGCGCGCTTCGGCCTTGCCCATTGCAGCCAGCAGGCTGAAGCCCGCGACATAGGCATTGCGTCGGGCTGTAACCAATTGTGCGCGAGCAGAGAGCAGTTCCTGCTCGGCGTTCAGGACATCGATGATGGTGCGATTGCCGATCGAATTTTCCGCCCGCACGCCCTCAAGGCTCAGTTCGGCAGCTTCCACTGCGGCTTGAGAACTCTCGATGACGGCGTTTGACGCCTGCCAACTGGCATAGGCGGCGCGGGTCTGTTGGATGACATTGCGTTCGGTCGCGATAACCTGCTCCAGCGCGGCGGTTTCGCGGGCTCCGGCCTGCCGCTGGCGTGCCGCTGGCAATCCCCCCTGGAAAATCGGAATTGTGATCCGCACACCGGCGTTCGCGGTGGTTTCGCGCTGAACGAAATTGGCCGCGACAGGCCCGCCGAGTGTTCCGTAGAAGTCGCTATAGTCGTAATTCGCAAACAGCCCGACAGTCGGAAGCCGCCCTGCTCCGGCAGCATCGGTGTCATAGCCCGCGGCCTGAGCGCGCTCCTTTGCGGCGATCAGGTCGGGATTGTTCTCAAGCGCGGTGACCACTGCCATGCCCACTGTTTCGGGAAGGCCGGGCAATGGCGGCGGCGCCTCAAGCCCCATGGGCGCACGCCCAACCAGCTGGATATACGCCTCACGTGCGCCGATGAGATTGGCGTAGGCGGTGCGCAGGTCGCCCTCAGCAAGTGCCAAGCGTGATTGCGCTTGCGCTACGTCCGTGCGGGTCAGATCGCCGATTTCGAACCGATCACTGGTGGACTGGAACGTAACCCGCAGCACTTCGACCTGATTGGCAGCAAGTTCAGCCAAGGCCTCGGTCCTGAGCACATCCATATATGCGGCGACAGTTTGGCTGAAAACCGAGCTTTCCGTCGCTCGCAGATCAGCCTGGCCAGCCGAAACACGTTCTTCAGCTGCGTTGATCGCGTTGCGTACGGCACCACCAGCATAGATCGGAACCTGAAGCTGCGCGTTTACCCCAAGATTGCGCTCAGGCGCGGTGAACGAGTTGGCCGACTGACGGAGAAACTCGACATGGGTAGCCGTTACGTTAACCGATGGCGTGCCCTGAGCCCGCTGGATCGGGACCCCTTCATCGGTGGCGCGCTGGTTGGCGCGAGCGCCTTCGAGGGTGGGATTGGTGTTGTAGACTGCCACCAATGCATCGCGAAGGGTTTCCGCCTGAGCGGGGAATGCCAGCCCGGCGAGGGCAATAGCTCCCAATGAGGCCACTGCGCGTGCGGCGCCAGTCAGGCGGAGTGTCGATGTCACTTAAAGGTCCAACCCTTTGGTTTGTTGAAGGCGGAAATAACGGGCATTCCGAGGTCTTCGACAGGTTCGAGCGACAGCTTGCCCGCGATCTTGCGCCCCGAAGCAAGCCGGGTGACCTGCCGCAGAACGAGGCCCGAAACGATCCGCCCACCTTCAGCGAGGCAGGCAGCCAGGCTCGATGGCAATTCTTCGATCGCCCCGTCGACAAGGATCAGCGAATATTCGCCTTTCGGCAACTTGCCTTGCGCCGCATCAGCGCTCGAAATGGCGGTCACTTCGCTTACCAAGGGCGCAATCAGCGTTTCGAGATAGGCTGTGCCGCCGCTGATTACCAAGGCGCGGTCTGCAGGCAGGGGCGCGGCTTCGAGCAGCAGCTTTCCGTAAAACAGGGGCGATGCGAGATGCGTATCCGCAGAAAGCGAGATTGACCGATCTATATAGGCAAGCCCGGCCTTTTCCTCCGGCAGGAAATCCTCACGCGGGACAGTGAGCATGCGGGCGAGAATGAATTCCTCGTTTACCCCGCTGGTGCGGAGCTGGCTGTCGATCATCGCCTTGCGGGCAGCCTTTGTGTCACGGGTCAAAGTGGTATTGGTCATGCGGTACTCCGTCCAACTGTATTGGCATCGCAATACAGCTCGTCAACCCCTTCCTAGCCATCCGGCAATCCGGTTCCAAGCAATTTGCGTGGCGATCCGTGCAGCTTCCCTTTGACCTGTCACCAAGCCGCGTCATATGGGGCGAATAATCAGACCATCGGCGAACCGAGAGGCGGTTTCGACCGATACCAGGAGGGCTTCGATGAGTGACATTGCCAAGACAACACGCAACGACGGGGAAATTTTCGGCGCCATCGGTGAGGTTCGCATAGAAACCGATTCGCTTGGCGAAGTCGCCTGCCCGGTTGACGCCCATTGGGGAGCGCAGAGCCAGCGCAGTCTCGCCAACTTCGCGATCGGCACGGAAACCATGCCGGAACCCCTGATCAAGGCTTTGGGGATTCAGAAGCAGTCAGCGGCGAAAGCGAACATGGACCTAGGTGTCCTTGACCCGAAACTGGGCGATGCGATTGTCGCTGCGGCTAGCGAGGTCATCGACGGCACGCTGGCGGACCAGTTTCCGCTCAGCGTCTGGCAGACGGGTTCGGGCACCCAGTCAAACATGAATGCCAACGAAGTAATCGCCAGCCGCGCCAACCAGATTCTTACCGGAGTTCACGGCGGGAAGGATCCTGTCCACCCCAACGATCACTGCAACATGGGGCAGAGCTCGAACGACACCTTCCCCACCGCGATGCACATCGCAGCCGCCAGCGAGACGATCGATCGCCTGATCCCTGCCCTTGATCAGCTTCACGCAGCGCTGGATTCAAAGGCCAAGGCGTTCGCCCATATCGTCAAGATCGGCCGCACCCATTTGCAGGACGCCACCCCGCTTACATTGGGCCAGGAATTCTCGGGCTACGCCAAGCAGGTCGAATACAGCATCGCCCGGATCCGCAATGCCCTGCCCCGCGTGCTCGAACTCGCGCAAGGCGGCACTGCCGTCGGCACAGGGATCAATTCGAAGGCCGGCTTCGCCGAAAAGTTTGCAGAGCATGTCGCAGCGATTACCGGCCATGATTTCGTTACCGCTGCCAACAAGTTCGAAGCGCTGGCCGCGCATGATGCACTGGTGGAATTGTCCGGCGCGTTGAATTCGGTTGCCGTCAGCCTGATGAAGATCGCAAATGACATCCGCCTGCTCGGCTCGGGTCCACGCTGCGGCCTTGGCGAAATCTCGCTGCCCGCCAACGAACCCGGCTCTTCGATCATGCCGGGCAAGGTGAACCCCACCCAATGCGAAGCCATTACAATGGTTTGCGCACAAGTCATGGGCAATCATGTGACTGTCAGCGTGGCCGGGTCGAACGGGCATATGGAGCTGAACGTCTTCAAACCGGTGATGATCTACAATGTGCTGCAATCGATCCGCCTGCTTGCCGATTCCTCGCGCAGCTTCACCGAGCATTGCATTTCCGGCATCGAGGCCAACGAAGCCCGCATCGAGAAGCTGCTCAATGAAAGCCTGATGCTCGTCACCGCGCTCAACCCGCACATCGGCTATGACAACGCGGCGAAAATCGCGAAGAAAGCACACGCCGAAGGGACTACGCTGAAAGAAGCGGGGCTAGCGCTGGGCCTGCTTACCGAAGAGCAGTTTGCCCAGTGGATCGTCCCTGCGGATATGATCAAACCGCGCGACTGAGCGCGGCAGAAAGGGGGCTGAAGGCTGCTCAAACCGATCTGACGCCCCCGATCATTCGACCAAGCGGGCATTCTGCCCGACGACCGATTGGCGCTTTTCGGCATGACGCGCTATCTCGCAAGTCAGCCATGGATCTGAGCCGAACACCCGAAGCGCTTGACAGGACAGCGCCAGCCAGCGTGCCGTTTCGCACGGTGCTTTTGTCGATGGTGCTCTTGTGGGGCACCTATTTTTTCCTGATCAGCATCCGCAGTTTCATCCTCGATCTCGACATGCAGATCGAGATGGCGGTGCGGCGCGGGCTGGTGACGATTGCCGGCATTGGGCTCACCATTGCGCTTTGGGCTTTGCTCCGGCTGGTCGATCGGCATGCCTTGTGGGTCAAGATCGGCGCGGCGAGCCTGTTCGCCATCCCGGTTGCGATCGGCATCGGCCAGATCAACCAATTCGCTTTCCAGGACATCCAGCAGGAACTCGAACAGCGCTTTGCCGAAGAACGCGGCTTCCGCTTCGATGACCAGGGCAACCTTCTTTATGACCTGCCCGAGGGAATTCGGGTCGAAGCTCCTGGGCCGGATGGGTCAGGCCGGCCGCAAGTATCCGAATCGCTGATCATCGCTCCGGCAGAACTGCGCGAGGATTCGTGGAAGGCTGTGCTCGAGATTGCGCTGGGCCGCTATTTCCTGCTGCTTGCCTGGGCATCAACCTATTTCGCCCTGCTTGCCGGCGTTCAGGCGCGGGCGGCAGAGCGCCGCGAGCAGCAATTCCGATCGGCCGCCAAAGCCGCCGAACTTCGATCCTTGCGGTATCAGGTCAACCCGCATTTCCTGTTCAACACTCTGAACTCGCTTTCGGCCCTCGTCATGACAGGCAAGGCAGACAGGGCCGAGCGCATGATCCAGACGATCAGCCGGTTTTATCGCCACAGCCTTGCGGATGAGCCGACCAGCGACGTTTACCTGAAGGACGAGTTCGATCTGCAGCGGCTCTACCTCGACATAGAAGCGGTGCGTTTCCCCGAACGGTTGAGCTGTGTGTTCGATCTTCCCCCCGAACTCGAAAAAGCGCGGGTTCCGGGCATGATCCTGCAACCGCTGGTCGAAAACTCGGTCAAATACGCCGTTTCAGCCGTTTCCCGCCCGATCACCATCACCGTTTCCGCGCGTGAGGAATTCGATCGTCTGGTGGTCACGGTAAGCGATAACGGGCCCGGCGTACCCGACGCGGCAAAGCACGGATTCGGCATCGGGCTGGCTAATGTTCGGGATCGCCTTGAGGCCCGTTTCGGCGCCGACATAGGATTCAGTTCCACGCCCGTGCCCGGTGGCTATCAGACCGAGATCCGCATTCCCCTGTCGCGACCGGCGCAACATTGATGGAATCCGATGGCTGACACAGAAACCCAATCGCAATCTCTCCGGACCCTGATCGTCGATGACGAACCGCTGGCGGTTGAGCGCATTCAGGTGATTTGTGCGGAGTTATCGGCGATCCGTGTCGTGGGAACTGCCAGCGATGGCGCTGCGGCTCTGCGGCTTGCAGAGAAGCTCGAACCCGATCTGGTGCTGCTGGACATGACCATGCCCGAGCTTGACGGATTGGGCGTGGCCCGGAAGTTTGCCGAGCAGGATGATCCTCCAGCGGTAATTTTTGTCACCGCGCATGATCATTTCGCGGTCGAGGCCTTTGATCTGGAAGCGATCGATTACGTGTTGAAGCCGGTTTCGGCCGAACGGCTGGAACGCGCTATTGAGCGCGCCGTGGCCCGGCGTGGCGAGCGCAAGGAATCGCCGGGCAAATGGCTCGAAGAGCTATGGGTTCCGCACCGTTCGGAATTGCTGCGTATTGCCGTCAGCGAAGTTCATCAGATCGATGCCGAGCGCGATTACGTAAGGCTGCATGTGGGCGATCCGGAAGACCCTTCATCCGATTCCCGGTCTTATCTCTTGCTTCAGACGATTGCCGGACTGGAAGCGCGGCTTGATCCGGAACAGTTCATCCGCATCCATCGATCCACCATCCTGCGCAGAGACAACATCCGTGGCTTGCGCCATGACGGGCTCGGGGTCTGGTCGGCCGAATTGCAGAACGGCGAAGCCTTGCGGATCGGCCGAACCTATCTCTCCAAAGTCAAGGCGATGGCCGGTCGTTGACCTGCTTGCGCGGCTGATTGCCGCTGGACCTGATTGTCATCCCAAAAAAGAAGCGGCCCGAACCCCGGGACTGATGAGGGTTCGAGCCGCAATGTACTGCGCCACAATTCGTTCGGGGAGTGGGCAGCGAATGGAACGCGGTTCAGCCGCCGCGCCGTTCGTTTTCAGCGATCGCCGCAACCTGGCGCTTGGCGCTCGCGGTTGCCTTGGCGAGGCAATCGCGTGCCGCCATTGAGCGGATGCGGGTGCCGGTCGGCATTTCGTCGATCTGGCAGACCTGGCGCGCCGCACGATTGATCCGCTCATCAAGCAGTCGCTGGCCTTCGGGCGTATCAAGGTCGAGACCGGCAGTGCTGATCACCTGGGTCGGCAAGTCAGCGGGACCGGCCAGAGCTGGGCTCGCGGAAAGGGCAAGGCCAATGCTGGCCGTGGCAAGTGCAAGAACTTTCATCTCTCTTCTCCTGTCAGCAAGTGCGGCGGTGTTCGATCGGGGTCTCGAACCGGGGATGCCAACCGCCCTGCTGTGTTAGAGAGATAAGGCAGCCTCCGGATACCGTCACCCGGTGCTCGACGAACCGGCATCAACCCGTCGATTGACGACCACAGAGAAGATCGAGGGATGATCAGGTCCGACAAAGCGCGGATTTGAAACGATCAGCGATATCGCCATATTGCTGGAGTGATATTTTCGCTCGCCATCATGTTCCTGCTGGGAATCGGCAATTTCGCACTTCACCGTGCCGTGCTCGAAAGCGGGCACCCGCTGGTCGAACAGCTTCCGGGCCTTGCCCAATCGCTTGGGGGCAGACTGACGCTGGTGGCTGAATTCCTGGTGCTACTGGCAGCGATGCTGCTGGTGGCCAATGGCTGGAGCGAACTGGCATGGGTTTATGCAGGTTACAGCGCTCTCAATGTCGCGTCGGCTTGGCTGATCCTGTCCGGACGCGTCTGAGCGCGGCTTTGATCTTGCAGATTGCGTCCGAAAAGGGTTTGGGAATCACACCATGACGACCCGCCTGTTCCATATCAGCGATGTCCACTTCGGGATCGAAAATCGCGCCGCACTTGATAGCGTCGCGCGCGCCATCGCCGATGAGCGGCCCGATCTGCTAGTTTGCACCGGCGATCTGACCCAACGGGCAAAGCACAAAGAATATGCAGCAGCGGCAGACTGGTTCGCATCATTGGATGTGCCCGTCTGGATCGATCCGGGCAATCATGACATGCCCTATTACAATCCGATTGAGCGGTTTGCCGACCCCTATCGGCGCTATCGCAGGTTGAAGGATGCGGTTGCCGTGGAACGGTTCGAGACGGACGATATCGTCTTGCTGCCGCTTCGTACCACCGTCCCGGCCCAGAAGCGCTGGCCATGGTCCGATGGAGTGATCACGGCCATCGCGTTGGCAGAAGCGCACGAACGGCTCGCTCCATTTGGTGGCGACGAACGCCATGTTGTCATCACCGCACATCATCCGCTGCATGGGCCAAGCGTCGAAGGCCCCAACGCGACCATCGGAGGCGATGCCGCCTTTGCGTCGCTGGCGCAGGCTGGAATGAACGCCGTGCTCAGCGGACACATCCACAAACCCTTCAACGATTTTCGCGGCGATGGCGGGGCACGGGCGCAGGTCATCGGCGCTGGTACGCTGTCGCGAAGGCTGCGGCACGGGGCGCCGCCTTCGTACAATGTCCTCACCTGCAAGAAGGGGGCTGACGAAATCGAAGTGGAACTGAGAGAGCTGCCCCATACCGTGCGGTAAGATGGGCCGCCGATCGCTTAACCTTTTTTATCGGACGGCTGTTAACGGAATATTGGCGATGATTCTGGCGAAAAAACGCTGGAGGTCGTACGATGGACTTGTTGAAGGCTATGGTCGTTGCCGCACTCGTAACAGGCTGTGTGGCCGTGGTGATTGGAACGCAGGGCTCAACCGGCGGGCAGCTTGCCGTGCATTCGATGGCGATTGGTGACTACAAGATGTTCTGGTCGTGGCCGCTGTTCGTTGTCGGAACCAGTCTCGCCTGGGCGCTGATGTTGCTGCAACGCTGAGCTGGCGATGCGACCATAAAGGAAAAAGGCGGCCTTCCCGAAGGAAGACCGCCTTTTTCGTATTCGAGGCTGTAACTGAAATCAGCGCTTCGAGAACTGGAAGCTGCGGCGTGCCTTGGCGCGGCCGTACTTCTTACGCTCGACCACGCGGCTGTCGCGGGTGAGGAAGCCGGCAGCCTTTACGGTGCTGCGCAGCTCCGGCTCATACTTGGTCAGAGCCTGGCTGATGCCGTGCTTGACCGCGCCAGCCTGACCCGAAAGGCCGCCACCACGGACGGTTGCGACAACATCGTACTGACCGGTGCGATCGGTGATGCCGAAAGGCTGGTTGATGATGAGACGCAGCGTCGGGCGTGCGAAATAGGTTTCCTGATCACGGCCGTTGACGATGATCTTCCCGGTGCCGGGCTTGAGCCAAACGCGGGCCACGGCGTCCTTGCGGCGGCCGGTGGCGTAAGCGCGGCCCTGCGCATCAAGCTCCTGCTGACGCAGGGGAGCCGAATTCTGGGCAACCACTGCCGCATCTGCGGCAGGCGCGTCGCCAGCGATTTCCTTGAGATCCGACAGATCGGACACGGTGTTGGTTTCGCCAGTGTTTTCGCTGACCATTATGCGGAGACCTTGTTCTTGCGATTCATGGAAGCAACGTCGAGCACTTCGGGCTTCTGCCCGTCATGCGGGTGCTCGGTGCCGGAATAGAGGTGCAGCGCCTTCATCTGCGCCCGGCCAAGCGGACCGCGCGGGATCATGCGCTCGACAGCCTTTTCAAGCACGCGCTCGGGGAAACGGCCTTCCAGCACCTTCGCCGGAGTGGTTTCCTTGATGCCGCCGGGGTGGCCGGTGTGCTTGTAGTAGACCTTGTCGGTCGACTTCTTGCCGGTGAACTTCACCTTGTCGACGTTGATCACAATCACGTGATCGCCGCAATCGACATGCGGCGTGAAGCTCGGCTTGTGCTTGCCGCGCAGGATGTTGGCGATGATCGAGGCGACGCGGCCGACAACGAGGCCGTCTGCATCGATCAGGTGCCATTTCTTTTCGACCTCTGCCGGCTTCACCGACTTGGTCTGCTTGCTGAGCGCCTTCATGGCTGGTTAGTCCTTGAACCAAAGGGTTGCGAATATTCCATTCCCGTCGCGGGCCGTTCGAACCGGTTGAACGCAAGAGAATCGCGGCCCGCCCGCATGGGCTGGCCTGTCGTGGGGCGCATTTGTCGTCAGAAGTGGCTTCAGTCAAGCAAAACCGCGGCTTTTGCGTGAGGTAAAATAATACCGTGCCAGCCGGCGGGGAAGCCGCAAGGGACCTCAGGCGCTATCGAGCCGCCAGATTTCGACCGCCCTTTGGACACTTCCTTCGACGCTGGTGCTGACTTCGCGGCGGGCGCTATCCAGCCAACCGCCCGCGCTGGCCCGTGCTTCATATATGGCCACGAAATTGCCCGAGATCCCGCCCGGCAGGCTCAACTCGCGCTCTACCCTTGAGTTTGTGCCGATTGGGAAGAACAGGTCGGCCGGCATTTCCTCGAGCAGCGAACCCCCGGCTTCGGCCACGGTCCGGAGATATTCCATCCGCGCGTCCTGTGCATTGTCGGGCATGGGCTTGCGGGCAATCATGCGTTCCGCTTCTTCGAGGGCAGCGCTGACGTCCGCGGCGCTCTTGCTGTTACCCGCCGCGGCGATCAGGCCGTCTTCGGAAAGCAGAATCGGCCACATCTGCGCGGTCGAGCGCTCCTCTTCGATCCGGGCTAAACCGGCGAGCGAGGAGGGCGCATCGACCTTCGCTTCCATCTGCACCCCTGACACCCGCGCGCCTCGGCCTTGTTCGGCGAAGGCGACTTCCCAGACACGGCTCACTGTCACCATGGAACCATCATGCAAGGTGCGCTCAAGCACACGCGAAAGGCGCATCGCGCCAATGGGAAGCCGGAGGTGTCCTGCGGCGAAAGCCATCGAACCGAGGCCGCCAACCCCTGCGCAGCCTGCAAAGCCCAGTGCGAACCCGGAAAAAACACGACGAGAGATCGGTGTCACCCAAAATCCTCCCAACTTCGATTGCATCACGATTTCAATCGGTATGCCCAACCGTTTCGCTCAGCCAACCCAAAACCGCTGGATGTGCGATATCACAGGTCCAACCGAGAATGGCCGGTGTATCATAGGGATGGAGTTCGCCAAGCCGACTTATCAGCGCGTCCAGGCTGTCAGCGGTGGTCTTGAACAACACGCCAACTTCCGAAGCCTGGCTCAGGCCCCCATCCCACTCGAACAGGGATTCCATCGCGGGAAACATATTGGCGCAGGCAATCAGCCTTTCCTGCAACAGTTGCTCTGAAATTTTCCGTGCCACTTCGATGTTCGGGCATGGACACCAGACCAGAGCGGCTTGAACTTCGGTCATGCCTGTTCTGGATCCGGAACCCGATGCGCCAGCCCGTCGCTATGCATCGCCCACGCAGTGCTGGCGACGAGCAAGGCGCCGGTGAGCTGGTGAGCGGCAGCAACCCACAGTTCCACCTGCGTCATCACCGTCGCAATTCCGAGCAGAACCATGACACCAAAGGCGCTGTGCACCGCAATGGATGCGAAGCGATCGAATTTGCGCACACGCCGCGCGAGATAGACCAGCGCTGCCACCGCGATCCACGCCCACCAGCGGTGGAGGAATTGCAGCAGAAAGGGATCATGCGTCAGTGCGTAGAAAAAGCCCTGCTGGAAGCTCACCTCAGGGAAGAACCGCCCGTTCATGGTCGGCCAGTCGTAGGCGGCATGCCCAGCGTTGAGGCCGGCGACCCATGCACCCAACAGAAGCTGGACGAACAACACACCGGCAACGGCCAGCGAGGCACCAGTCAGCGGCGCTGGGCGCGCATGCGGGTCCTTCGCCAAATGGCGCATGTCGCGCGCTGTCCAGACCAGTGCGCCGAGCAACAACAATGCCGTCAGCAAATGAAGCGACAGGCGGAAATGGCTCACGTCGGTCATGTCGCCGACGAGCCCCGACTGCACCATCAGCCAGCCGAACAGCCCCTGCAAACCGCCAAGGGCCAAAAGCCCGATCAGGCGCGGCTTGAACCCTTGAGGTATGGCGCCCTTAACCCAGAACCACACCAGCGGCAGCGCAAAGGCGAGACCCACGGTGCGAGCGAGCAGGCGATGGAACCATTCCCAGAAATAGATGAACTGGAATTCGGCGAGGGTCATGCCGCCGATGCTGGATTCAAGCCTGTATTCCGGCGTCGCCTTGTATTTGTCGAACTCGGCCAACCATGCTTCGTTTGACAAAGGCGGCAGGATGCCCGTGGCCAGATTCCATTCCGTGATCGAAAGCCCGCTTTCGGTCAGTCTAGTAATCCCGCCCACCAGAACGATCAGGACAACGAACCCCGCCACAAATTCGAGCCAGCGGGCGAGAGCGAGCGGGCGTGCACCTTCGTTGGGCTTCGGCGCGGCATCATTCATCAGGGGAGCGGTTATTGCCATGATTGCCGAGTAGATGTGCCGCAAAGCTCCGCCATGCAAGCCCGTTCAGCGCAAAGACAAATGCGCTTTATGCAAAACCTGACCCCTTGCACTATGAGATAACGTTACATATGTGCGTTACCGACCATGACCGAAGCACACCAGAACCCCCGGCTGATTCGCCGCAGGCTCGACAAGGCCGGGATAGCGCTTTCCGCGCTATGTGCTTTGCATTGTGTGCTCACCATCCTGTTGGTTTCTGGGCTTGGCGTGGGCGCGCAATTCTTCCTCGCCGAAGAAATTCATCGCTTCGCGCTCGCAATCGCCCTTGTGATAGCGGCCGTCGCCATCGGCTGGGGGGCGCTGCTCCACCGTCGCCGCGAGCCTTTTGTAATCGCGATGATGGGATTGACCTTCATGGGCGGCGCGCTCGCATCCCCCCATGGAGCGCAGGAAGCCGTCCTGACGATTATCGGAGTGGCGCTGGTATCGGTGGGTCACA
This sequence comes from Erythrobacter sp. Dej080120_24, assembly GCF_036322605.1. Taxonomy (GTDB): domain Bacteria; phylum Pseudomonadota; class Alphaproteobacteria; order Sphingomonadales; family Sphingomonadaceae; genus Erythrobacter; species Erythrobacter aurantius. The sequence goes on from NZ_AP027262.1 coordinate 412,268, forward strand.
TCTGGAATTTGCGGGTCTCGCACTGACGCTTTTGCAAAAGTCACGGTTGCCTGCGCGCGTGAGAAGCCTATTTCACTGCGCATGACCGAGCTGAAATCCATTATCCTCAACGGCGAACAGCGCCGGACTTCCGCATCGACCATTGCCCAGCTTGTGCGCGAGCTCGATCTGCTGCCCGAAAAGGTCGCGGTTGAACGCAACGGTGAAATCGTGCCGCGCTCGACTCTCGAATCCGCCCCGCTGAGTGCGGATGATCGGCTGGAGATCGTGCATTTCGTCGGCGGAGGCGATCATCAGGCCGTCAGCGAGGACACGTGGACAGTTGCCGGGCGTACGTTCAGATCGCGCCTGATCGTCGGCACGGGCAAGTACAAGGATTTCGAACAGAATGCCGCCGCCGTCGAGGCAAGCGGCGCGGAAATCGTGACCGTCGCGGTCCGCCGGGTGAACGTCAGCGACCCCAAGGCTCCGATGCTGACCGACTACATCGATCCGAAAAAGATCACCTATCTCCCCAACACCGCCGGATGCTTCACCGCCGAAGACGCGATCCGCACCCTGCGGCTCGCGCGCGAGGCGGGCGGTTGGGATATGGTCAAGCTGGAGGTGCTGGGCGAAGCGCGCACGCTCTATCCCAACATGGTGGAAACGATCCGCGCTTGCGAAGTGCTGGCCAAAGAGGGCTTTCACCCGATGGTTTACTGCGTCGACGATCCGATTGCGGCAAAGCAACTGGAAGATGCGGGCGCGGTCGCCGTCATGCCGCTGGGCGCGCCGATCGGATCGGGCCTCGGCATCCAGAACCAGGTCACGATCCGCCTGATCGTCGAAGGCGCGAAAGTGCCGGTGCTGGTCGATGCAGGTGTTGGCACTGCCTCGGATGCGGCGGTGGGCATGGAGCTGGGCTGCGACGGCATTCTGATGAACACGGCCATCGCCGAAGCGAAAGACCCAATCCGTATGGCGCGTGCGATGAAGCTGGCGGTGGAGGCCGGCCGCGAAGCCTATCTCGCAGGTCGCATGGGCCGCCGCAAATACGCCGACCCCTCCAGCCCGCTTGCGGGATTGATCTGACTCAGGGGCAAAAATCCTCTCATGGTTACTACGTATTAACCAAGTTCGCGGAAAACCGTCCTGCCTATCAAGGAGGACGTATCGTGACACTGGCCACCACCGCGACCATCACCATCGGTGAAATGCGCGAATTTGCGGGCTTAGAGCCGTGCGAGCAGCGCTATATCAAGCGCAGCCTCGATATCGGGCTCGCGCGCTGCGATGCCTTCAAGCTGTGGGGCCGAACCGAGGCTGAAAACGTCGCGATCCGGCGCCAGTATGTCGCTTATCAGGATCTGAAACTGCTACGCACGATGGTGCCGCAGGAAGGCACGCCTTCCGAAATCGAACGCTTCATCGGCAAGCTGGTGCGCATGGCGGCTTTCGATTTGGAGCAGGAAAGGCTTGAGAGCTTCTCCGCCTTCCGCTTTCTCTATGAACGTCTGCTCGGCGCTGAGGCGCGGCCCTATCTCCCGGCGGCATTCTGCGCTGCCGCAGCACTGCCGATGATCCGCCCCGGCCACCGCAAGGTGCTGCTGCAATCGCTCAGCGAAGCCGCCGCCACCGCACCCGCGTGGTCAAAACAGGTGCCTAGCTTCTATCCCGAATATATCGAGGACGTCGAAGCGGCCTAACCCCGATACAGCCCGTCGATCCGGTCCTGATACCGGTCGCGGATCTTGTGGCGGCGGATCTTCATGCTCGGGGTCATTTCCTCGTTCTCGATCGTGAACGCCTCGTCCGCGAAGGCGAACTGGCGGACCTTTTCGATCACCGAGAGATCCTTGTTGGTGCGGTCCACCGCCGCGCGTACGGCGTTGCGGAAAGCGGGCAGGCCCTGCAGCGCCTTCATGTCGAACTTCTCGTCATTGGCGCGCGCCCATTCCAGCGCCCATTCGGCGTCGGGAACGATCAGGCCGACCACGTAAGGCCGCTTGTCGCCGCTAACCATTGCCTGCGCGATCTCGGGTTGCAGTGTCAGCATCCCTTCAATCTTCTGCGGCGCGACATTGTCGCCCTTGTCGTTGACGATCATGTCCTTCTTGCGATCGGTGATCTTGATCCGGCCCTTTTCATCAAGATGCCCGATATCACCCGTGTGCAGCCAGCCATCGACAATCGTGCGCGCGGTCTCGGCATCGTTGCGCCAGTAACCATGCATCACCAGCTCCCCGCGGACGAGAATTTCGCCATCCTCGGCGATCTTCACCTCGACCCCGCGCATGGCCGGGCCGACGGTGTCCATCTTCAACCCGACGCTGGGCCGGTTGCAGCTGATCACCGGGCCGGCTTCGGTCTGGCCATAGCCCTGGAGCATGGTGAGGCCCATCGCCTCGAAGAAATTGCCGACTTCGGGGTTTAGCGGAGCGCCACCTGAAACCATCGCCTTGATCCGCCCGCCGAACTTCTGGCGGATTTTGGGCCGAAGTGTCTTTTCGACGAGAAAATCCAGCGGCTTGTCACGCTTGCGTGTCTTGCCTTCGGTCGATTTCTCGCTGATCTTGAGCGCCGCATCCATCATGAAATTGGCGACCCGGCCCTGCTTTTCGACTTGCTTCATGATGCGCGTGCGCAGCACTTCGAACAGGCGCGGCACGACAACCATGATGGTCGGCCGTGTTTCCTCGATGTTCGAGGCGAGTTTCTCAAGTCCTTCGGAATAGAAGATTTCCGCACCGACCGCGATTGGCAGATACTGCCCGCCCGTATGTTCGTAAGCGTGACTGAGTGGAAGGAACGAGAGGAACCTTTCATCCTTGATGCCGAAATCGTTGATAAGGATTTCGGCGGCCCCGGCGGCGTTGCACAGGATTGATCCGTGGTGCTGCATCACCCCGCGCGGTGCGCCGCCTGTTCCGCTGGTATAGATCAGGCAGGCTGTGTCGTTGCGGTCGATGTCGGCAACTCGTGCATCCACAGCTGCGCGAGCGGCGGTAGCATCGCCGACCGTCAGATCGTCCCAGCGATGATATTCAAAACTGCCCGCCTGCTGGCGGTGCAGATCCTCGATCCCGATCACGTGATCGACTATCCCCGTGCGTCCGATCGCGCCCACCAGCGGCGCAAGCAGTTTGGTGTTCGAGACGATAACTGCTCGCGCACCCGAATTGTCGAGAATATGCGCGTGGTCGCGTTCGGTGTTGGTGATGTAGGTCGGGACCGAAATGCATCCTGCGGCCATGATGGCAAGGTCGGCGATGCACCATTCAGGCCGGTTTTCCGACACCAGCGCAACCCGATCCCCGTCCTTGAGGCCGATGCGGCGTAGGCTTTCGGCCAGCAGGCAGACCTTGTCGGCAACCTCCGCCCAACTTTGCGTCAGCCACTTGCCGTCGTGTTTCGCGCCAAGGAAGGGTGCTGCGCCTTTTTCGTCAGCACGCATGAGGAACAGTTCGACGAGGTTCCTTGCGAGGTCGACGTCCTGAAGCAGCCGGTCATCGGCGGGATTGGCCGCGGGGGGCGTTGTGGGGGCGTGCACGGACAAAGGCTCCTCTTCCCGCCCGCCTTTGATGGCCACTGCCACAGGCGAGCTTGCGTAATTTATGTTGGAGCTAAACTAAGGCGCTATTTACGTAGCGGCAAGACCGAGCAGGTTTGCAAGCCCGCTTCAAAGCGCGTTGCCAGCGGTGGGCGCGATGCCTAAGAAACGCGGCCATGTCGCTCCTACGCTATTGCACCGCCGGGCTTGCCATTGCCCTTTCCGCCTGCGCACCAGCTCTTGAAACCACTGCCAGCGCGCCTGCACCGGTTGCAGCAAAGGCCGAGGTCGAACCCTTTGTTATCGCCGCGAACCCGCTTGCCGCACAGGCCGGAATGGATGTGCTGAAGCGTGGCGGAAGCGCCGCGGATGCAGCGCTTGCCGTGCAGACCATGCTGTCACTGGTCGAGCCGCAGTCCTCGGGCGTGGGGGGCGGGGCTTTCCTCAACTATTACGATGCGCAAACGGGCAAGATCACCATTTACGACGGGCGCGAAACGGCTCCCGCTCAGGCGAGCCGCACAATGTTCCTCAATGAGTCTGGTGAGCCGCTCGGTTTCCGCGAGGCGGTTGTCAGCGGGCGCGCAACCGGAGTTCCCGGCGCTATTGCGGCACTGGGCATGCTGCATGAGGAACACGGAGTGCTGCCCTGGAACAGCCTGTTCGACGCGCCAATCCGTACTGCCGAAGAAGGTTTTGTGATCTCACCGCGGCTGGGGCGGTTTCTCGGGATCGAGTTTCCCCAGCTTTCGCAACCCGATGCAGCTGCATACTTTGCACGTCCCGACGGGACTCGCAAGCAGGCGGGAGATCGTCTGGTGAATCCGGAATATGCGGATTTCCTCAAGCGCCTCGCCTCGCAGGGTACCGATGCGCTCTATCGCGGGAGTACCGCAGCCAAGATCGTCCAGCGGACGCGCGCCGCGCCGCTTGGCGGGTCAATGACGATGGCCGATATCGAGGCCTATCGCCCGGTAAAGCGTGAGCCGGTGTGCGGCCCATGGCAAGTCTACCGCGTGTGCGCCCCTCCTCCACCGTCGAGCGGGGCCGCGATGATCGAGCTGCTCGGCATTCTCGACCGTACGGATATCGGCACGCGCGGCCCCGATGACCCGCAAGCGTGGTATCTCTTCGCCGAGGCCAGCCGTCTCGCCTATGCTGATCGTGACGCTTACTTCGGCGACGGCGATTTCGTTGAAGTTCCAGTCGATGGCTTGCTCGATCCTGCCTATATTGATGCCCGTGCCGCGCTGATTGGCGCGAAAGCCGCAGAATCGGTTAAGGCGGGTAATCCGGCCGGTGCTAAGATGGCGGTGACCGACATGACGCGCGAACCTGCGGGGACGTCCCATTTCATCGTACGTGACGCGCACGGCAATGTGCTTTCGATTACCACCACGGTTGAATCGATCTTTGGCAGCGGGCGCATGGTCGACGGGTTCTTCCTCAACAACCAGCTGACTGATTTCTCCTTCAACCCGCTACAGGCCAATGGAGACGAAGCTCCCAATGCGGTCGCACCGGGCAAGCGTCCGCGTTCTTCGATGGTGCCGTTGATTCTGCTCGATGCCGACGGGCAATTTGCAGGGGCAATCGGCTCAGCGGGCGGCAATTCGATCCCTGCCTATGTCGGCAAGACACTGGTTGCAGCGGTCTATTGGGGTATGCCGATGCAGGATGCGCTGGCGCAGCCCAATCTCGTCGCGCGCGGCAATCGATATGGCGCGGAAACCGACAGGTTCGATCCGGCGATTGTTGCGGGATTGGCCGAACGAGGCATCGTTGTGACGCCCGGTCAGGGCGAGGATTCGGGCGTTCACGGAGTGCTTATCCGCGATGGCAAGGTTGATGGCGGCTACGACCCCCGCCGCGAAGGCGTGGTGCTAGTCGGCACTCCTTAGTCGCTGTCTGTACCCACAGCCTCGGCGATGCTGCCAAAACCGTCGCGTTTCATAAGGCGCTTCAGGCCGGCGGCTATTTGTGCGCCGAGACCAGGGCCGTGATAGACCATGGCCGAATAGAGTTGCACCAGGCTAGCGCCTGCCTTGATGCGGTCCCATGCGTGTTCGGCAGTGGCAATGCCACCGACGCCGACAAGCGGCACTTGCCCACCTGTCGCCTTGCGAAAATCACGAAGCCGCTGCTGGGCAAGATCGCGCAAGGGAGCACCTGACAAACCTCCTGTCTCGTCCGCATGGCGGGAGCGCAGTGGCGGCCGCGAAATCGTAGTGTTCGAAACGATCAGTGCACCGAGCTTCTTGTCGATCGCGATGCGCGCAATCGCGTCTATGTCAGCAGGCTCGAGATCTGGAGCAACCTTCAGGAATACTGGCGGGCTGCCCTCTCCGACGGCCTCCTGCGATGCTGCCATGATACCATCGATGAGCGCGGCAAGCGCCGCTTCGTCCTGGAGTGCGCGCAGGCCTGGCGTATTGGGGCTGGACACATTGATTGCGAGATAGCTGGCAAGGGGGGCCATGATCCGCGTCATCGTCGCGTAATCCGCGCTGCGATCGTCCGAATCCTTGTTCGCGCCGATATTGATGCCGACGATTCCTCCGCGGCCCTCGCGCTGCTTCAACCGATTTAGCGCAACTTCGGCACCGGAATTGTTGAAGCCCATCCGGTTGATGACGGCCTTGTCCTCGACAAGGCGGAAGAGACGGGGTTTCGGATTGCCGGCCTGCGGAAGCGGAGTGATCGACCCCACCTCGGTAAAACCGAAACCAAGTCCCAACAGTGCATCGGGCACTTCGGCGTCCTTGTCGAACCCGGCTGCCACGCCGACCGGGTTGGGGAAGGTCAGGCCCGCAACCTCAACCGCGAGAGGGCCCGGCTTTGCTTGCGGCATGAATGCGGAGTTGGCTGGCATTCGTTTCAGGGCCGCAATCGCGAGGCGATGCCCTTTTTCCGGGTCAAGGGCGAAGATCGCCGGGCGGGCGAGATTGAAGAGAGAGAACATGTTCATGACGGATCGGCCACTAGTCCCAGTCGCCGGCAATTGTCGAGGGATGCCGAGCTCTCGGGACAGCCATTACGACCTACCGAGCGGTAAGGGTGAATCATGAAATTTCCTGTTAGAATCAGAGCTTAAAGCCAGTTGTCGTTTGCATACAATTTTTCCGGAGAGGGTGGGTCTAAACCATTCTTGCGACCCGAAGGGCTCGGAGCAGCAATGCGAAGAGTTCCTCAACTCAAATGGGCGGCCATGCGCGATAATGTGCTGAGCCGCCCTTTTTTTCGCAAAATCAAAAACAAAGCTGGATCGCGTTGAGCCAGAGCCCGCTGGCGCGGTTGGCATGCCGGCCGCATTTAGCGAATCGGAGGCTCATGCGACGAGCGAGTCGCAAGCTGAAAGCATTAGCTTTGACGCCCCCAAAATTGCCTGCGCCAAAAAATTTTCTGCTTGCCGGGCACATCAATCAAACCCTTGCATTGTTGCCAAAGGGTGGTTGATATCGCGCCCGCTTGGGAAAAAGAGAATGAGGTCAACTATGCGTCGCAATCCATCTCATGTCGGTCGGGCCGTTGCGACATCGCTGGTCGCACTCGCGCTTGCGGGCTGTTCGACCGCCAATCAGTCGCCGGTCGCGACAGTTGCTTCGGAGCCGGTGGCTGCGCCCAAGGCCGATACATCGATCAATGATCTGTTTGATCGCTATGACGAAGCCAATCTTGCCCTTTCTCCACTTGGCAAGGCTTACCGAGGCATTCGCGATGCCGATTACGGGAAATGGAATGATCCGTCCGAAGAAGCCGAGCAGCGCGATTTCGATCTGTTGCAGGACACCGCCCGCCAGATGCGTGAACAGTATGATGTCGATGCGCTGTCGTCGCAGGACGCGCTGTCTTACCGGCTGTTTGAGCTGACCGCCGCCAGGCGCGCCTCGCTGCATCCGTTCCGCGAATATGAATTCTTGTTCGATCATCGCCGCGGCGCGCATACGAGCATTCCGGCATTCCTTATCAACATCCACCGCGTCAGCACGATCACTGATGCCGAAGCCTATGTCTCCCGTATCGAGGGGATCGGCCCCCAGCTTGACGCGCTGACGAGCCAGGCGCGTGAGCGGGCGGACAAGGGCATCATGCCGCCGGACTGGGTCTATCCGTATGTGATTGCCGATCTCGAGGCGTTGATTGCCGCTGGGGACAACAACGCCGTTCTCGAAGATTTCGACGGCAAGCTCGCCCCGCTCACGCCGGACCTGCCAGCCAGCACCGAGGCCGAGAACAGCGAAGTCATTGCGCTTCTCCAGATGGCGCGTGAAGCGTGGAACAGTTCGGCACGACCGGCGTATCAGCGCCTGCTCGAAGAGATGCGGCGCCAGCAGGCCATGGCGCCGACAGACGACGGTATTTGGCGCCTGCCCAATGGCGAGGAATATTACGCCGCCTTGCTGCAAAGCTATACCACCACAGACCTGACGGCGGACGAGATCCACGACATCGGCCTGCGGGAGGTTGCCCGGATCCATTCGGAAATGCGCGCCATCATGGCCAAGGTCGGGTTTGAGGGCAGTTTGCAGGATTTCTTCGAATTCACCCGCACTGACGATCAATTCTACTACACCACGCGCGAGGAATATCTTGCTGACGCACAGGCCGCGCTGGACCGGATAACCGAGAAGCTGCCCGAATATTTCGGCGTGCTGCCAAAGGCTCCCATGATCATCAAACCGGTGGAGGCTTTCCGCGAGAAGAGCGCGGGCAAGGCTTTCTACCAGAGCCCGTCGGCAGACGGCTCGCGCCCCGGAACCTATTACGTCAATCTCTACAATCTTCGCGACATGTCGAAGAATGAGCTTGAAGCGCTTGCCTATCACGAAGGCCTGCCCGGACACCATTTGCAACGTGCCTTGCAGACCGAGCTGGGCGAACTGCCTCCCTTCCGGCGGTTCGGCGGATGGACGGCCTACACCGAAGGCTGGGGGCTCTATTCCGAAGAGCTGGGCAAGGACATGGGTTTCTATACCGATCCCTATTCCGACTTCGGCAGGCTCGGCATGGAATTGTGGCGTGCATGTCGACTTGTGGTCGACACCGGCATCCATTCAAAACGCTGGAGCCGCGAAGAGGCGATTCAGTACCTCAAGGACAACACGCCCAATCCCGAAGGCGACATTGTTCGAGCGATCGAGCGTTACATCACCACGCCGGGTCAGGCGACTGCATACATGATCGGAAAGCTCAAGATCATGGAACTGCGGGAAATGGCGCGCGAAGAATTGGGTTCCGAATTCGACATCCGCGAGTTTCACGATGTCGTGCTCACCAGCGGCCCCGTGCCGTTGTCGATTCTGGAGGAAAATGTCGTGAGCTGGGTTGAGGAAAAGCGCGGCAACTAATCCATGAAGCGCCCCGTTCAGGATGACAATCTAAGCATATCGACCTTCGTCCCGGTCGATTTCGATCTTCAGGCCCCGCCTCCGGATCTGGCGGACTACATCAACACCTTCTTTGTCATTCGTACAGATGAAGAGACGCTTGATGAAATGATGCCGGCATATTCGGCACAGCTGTTGGTGTACATCCGGGGTAGGTCGCATATTGCCGCAGGGTCCGGCGAAATCGAGCAAGTGCAACAGGTAACATTTACTGCCCCGTTGATGCAGGCAATGCCAGTCAAGGTCAGCGGGCCGCTGCTGCTTGTCGGGGCTTCACTCACGCCACTGGGCTGGCAGTGCCTTGCCAACACGCCGGTTGACCAGCTCAACAATTGCATGCTGCCTGCCCGCGATATCATGGACGCGGATACCATCGCGCGGCTCGAAAACCTGGCTGATGAATATGGTGGGGGCAAGATCGGCTGCGATCCGATCTTTGAGGCGATTTCCGAAACGCTAAGGGCGCGACGCGGTGCAATCCGGTCTGATCATGTGCAGTTCGTTCACCGGACGATGGAGTGGCTTTCAAGCGGCCTTTCCCCTTCGATCGACGATTTCTATCGGGACGCGGCGATGTCGCCGCGTACGGCGCAGCGTCTGTCAAAGCGCTTCTTTGGCGTATCCCCGACCCGGTTGATCAAACGCTATCGGGCCATCCGGGCGGCGATGTTGCTTGCGAACCCGGCGCTGCCGCAGCCAATGCGCGACGAAATTCGCAACAGCTATTTCGACCAGGCCCATCTCATCCGCGATATCCGTCGATACACCGGTAGAACGCCGACCGCGTTGAATGACGGATCGATCGCGCATGAATCGCTTTACCCCGAAGGTCATGGCGAAGGTGCGAAGATCCTGCGGAAGCCGCTCGAATAGGCGCCGCGTAACAGCTGTACACCGCCGAACGCGAAAGGCGTTCCAACGCCATATGTCGCTGGTATACAATGCCCCATGACTACAGCGGGATATCCAACACGCGAAGGGCCCGACGCGCGCGGCTCTGCAGCGCCTGAAGCTGAGGTGCTGGGGACGGATCGGCCGACGGGTCGCACCAGGTCGACCAATCCGTCCCAACCCGCTTCACCCTCAATTATTTCGATCCGCCGGCAGACCTCCAGCGGCACATTCTTGCCCTGTTTCATTTCGAATGGAACGAAAGGGACATAGTCGATCGCCACCCCGGCGCTCTGGGCCAATTGTTCGTGACCCCTTGTGGCAGCGGTTCGATCACCTTCGGGGATCGGCGCGACATCGTTGATGCCAGACCCTTGGTCTATCCCGGCTTTCGGCTCGCAGCACCTTTTCGCATTCAGGGTCCCTGGCATGCCTTTGGAGTTTCGCTTTCACCCCTCGGCTGGGCGGCAATTGTGGGTCGCCCGGCTCACCAGTTTCTCGATCGGTTCACCCCGGCGGGCGAATTGATCGACCCGGAAATGGATAAGTTCGCGGCATCGCTGGTGACACAGTACCGAAGCGGCGACTTGTCGGGAGAGGGGGCGTGTGAGGCGTTGATCCGCTTTATCCGCCCGAGGTTCAAACCGGTGTCACCGCCGCATGAACAGTTGATTGAGCAGACGCTGGCATGGCTGGGTTCTTCGCTCAATCCTGACCTGGACCGGTTGTTCGATCAGCTTGCCTTTTCCCGGCGTCAGGTGGAACGTCTGGTCACTCAATACTTCGGTTTTCCGCCTGCGGCCCTTGCGCGAAAGATGCGGGCCATTCGTGCCGCTGAATTGCTTGCGCATCCCGAACTGTCCGACGAAGGCGCTGCCGAAATTGCCGAGGCCTTTCACGATCAGCCGCACATGATCCGGGAAATCCGGCGCTATTGCGGCTACACGCCGTCGCAAATGCGCAAGGCTGACGAGCCGTTGTTCCAGACGATGTTGCGCATGCAGAATCTCGAAAAGCCGGGATCTTTCAGAGTGATCGGCCGATAGTCGCGGGACGGCGACAGACTTTCCTTGAAATCGGACAATTCAGCGCGTATTTCAAATCCGACAGAATCAGTCTGATTTAAGAATGGCTCGCAACAAGCGAGCGCAACCGGGAAACCATGCGCCTTTCCAACCTCGCCGACTACGCTGTCATCACGATGTGCCAGGCCGCTTCGCATTGCGGCAACGGCCGGGTGAGCGCGGCTGAACTGGCAGGAGAATCGGGCCTGCCTGTCCCCACCGTCCAGCGGCTAGTTTCCAAACTGACTGCGGCGGGCCTGTTGCGCTCGGTACGCGGTGTCGGTGGCGGCTTGCAGCTTGGTCGGCCGGCGGCGGCTATCACCGTTGCCGATATCGTCGAAGCGGTCGAAGGCCCGATTGCGCTCACCGCCTGCATTGACCACGGCGATTGCGATTTCGAAAGCGGTTGTTCGATGAAGCCGCATTGGCCGATCATCAACACCAAGCTGCGCAGCGCGCTGGCGGAAATCACGCTGGACCATTTGCGCAATCAAACCCGACCCAATCCCTCCCATTCCCTAAGAGAGCACGCGGCATGACCGACAATCTCGATCTGCAATCCGATATCGACAGAGAAGCCAAGGAGGCGGCCGCTGCCGCAGCCGAATACGAACATGGCTGGTCTGCTGACATTGAAACCGAATTCGCGGAAAAAGGGCTGAACGAGGACACCGTTCGCTTCATCAGCGCCAAGAAGGGCGAGCCCGAATGGATGCTCGACTGGCGACTGAAGGCGTTTCGCCTGTGGCAGGAAATGGAGGAGCCGGACTGGGCCAAGGTCGGCTATCCGCCGATCGACTATCAGGACGCCTATTACTACGCCGCGCCCAAGAAGAAGCCGACGCTGAAATCGCTCGACGAACTCGATCCCGAGATCAAAGCAGTTTACGACAAGCTGGGCATTCCCGTGGCGGAACAGGAAGTGCTCGCCGGGGTCGAAGGCGCGCGCAAGGTGGCGGTGGATGCCGTGTTCGACAGCGTGAGCGTCGCCACCACTTTCCGCGAGGAATTGAAGCGCGCAGGCGTTATCTTCCTCTCGATCAGCGAAGCGGTGAAGGAACACCCCGAACTGGTGAAGAAATGGCTCGGCAAGGTCGTGCCGCAGCGCGACAATTACTTCGCCTGCCTCAACAGCGCGGTCTTTTCCGACGGCACATTCGTCTACGTACCCGAAGGCGTTCGCTGTCCGATGGAGCTTTCGACCTATTTCCGCATCAACGCCGAAAACACCGGCCAGTTTGAGCGCACGCTGATTATCGCGGAAAAGGGCGCCTACGTCTCGTATCTGGAAGGCTGCACCGCGCCGATGCGCGATGAAAACCAGCTTCACGCTGCGGTGGTCGAACTGGTCGCATTGGAAGATGCCGAGATCAAATACTCGACCGTGCAGAACTGGTATCCCGGCAATTCCGAGGGCAAGGGCGGGATCTACAATTTCGTGACGAAGCGCGGGCTGTGTCAGGGCGACAGGAGCAAGATCAGCTGGACGCAGGTGGAAACCGGCAGCGCGGTGACGTGGAAATATCCAAGCTGCGTTCTCAACGGTGAAAACAGCGTGGGCGAGTTCTACTCGGTCGCTGTCACCAACAACTATCAGCAGGCCGACACCGGCACCAAGATGATCCACAACGGCAAGGGATCGCGCTCGACGATCATTTCCAAGGGGATCAGCGCAGGCAAGTCGAACAACACCTATCGTGGTCTCGTTCGCGTCGGCCCCAAGGCCGAAGGGGTGCGCAACTTCACTCAGTGCGACAGCCTGCTGCTCGGCGACGGATGCGGCGCGCACACCGTGCCCTACATCGAAGTCAAGAACCCCGGCGCGCAGATCGAGCACGAGGCGACCACCAGCAAGATCAGCGACGAACAGCTGTTCTACGCGATGCAGCGCGGGCTGGACGAGGAAGAGGCCGTGGCGCTGATCGTCAACGGCTTTGCCAAGGACGTGCTGAAAGAGCTGCCGATGGAATTCGCGGTCGAAGCGCAGAAGCTGCTGGCGATCTCGCTTGAGGGGAGCGTGGGGTGAGGTACACTCTAGCCCTTATTTTATTTCTGGTCTGGCTTCTGAGCGTCCCTTGGATTGCCAAGGGGTATGGCGCTTGGCGAGTGCCACTCCCGGGTACGCAAAATGTCCTCGACCTAGTGATATTCTACCTTCTTCCAATCGTGGCCATCGCGATTGCAGTGACCACTTATTCGGCGAAGCGCACGCATGACTGACCGCAAAACCCTTGGCCTCAAGGAAACTTCCGACACCGCCCCCGCCCTCAACAAAAAGGGGCGCGGGTGGAAGATTTCCGAAAAGCGCCTCGACGAACTGCATGATCGTGCGCGCGAGATGAAGCGCTTTGCTTCGCCTGCGAACAAGGCTCTGGCCGAGCGTTTCGCTAAGGCAAACCTTGGCCGCTACACTTTCAAGCGGTTTGCCGTCGTCGGCAGCGCCATCGTCGACTTCAACTGCCACAATCTCGGGATGGCGATCATGATCGACGAGGAAGATCAGGACGAAACGCTGGCAAAACGGCGGGACAAGAGCCTCGAAGCGGTCGGCATCCGGGTGATGCGGATCAAGGCGACCGACATTCTCGAAAACATCGATCCCGTGCTTCAGCGGATCACCGCCGGAATGCGCATGCGGATTGAAGACAAACGCAAAGCACGAAGCGAAAACAGCCAATCCCGTCCATCAGGCCCCAGCAACGGAAACGAAGCCGAATGAACAGCCTATCCCTCATCCTTTCCCCCTTCATCGCCCTGCAGGGCGTTGGTCAGGCGCCTGTCGCTGTCGCCAATGATGCGCCCGAGACATGGACGCTGGAATACCCGCGCGTGATCCAGCCCTTCGTCGAGGATTATCGCCGCTGCCTGACGAGGCAGACGCGCCGCGTGACGGGCCAGGCCGATTTCGAGCAGCAGCATCGCCGCGATGTCGAAACCTGCACGGAAGCTTTCGAGGAAGCGCAGGAAGGCGCAAACCTCATGCTAGCCGGGCGCGCCGAATATTCGGACTATTCCCCCGCCGATATCCGCGAAGTCTTCGAACATATCGGCCGGATCCACGTCGCGCGCGGCGCCGATCTCGACAACCAGTTCACCTTCACCCTGCGCAGCGCCCAGCTGGCGGAGGAGCAATATCAGGCGGAACGCCCCAAGGGCCTCGTGCTGGAATTGCGCGATGCATCGGTCGTGAAAGCGCGCACCGACGCAACCGCCGCTGCGGCCGAAGCCGCGCAGGAACAACGCACACAGGCACGCGAGGAGGCATCCGGTGCTCAAGATTGATAATCTCCAGGCCGAAGTCGACGGCAAGCCGATCCTCAAGGGATTGAGCCTTGAAGTCGCCGCCGGCGAAGTTCACGCCATCATGGGCCCCAACGGTGCGGGCAAATCGACGCTTGCGCATGTGCTTGGCGGCAAGCCGGGCTATGAAGTCACCGGAGGCTCCGTCGAGTTCAAGGGTGAAGACCTGTTCGCGCTCGACCCGCACGAACGCGCCGCCACGGGCCTGTTCCTCGGCTTCCAGTATCCGGTCGAAATTCCGGGTGTTTCGAACGTCCAGTTCCTGCGAGAGGCGCTGAATGCGCAGCGTCGCTATCGCGGGGAAGAACCGCTGTCGGGCGGGGATTTCCTGAAGCTGGCGAAGGAAAAGGCCGCGCTGCTGAAAATGGACATGGAAATGCTCAAGCGGCAGGTGAACGTCGGCTTTTCCGGCGGCGAGAAGAAGCGCGCCGAAATGGTGCAGATGGGCATCCTCAACCCCTCTTTCGCGGTGCTGGACGAGACCGATTCCGGCCTTGATATCGATGCGCTGCGGATCGTGGGTGAGGGCATCAACTCGATCATGCGCGCACCCGACAAGGGCGTGCTGCTGATCACCCACTACCAGCGGCTGCTGGACGTGGTGAAGCCCGATCGGGTGAGCATTCTTGCCGCTGGCCGAATCGTTGAAACCGGCGGGCCGGAGCTTGCGCTGCGGCTTGAGGAAGAAGGCTATGACGCGGTGATGGCTGATGCCTGATGCCACCGTCCTCCCTACCCGCCATGACGAGGCGTGGCGCTACGCCGATATGGACGCGGTTGCGCGTATAGGCGTCAGCGCCCTTTCCGAATGGGAAGAGATCGACGTCACTGATGGCGAGGCCTTTCGCCGCTGCCTCGTGATCGGCAGTGATGCGCCCGAACTGCGCCGCCTTCGCCTCAATCTGGGCGAAGGCGCACGGGCGGAACTCTTCGCCACCAACGCGGGTAATGACTACACACGGCTCGAGATCGAAGTGACGCTGGGCAAAGGCGCGCATTTCGAATTCGGCGGCGTCACGATCGGCGGCGGCGATGCGGTGCGAGAATTCGTCACCACCACAATCCATGCCCAGCCCGGAGCAACCAGCAACCAGACCGTTCGCAGCGTCCATTGGGGCACGGGCACGGGCAACTTCCTCGGCGAAATCAAGGTCGCACGGCACGCCCAAAAGACCGACGCGGCGCAGGATTTCAAGGGCTTGCTGCTCGAAGCCGGAGCCAGCGCCAACGCCGTGCCGCAGCTCGAAATCTTCGCTGACGACGTGAAATGCGCGCATGGTGCAACCGTCGGCCAGCTGGACGAAAGCGCGCGATTCTACATGGCGGCACGCGGCCTTTCGCCCGAAATGGCGCAACGTTTGCTGGTGCAAGCCTTCATCGGTGATGCCTTCGTCGAACTGGACGATGAATCTGAGCATGAACGCCTGCTCGACGCGGCACTGACGGCGCTGGAGGGCGCATCGCTGTGAACGCTCCGGCGGCCCTTGATCGCGATCTGCGAGCCGATTTCCCCGGCCTCGTTACGCGCGAGGGCGCGCCTTGGCATTACCTCGATACCGCCGCCACCGCGCAAAAACCGCGCGTCGTGATCGATGCGATGGCGCGCGCACTGGGTGAAGATTACGCGACCGTCCATCGCGGCGTCTATTCGCGCTCCGCCGAAATGACGCTGGCCTATGAAGCGGCACGGCGCCGGATTGCGCAACTGATTGGCGGCGCAGAGAGCGAAATCGTCTTCACCCGCGGCGCGACCGAGGCGATCAACCTTGTGGCGAACAGCTGGGGCAGGGCCAATCTGATGCCCGGTGATCGCATCCTGCTGTCGCAGCTTGAACACCATTCCAACATCGTCCCATGGCAGATGATTGCCGAGCAGACCGGGGCCGTGATCGACGTTTGCCCGTTGACGCAGGATCACCGGATCGATCTCGACGCGGCCGAAGCAATGCTGACCGAACGGCACAAGCTTGTCGCGCTGGCGCATGTCTCCAATGTGCTGGGCAGCGTGCTGGATGCCAAACGCGCAGCGGCGCTGGCGCACGAGGTAGGTGCGAAACTGCTGCTCGACGGGTGTCAGGCGGTGCCGCACATGCCCGTCGACGTGGCCGCGCTCGATTGCGACTTCTACGTTTTCAGCGCGCACAAGCTTTATGGTCCGACGGGGATCGGCGCGCTTTGGGCGCGCGGAGAAATCCTTGCCGACATGCCGCCATGGGAAGGCGGAGGCGCGATGATCGATCGCGTAACCTTTGCCAAGACGACCTATGGCGTGCCACCTCAACGGTTTGAGGCCGGAACTCCTGCGATCACCGAAGCCATCGCCTTCGCCGCCGCAGCCGATTACGTCAGCGAAATCGGGCTTGATGCGATGCACGCGGCGGAAACGCAGCTGGTCGCCCGCCTTCGCCGCGAGCTTTCGTCGATGAATGATGTGCGGCTGTTCGGCCCTGCCGACAGCGCCGGGATCGTCAGCTTTCTGATCGATGGCATTCATCCGCACGATCTCGGCACGATCCTCGATGAATCGAATGTTGCGATCCGCGCAGGCCACCATTGTGCGCAGCCGTTGATGGATCATTTCGACATCCCTGCCACCGCGCGAGCGAGCTTTGGACTGTATTCGACCGATGCGGACATTGACGCCTTGCTGGAAGGGATTGCCCGGACAAGGCGAATTTTTGGAAGAGGCACGAGCCAATGAACAAACCACAGGACGATAGCGAATTTGTCGCCGCGCCCGCGCCCAACGACGAATTGGCGCAGAAACCGCCGCGTGCACGGGTGACCGATGCGGTCGATCCCGATGCCGAGGAGAAGCCGCGCCAGCGCGACTATCTCGACGGCTTTTTGGCTGCGAAGACTGCCGACGCTCCGGTAGGCGGCGCGGGGGGCGATCTGCAGGCGGCTGTCGTGGAGGCGCTGAAGGAAATCTACGATCCGGAAATTCCGGTAAACATTTACGATCTCGGCCTGATCTACGGGGTCGAAGTCGACGATGAAGCCGATGTCACGATCACCATGACGCTGACGACGCCGCATTGCCCCGTGGCAGAGACGATGCCGGGCGAAGTCGAACTGCGCGCCTCCTCCGTACCCGGCATTCGCGATGCCGAGGTTGCGCTGGTGTGGGATCCGCCGTGGAGCCCTGAGAAGATGTCGGACGAAGCACGGCTTGAACTGGGGATGCTGTGATGACTGTAACCACCCGTGAACGCCCCGCCGCTGTCACTCTGACGAAAGGCGCAGAGGCTCGCATTGCCGAATTGATGAGCAAGGCGCCCGAAGATGCCATCGGGGTAAAGCTATCCACCCCGCGCCGGGGTTGTTCGGGGCTGGCCTATTCGGTTGATTACGTCACCGAAGAGGCGAAGTTCGACGAGAAGATCGAAACCCCCGGTGGCATTTTCTACATCGACGGGGCGAGCGTGCTGTATCTGGTCGGCTCGACGATGGACTGGGTCGAGGACGATTTCACCGCCGGCTTCGTATTCGAGAACCCCAACGCCAAGGGCGCATGCGGCTGCGGCGAGAGCTTCATGGTGTAATGGCGAGGCGGGTTTCGCTTACGACCGAACTTGATTGCAGTCCGGACGATGCCTGGCAGCATGTCCAGACAACCCGACTTCTGCAGCACATCGCTGCTCCGCTGATCCGTTTCTTGCCTGTTGCGAGGCAAGAGTTTCCCGAAATCTGGACCGAAGGCGAATATCGAGCTTGGATGTTCCTGTTTGGAGTAATCCCGCTTGGTTGGCAGGCCATCGTTATCACATTACCCGAACCGGAGGGAAATTCCCGGTTTGTCCGGGACAACGGCTATAGCCTGCTGATCCGGCGATGGGATCACTGGATTACGATCGAGCCTGCGGGTGATGGAACGCGCACCCGCTACACCGATACGGTGCATGTGGATGCAGGGTTGCTCACCCCATTGATCGCCGGCTTTGCAAAGGTGTTCTACGCCCACAGGCAGCGCCGCTGGCGCGCCTTGGCCCGGAGAGATTTCTCCGCGCTAGCGCTTACTCGCCCTCTTCGATGATCCGTGCGAGCAGGCGGCGTTCCAGATCATCCACCTCGCCATCGACGCCGATCATCTTGTCGAGCCATTCCTGTTCGTGATCGGTCATGGCTTCGCCGGCAATGGCCTGTTCGGTGTAGCTGGGCGCGGTGTCACGCTTTCCGAAAACCTTGCCGAAGTGGTTGCGCGCCTGAGGCAGCTCGCGGGCCATCTTGCCCATGAAGCGACCGACATTGGGCCTGCTGTCGGCGATGAAGGCCTGCAATTCCTTTGCCCGGTCGTGATCAAGCTGCGCATTTTGAAGTGCGAAGCCCTTGAGATAGTTGCTGACACCGTCGAGGAACAGTTCATCCCATTCGGGCGCGTTTTCGTCGGCAAGGGTTTCGTCCTTGAGCCGGAACAGCATCTCGGCATCAAAACGCGTTACCGCCGCAGGGCCGTGGCCGCCGCTGGCAAAGACCACGCGGCGCAGGATCTGCGCTTCGGCGGAGGTGATGTGGCTGGCCGAAAGCTCGCCGCCGCAGCGCGTCGGCCCGACCCCGGTCAGCACCTCGCGCTCGACCTGCTCAAGCACATAGTTTTTGAGAACCACCGGCACGTTTTCTGCCCGTTCGATGATCCGCACGATCGTTTCGAGTTCGACCATGCTTTCGAGCTTGCCGTCGTGATCGACCTGCGCGATCAGCCATTCGGCTTCTTCATCGTCGCATTGCAGGCGCGGCGGGGTGCCGTTGAGCACGAATTCACCGATCGCCTCGACGAAGAAGTCGCACCATTCCTCGTCGCGGACGTCGAGCGCGTTGTTCAGCGCGAACAGCGCCTCGGCCTCTTCGCGGACGATGATCCCGTCGCCCCAGCCTTGGCGCCGCAGCGCAAGGACTTCCTGCGAGGTAACCTGCCCGTCGGCAGCGGCGCGTTGCGCCAGTTCGGTGAAGTGCGTGGTCATAAGCCCATGGGTCCCTTGAATACGGACGTTGCATGGCACGAATGTGCTTAAGACCGGGTTACCGCCGCCCCGCCGCCCGCTCGATATCGTCGATGCACCTTGCCCGATCCGTCTCGCCTCCGCCCTTGCGCTCGCGGGCGACGACGTGGGTTGCGACCGGTTCGGCGTTCGATTGCAGGGGGTAAAGGAACACGTCCAGCACACAGCGATCCGAGGTGAATTGCAGTTTGCGCGCATCGCCTTCGGCAAGGTCAATCCGCGCTTCGCCAAACCGGCGGACCAGCGACCCTGCGCGCTCCCCGATGATGCCTTCAAGTCCCGCTGTCCCCATCACGGCGGGCGCGCGAAAGGCAGGTGTGGCGGGTCTCGGGGCTGAGGATACGGTGCCGACCCCGGTGCCACTGGGAGCAACCGAGCAAGCCGAGGCCAGCATGAGGGCGCTGAACAGAACGATCATCCTAGGCATCACAAGGCTCCGTGGCGAAAGGCAGCGAGCGCATCGTCAGATGGGTTCCCGCCGCCGCCCCCAGCACCGGTGCAATCAGGTTGAGGCCGGGGACCAGCATTATCCCCGCGATCGCGCCGCCCAGCAACAGCCGCTCGCTGCGGCTCACCGGGTTTTGCGCATCCCTGGCACCGCAATGCCGCAGCCACGCCATGTCGGTAAGTTCCCGCCCGAGCAGCCATGCGTTCACGGCAAGGAACACCAGCGCCGCGCCAAAGCCGGTCACCAACAGCACTCCGGCCACGGGCAAGGCCAGCAGGTTGAAGCCGAGCGTGCGCCCGATTCCCCTAAGCGAATTGGCGAGATCGCGCCGGAACGGCAGGGGCCGGGCTTCCGCAGCGCGGGCGGGGTAATGCTGTTTCTCGACCGCGATCACCACTTCGTCGGCGAAGAACTGCAAGACCGCCACGGCGACCACTCGGAACAGGAACCAGAACGCCAGCCCCGCGATCAGCACCGCCGCCGCCGCCCCGGCCAATCCGCTGCCTTCCCCCGCCCAACTGCCCAGAGCCCATACCAGCGCAAAGTACAGCCCTATGCCCAGCGCGACAAAGGCAAGGACGGTTGCCAGCACCGATTTGAGCAGCACCATCAGCACAGCCCTATCGGTCAATTGGGCAAAGGCTTGGGCAAGGGCATGGATCACGGCACGCATCGCCGGGAGATGTGATCACCGCGCCGTCTTGTCAAACAGCACTTGGCCTCTTCCCCGCATCGGGCTAGGCGCTGCGCAACCTTTGCCAGCAACAGGAAGCCTACCCTTGTCCGATACTGCGCCCGAGCCCCGTTATGATGTCATCGCCATCGGCAATGCCGTGGTCGACGTGATCGCGTCCTGCGATGAAAGCCTGATCGAGGAGCTGCAGCTCAATCGCGGCGGGATGACCCTGATCGACGAAGCCCGCGCGGACGAACTCTACGAAGCCATGCCACCCGCGCGCGAGGTGTCGGGCGGATCGGCGGCGAACACCCTCGCCGGGCTTTCCACCCTCGGCCTGCAATGCGCTTTCATCGGGCAGGTCGCGGACGATCAGCTGGGCAAGGTGTTCCGCCACGACATGCGTGCCACCGGGATCGACTTCGACACCCCCGCGCGTGAAGGCGAGCCTGCGACGGGCCGCGTGCTGATCTTCGTCACCCCCGATGGCGAGCGCACGATGAACACCTTCCTTGGCGCGGGCCAGTATCTGCCCGCCGCCGCGCTGGACGAAGAGCTGATCGCCAGCGCCGCGATCCTCTATCTCGAAGGCTATCTGTGGGACCCCGAAGAGCCGCGCCGGGCCATGCGCCGCGCGATCGAAGTGGCCCGCGCTGCCGGTCGCAAGGTCGCCTTCACCGCGTCGGAGAGCTTCGTGATTGATCGCCATGGCGACGACTTCCGCGCCATGATCGACGACGGGCTGATCGACATCCTGTTCGTCAACGAGAGCGAACTGGCGACGCTGACGGGAGAGGCTGACTTCGAAGCCGGCTTCGATGCGATCTCGCCCAAGGTGCCGGTGCTGGTCGCCACCCGCAGCGAAAAGGGCGCGGTGGCCGACGCGCATGGCGAACGCGCCGTCGTCGCCGCCGCTCCGGTTCCCAAGGTCGTCGACACGACGGGCGCGGGCGACCAGTTCGCGGCGGGCTTCCTTGCCGGTTACGCGCGCGGCGAGCCGCTGGCGCAGTGCCTCAAGCGCGGGGCGATTGCGGCGGCCGAGGTGATCTCGCACTACGGCCCGCGTCCCGAAGCGGACATGCAGGCGTTGATGGCTGAGCGCCTCTAGTGTTGGGGCCCCGCATCCGCGGGGCCGTCCTCGCTAGACGCGCAGCATAGCTGCGCCCGCTGCGGGGCGGCCGCGTGGCCTTGCGGCCCCTTTGGGGCCGATACACCGCGCTCAAGTAGCGAAGCGGTAGCGCGGACAAGGACTCGCTCAAGTAGCGAAGCGGTAGCGCGATAAGGTCACCCCTGATTCCCAACAGGCTGGAACAGGTGGAACACTGTCCAGGGGATAAAAACCGCGCTGTGTCACTCTTGGGCCGAAAACTGTCACCTTTCGCGCAAAACTGTCACCTCGCACGCGCAATGTGTCACCCGAGCACGGGAAAGTGTCGCGTTTTCGCCATGCAAACTGTCACCTTTGCATATGCCAAAGTGTCACCCGCCAGACAGGCTTTCTGGTTCGACGATTGGAAAGAGCCGCGCGCATCGTATCGCGCGCGGCCCCGGTAGGAAAATTCTCAAGCGACTGCGGGCTTTCGCGCAGGCGGCTTCCCGGCTTCCCAGCCAAACCACGCTGCCGCCGCGCCCAATGCCAGCCCGACCACCAGCGTCACCGCTTCGGGGATGGTGGCATAGGCCGCGAACAGATCGGCCATGAACGGCATCTGCGGGGTGAACCATGTCAGCACCGCCTGCACCGCCATGAAGCCCGACGCCACCAGCCACGGAGCGCCATGCTTGCGATCCATGAAATACAGCGTCATCGCGAACACGATCGCGATCCCGTCCGATATGGCGATGGTATCGAGGATTGCGTGCGGGCCTTCGCTGCCGATAAAGTTCCACGCCGGAAACAGCAGGTCCATGAACCGTCCGAACGGCGATTCAAACAGGATCAATGGCGTTGCCAGCATGTATCCGGCGTGCAGCCGCACATTCCGGCGATGTTTCAGCGCGAGGTAGAACAACGTCAGATAGGCGGCGATCGCCACCCACATCGCTGTGCCGAAAGGCGATATAGGTGTAGAACGGATTGTCTCCCGCCGCGAAACCTTTCGCCGAGACGTTGATGATCATGACAAAACCAAGGATCAGGAACGGAAACAGGGCAAAGCTGGCAAGGCCCATCTGCTTATGCAGGGCATTCATCCGTTTGTGGATCGAAAGGTGCTGCGCGATCAGCAGCCCCAGCCAAGTCATCGACGAAACGGCATGGACATGGAATGCCAGCGGCACGGCCTTCACGACCGAGAAATAGCTCGCCCAGAAGCCGACCATGATGACCAGCAGGACGAAACCGACGAAATAATGTGCGTGACGATACGGCACTGAAATCCCCCTTTTCAGCGCGGCCCGGAGCCCGAGATTAGCTTAAAGGAGGGTGTTGCACAAACCGCGGGCGGCAAACGCCGCTAAGTCATTCAGCGGGAACGTAATCCTCGCGCCGCAGCGTCACCATATAGGCGGCGACTTCCTCGATATGGCGGGGCTCCAGATCGAAATCCATGACTTCGGGATAATTGTGCGCATCGGCCAGCCATTCGCCCAGCGTTTCATCGGTCACGCCCTTGCGGTTGGCGATGGCCTCGAAACTGGGCGCATGCGGATTGGGCGAAAGGAACGGCGGCTCCACCGCATGGCAGCCGCCGCACGCCGCCTCGATAAAGGCCGATGGCTGCGCTCGTGCTGACGCGGCTACCTGCGGTTCTGGCGAAGGCATGGTGTCACACGCGGCTGTGGCCAGCAGCGCGAAAAAGGTCAGGGCCAGCGAGGCGTCACGGACTGTCATGCCACCCTTTCTACACACGCGCCGCCAAGTGTAATTGATCGAGATCAATTTTTTGCGAAGCTTGCGAGACAAGGCCAGCCGGACGACCGCTTTCGGGGAGAGCGCAAGTTATCGGGAATGACGGGAAGTGGGGTGGAAAGCTGACATTCAGACTCTTCCGAAGACATGATGTAAACCTCGCCTATTTCTCGCCAATGCCTGCAAAACCCCTTTTCTGGTTGACTTCACTTCGCATGGTTGCTGGATTTTCGATCATCGATCTCCAGTGGGGGCATTTGTTTGTGAAATTTCATTCAGGCCAAAGTGTAGTTCGGTTTGCGGCCTTCGCTGTGCTGGCGGGCGGCCTCGCGGTTTCCATGCCGGTGGGTGCACAGACACTGGATGATTTTACCTTCGATGCGGAGGCCTGCTCCTTCGGTCCGTCGCTAGATGCGATGTTCGATGACTTGCAGGAGCGCTTTGACGCCGAGATCGAGGAACTCGGATTCGAGCGTCGCACATTTGACAACGGCGTAGAGACTGAGCTGCGCAGTTCGCAGCCGGTGAACATGGGACTGGGAGGCCTCAGGGTCACCAATATCGAAATCAACTACGAGAACCGAGCGGTATTCTTCGCCGACGATCACGAGAGGGTTTACAGATACCTCGCGCAAAGGGGCACCCCGTTCAACGATGATCTGACCCCAAACATCTATGGGGTGATCGAGAGCTCCCATGGCATTCTCGACAATGCTCTGCTCTCCGAAATGGATGAGGCTGAATACAATCCTGACACCCGCCAGATGGAACCTGTCCCGCACCCATTGGGGAGCACGCGGCTGCTGTGCACGCTTGATCGCTTCGTGCGTGAAGCCAACGAAGCGGGTGAAAATGTAAGCGATTTTGCGCGAGTAACGTTCGATCCCGCGATCTGGGACAACAATGCGGCCGGTCTTGCCGCTTCCTCGGATGAATTATTTGCCGCTGGCGATTTCTCAGGCGCGCGCGAAGCCAGCACCGCATTGCTCGCTCAACTTGATAGTGTGGGTGGACAAGGCAGCATCGAATATGTCGCAGCGCTCCGAAACCACGCACGCAACTTGCGCGCGCTAGGCCAGTCGACACAGGCGCGCGGCCTCCTGCAACGTGCGCTGGCGCTGGCAGAGGAGACGCTCGGAGTGGAGCATTCATTCGCCACCGATGTTCTGGCGGATTACGCGTTCGTGCTGGCAGACACCGGAGAAGCACAAGAGGCTGTTCCACTGCTCAACCGTGTCAAATGGCTGCGTCGTGATCGCTTTGGCGAAAATGCGCCGCAGACGCTCGAAGCTCATAACCGCTTCGGCATGGCAGTAGCCGAGGTGGCCATCGATGATGGCAGCTACATTGGTTACGATGGTGAACTCACTTTGGGCGACGCCCAATCCGATATCGAGATTGCTTACCGCGGAAATGTCGAGACCTATGGGATCGAACACCCCACGACACTTTCAAGTATGATAGATTTCGCGCTGGTTTTGTCGGAATGGGATCTTCAGGCGGATTTCGATTCTTGGCAGCGAGCGGACGCTCTCTCGTTTCTTGCCCACACTCGTGCGGCTGCGATTTATGGTCCCAGCCACCCTGAAACCCTCCGCGCCGCCAATGTGCGCGCGACAGTTAGCCTCAACAAGAATTCTCAATTGGGGCTCGGCGCGCTGGAGCCTGCGCGCGAGGCGGTGGCGTTGGTGCGCCAGCGCAGCGCTGCCTTGCAGACTACCCCAGCGGATCAAGCGCAGCGTCGGATCGACATGCGCACACAGCGCCTCTCGTTCGAGAATTTTCTCGATGCTTCCTGGGAGCAGGAAGGCTACGATGCGAACTATCTTTTGGGGATGCAAACAGGCCGATATCGCGAGGATCTGTCTCGGTTCGAAGGGCTCGACTCGATCCGACCGGAAGTTTTTACGGCCATGCAGCAGGCCATGAGCAGTTCGACCGATCGCGCCGTGGCCGAAGCTGCTGCGCGCCGGGTTGCCGCACGGCAGGATTCTTCGCTGGGGGACCTGGTCGCTCGTCGCCAGATGCTGGCGGATGAGTGGGTAGAGCTCGATTCCATTATGGCGGCTTTGCTGGCAAGCGAGACCGACCAATCGGTCTTGCGCGCGCAGCTTCGCCAGAGACAGACCGAAATCGATAACGAAACAGCCCTAATCGACGCGCGCCTTCGGTCCGATGCGCCGCAATATTTCGAATTCGTAAGCCAGCAAGCGCTCGGCGAGGCAGAAGCCATGGCCCTCATGGGGCCGGACGATGCAGCCTTGATTGTAGTGCCTACCCGCTACGGCACGCATGTAATGGTTGTTACATCGAACAGCGTGACGTGGAACCGCGCCGACATGACCCGCGAGCAAATCGACAGGAGTGTTTTGAGGTTGCTATGGGACGTAGGGGCCACGGTAGAGGTGGACGACTATGAAGCGCAGCAATGGGCACAGGAAGGTGAAGGAGCCTACCCATTCGACCGGACGACTGCCCACACTCTCTACAATGCTCTGATCGCGCCGGTCGCGCATCTGCTAAAGGGCAAGGATCATCTCTACATCGCCGCCTCCGGTTCGCTTTCCAGCCTACCGTTCGGCGTATTAGTAACTGATCCTCCGATTGGCCCTGACGGTGATCCCAATTCGCTGCGCAAGACTACGTGGTTCGCCGATGCCCATGCTCTTGTGCAGGTACCAACGCTGCAATCGCTCCAGATGCAACGGATGTTGGCTGACACGCGACTGGACCGCGATGGTCGCGGCTCTTTTGTCGGCTTTGGCGATCCGGTTCTGGAAGGCGGTGCGGTCACGCGCGGTGGCGGGGCTGCTCGGCGTATGCGCGGTGGCACTACTGGAATTCGTAGCTCTTCGGCTTCGCTCGCAGGCGTACTACGCGATGGATCGTCAGGCGTGGATGTAGATGCCATCAAGTCCATGGCGCGACTTCCCGGCACCTCGCGCGAGATCAATGCGTTGGCGGAGCTATTCGACGAAAGTCGTTCGCAGGTTTATCTCGCGGAGGACGCAACAGAGCCCAACCTGCGCAATGCGGATCTCTCCAGCGTCCGCGTTCTGGCTCTCGCGACCCACGGCCTGCTTGCGGGCGAGCTCGATGGTGTCGTTGAGCCAGGCCTCGTTTTCACGCCTCCTGACGCAGCCAGTTCGCAGAACGACGGATTTCTTTCCGCATCCGAAGTCGCCGCACTTGAATTGGCCGCCGAATGGGTGATCCTTTCCGCTTGCAACACGGCCTCCGGCGATGGCAGCGAGGGTGCGCCTGGTCTTTCTGGCCTTGCACGCGCATTCTTCTTTGCCGGTGCCGAAAGCCTGCTCGCCTCACATTGGCCGGTACGCGACGATGTTGCCGCGCGCCTGACGGTGCGAATGGTGGAGCTTACACAGGATGATCCTTCGCTCAGTCGTGCAGAGGCTCTGCAGGCCGCGATGCGCGAGATTCGCAGCGATGCGAGCCAAGACAGCGCCGATGATACACTGGCCCATCCAAATGCTTGGGCTCCCTTCACGCTGATCGGAGACAGGTAGGATACTGGCGACAGGCGCAAACACTAACGCAATATCGCAACTCAATTGTCCCCAATTAGGTCGCTAGCCGAATTTCCGGTTTTGGCGGCAAAACGGCTGAAGCTGCCGTTTCGCAAAGCCTCTTCACCCACCTCCGCTCAGCTCTGGCGTTAGCCTGCGTGCGCCGCTTCCCGCGCAACTTCTTTCCAGCCGATGTCGCGGCGGCAGAATCCGCTTGCGAAGTCGACCCTGTCGAGCCCTTCATAGGCCTTGGCCTGCGCTTGCGTGACGTTTGCGCCGGTCGCCGTGACGTTGAGCACGCGGCCGCCGTTTGCGACCAGCGCGCCGTCCTTGATCGCGGTTCCGGCGTGGAAGACCTTGGCGCCCGTCCCTTGCGCATCGTTGAGGGCAATCGCGCCGCCCTTTTCGGGGGTGCCGGGATAACCCTTCGCCGCCATCACCACCGTCAATGCCGTGTCGGCTGCAAATTCGGGCGCTGCGGGGTCAAGCTCTCCGCGCGCACAGGACAGCATCATTTCCGCCAGATCGCCCTGATACCGCATCATCAGCACCTGGCATTCGGGATCGCCGAAACGGCAGTTGTATTCGATCAGCTTGGGCCCCTCTGCGGTCAGCATCAGCCCGGCATAGAGCACGCCCGAATAGGGCATGCCTTCGGCGCGCATGGTGTCGACCGTGGGGCGGATGATCTCTGCCATCACCCGGTCCTGCAATTCCTGCGTCAGCACCGGGGCAGGGGAATAGGCGCCCATGCCGCCGGTGTTGGGGCCGGTGTCGCCTTCGCCCACCTGCTTGTGATCCTGCGCCGTGCCGAAGGGGATGACAGTTGTGCCGTCGGTGATCGCGAAGAAGCTGGCTTCCTCGCCGTGCAGGAATTCCTCGATCACGACTTCGGCCCCGGCTTCCCCGAACCCGCCGCCGAACATGTCGGCGAGCGCGATTTCCGCCTGTTCGATGCTTTCGGCGATCACCACGCCCTTGCCCGCGGCAAGGCCATCGGCCTTGAGCACGTAAGGCGCGGTGAACTGCGTCAGTGCACGGTCGGCCTCCTCGATCGAGCGGGTGCGGACATAGCCGCCAGTGGGGATATTGGCGCGGGCGCACAGGTCCTTGGTAAAGCCTTTTGACCCTTCGAGCTGGGCTGCGGCCCTGGACGGGCCGAATGCGGGGATGCCCGCTGCGCGCAGCGAATCGGCGAGGCCGTCCACCAGCGGAGCCTCCGGCCCGATCACCACCAGATCAATGCTGTTGCCCTGACAAAAGGCGATCACCGCAGGGTGATCGGTGGCGTCGAGCGCCACCAGTTCCGCCTCTTCGGCAATGCCGGGATTTCCGGGGGCAGCGTAAAGCCGCGTCACGCTGGGCGCTTGCGCGAGCTTCCATGCTAACGCATGTTCACGGCCTCCCGAACCCAGCAACAGGACATTCATGGCGCGCGCTCCCTATCCACCTTCCGATACTGACGGGCTGGTAGCGCGGGTGAGCGAGGGCGACAACGCCCAGCCGCTGTCGATCACCGAGATTTCGAACCTGCTCAAGCGCACGGTGGAGGACCGGTTCGGCCATGTCCGCCTGCGCGGGGAGCTTTCTGGGGTGAAGCGCGCGGCGTCGGGCCACATTTATTGCGCGCTGAAGGATGATGGCGCGGTGATCGACGGGGTGATGTGGCGCGGCAATGCCGGGCGGCTCGCTTTCGTGCCCGAAGACGGGCTGGAAGTGATCGCGACCGGCAAGCTGACGACCTATCCGGGGCGTTCGAAATACCAGATCGTGATCGACAGCCTCGAGATCGCGGGCGAGGGCGCGCTGCTCGCGCTGCTGGAGAAAACGCGTCAGCGGCTGGAGGCGGAGGGGCTGTTTTCCGCGTCGCGCAAACGGCGCTTGCCATATCTGCCGCGCACCATCGGGGTGGTCACTTCACCAACCGGATCGGTTATCCGCGACATTCTTCACCGGCTCGCGGACCGGTTCCCCAGCCATGTGGTGGTGTGGCCGGTGCTGGTGCAGGGGCAGGGCGCGGCGGAGCAGGTTGCCGGGGCAATCCACGGATTTTCGGGCCTTGAGCCGGGCGGTGCAGTAGCGCGGCCCGATGTCGTGATCGTCGCACGCGGCGGCGGCTCGATCGAGGACCTGTGGAGCTTCAATGAGGAAGTGGTGGTCCGCGCCATCGCAGAATGTACCATTCCGGTTATTTCTGCCGTGGGTCACGAAACCGATACAACCCTGGCCGACTACGCCGCAGACCAGCGCGCGCCCACGCCCACGGCGGCGGCGGAGATGGCGGTGCCGGTGCGCGCCGATCTTGTCGCGACGCTGGCCGATTTCGCGAACCGCCAACGCCGCGCGGTGCATCGCCCGGTCGAATTGGGGCGCGAGCGGCTGGAAGCGCGGGTCCGCCGGATGCCGCGCGCCGAAGCCTTGTTGCAACCGCAGGCGCAGCGCCTCGACGATCTGTCCGAACGCTTGCGCCGGGGGCTGACCGATCGTGCGCGGCAGGGGCGGGAGGAACTGGTCGGCGTGTCCTCAAGGCTTTCACCTCGGCTGCTCAGCGGCGCGCTGTCGCAGCGGCGTGAGCGGCTGGAGCGCGTCCGGCTGACGCCGGCTTTGGTGCAGCGGCCGATCGATGCCTCGCGTGAAAAGCTCGCGGCGCTAGCCCGGCTGGCGAGCCAGCTGCACCCGGAAAAGCCGCTCGAACGCGGTTATGCCATCGTGCGCGATGCGCAGGGCAAGGCGCTGACGGCCAAGGCGCAGGCCGCTGCCGAGGCGGCGCTCACGCTGCAATTCCGCGACGGGGAGCTTGGAGTCACCGTCGGTGACACAGCCCCGCCACCCAAGACCCCGCGCAAACCGCGGCCCGCTGCGCCTCCTCCGCGGCAAGACGATTTGTTCGGCTAGCCATCCGTGCTAAGGTCAAGCCCATGTTGATGTCGTCCAGCGATAAAGCCGCCAAGCTCTACTACGGCCCCTCCGCCTTCCGCGTCCTGCGCCCCGGCCAGCATGTCCTGTGCGCCGTGACGGGAGAGGCAATCCCGCTCGAAGAGCTGCGCTATTGGAGCGCCGAGCATCAGGAGGCCTACGCCACCGCCGAAATCGCCACGCGCCGCCTGCTTGGCGAGGTTCAGCCGCTGAACGCAGGCGGGTGACGTGATGACCGGTCGCGCGATCAGGACTGCCCCTCTCGCCCTTGCCGCCATCGGACTGATCGGTCTGCTCGGCTATTGGGGAGCGGGTGCGGCGACCGCGCGCGACCCCGAACCCGCAGCTGACGATACCGCAGCGCCATCCTCCGCCGCGCCGATGCGCCAGCAGACCCGTTTTTCCCACGGCGGCGCCATGACCCAGGGTGGTTTCATCCGGGGCCGCGTGCCCGAAGGCACAGTCGCTGCCGAGCTGGGCGGGCAGACGCTCGATCTGGCACCGGACGGAACCTTTTTCGCCGCCTTCGATCGCGACAGCCCTAGCGAACTCGCGCTCACCGCGACGCTTGAGGGCGGGCGGACCCTTAGCGAAACGCTCAGCGTGTCGCCGCGTGAATGGCAGATTGAACGGGTCAATGTGGTGCGCCGCACGGGCGGCAGCAGCGAGGCATGGTGGGCCAAGCGCGAACCGGAATGGCTCGCGATCAAGGCCGCGCGCGAACGGGAAACCGACGCGGACGGCTGGCGGCAGGACTTCATCTGGCCGGTGGAAGGCAGGATTTCAGGCCGCTTTGGCCGTCAGCGCATCTATGCGGGCGAGCCGGGCAGCTATCATTCGGGGCTCGATATCGCGCCCGGCAATGGCGTGCCCTTTGTCGCGCCCGCCGATGGCATGGTGGTGCTGGCGCGCAACGGGTTCAGCCTCGAAGGCAATCTGATCATCATCGATCACGGGCATGGTCTGAACAGCGCCTTCCTGCACGCCAGCCGGATCGTCGTCGAAGAGGGGCAGGCGGTACGGCAGGGCCAGCATATCGGCGATGTCGGCGCATCGGGCCGGGCCACCGGGCCGCATCTGCACTGGAGCCTCATGTGGAACGATGCGCGGCTCGATCCGCTGTTGTTCGTGGGGCCGATGAACTGAGGTGATCCGGTACCGGCGCTTGTTCGCGGCGCTTGCCGTCGCCGCGCTTTGTGCGCCCGGCACATGGCTCCGCACCGAAGTCCCGCGCGAAGTGCCAAGAGACATCGTCATGGCCCGCATTGCCGGAGCCGCACAAACCCCATTGCCTGATTGGCGGGTTGAGGGCGTGTGGCAATATTCGACCGGGCCGAGCCGGAAGTTCGGAGGCTATTCCGGGCTCTTCACGCTGGGTGACAAGAACCTGCGCGCCTTTTCCGATCGCGGCTATCGCTTCACCTTTCCCACCCCCGACACGCCCGATCAGGATCCGGCAGCCCGCGTGATCTCGCTTCAGGCGCTGGCCGAAGAACCGTTGAACTGGCTGCTGTGGGATATCGAGTCCGCCACCCGCGATCCGGCGACGGGGGATTACTGGCTCGGCTATGAATACACCCATGCCATCCATCGTTTCACAATCGCCAGCGTGCCCGATGGCGTCAGGATGCTGGGAGAGGAAGGCGAATGGAGCAAGAACAGTGGGCTGGAAGCCATGCTGCGCTTGTCTGACGGGCGCTTTATCGCCATTCCCGAAGGGCGTTCCTACGCGATGATCTGGGCGGGCGATCCGATCGAAGGGGGCCAGGCGCGCCGCATTCCCTTTGAAAACCCGGCCGAAAGCTACGCCGTAACCGACATGGCGCAATTGCCTGATGGCCGCGTGCTGCTGCTGATGCGCAATCTTGTCTGGGGTTTGCCGCCCTTTGCCGGATTGCTGGCGATCGCGGACCCGCCCCAGCCCGGCTCGACCGAAGCCTGGGTGCCGCGTGTCGTGCTGCGGTTTGACGGTGTGCTGCCGCCTGAAAATTACGAAGGGCTGGCGGTGCGCGAACAGGATGACGGCACGATCGCCGTCTGGA
This sequence comes from Erythrobacter sp. Dej080120_24, assembly GCF_036322605.1. Taxonomy (GTDB): domain Bacteria; phylum Pseudomonadota; class Alphaproteobacteria; order Sphingomonadales; family Sphingomonadaceae; genus Erythrobacter; species Erythrobacter aurantius. The sequence goes on from NZ_AP027262.1 coordinate 443,902, forward strand.
TCATTTCGGACGACAATGTCTCGGTGTTCCAGCGCACCTTGGTGGCTAAGCTGGTGTTCGATCCGGGCAAACAGTCAGACTGAAACGCAAAAAAGGCGTGAGCGGATACCGCCACGCCTTCATCGCATTGATTTCGCCGAATGGCGGATCAGGCTGCGGCGACAGCCTTCTTCAGCTCGCGCTTCACCTTCAGCGCGTTGGCCGAAAGCTTGTCGTCGCTGGTCTTGAGCAGCCAGTTGTCGAGCCCGCCATTGTGCTCGACCGAACGCAGACCGTGCGTCGAAACGCGGAACTTGAAGCTGCGCTCCAGCTTCTCGCTCATCAGCGTGACGTTCTGCAGGTTGGGCAGGAACACGCGCTTGGTCTTGTTGTTGGCGTGGCTCACATTGTGGCCAACCTGGCGGCCCTTGCCGGTGAGTTCGCAAATCCGCGACATGATATCTCTCGTCTTGTTAACAGTGACGGGCGCTCCGCTGGTCCAGCGGCCCACATGCGAGGGTGTCCCGGAAAGCGCGCCGCATAGCGGGGCTGCAGCGAATCGTCAATTGATTCGTGCCTTCACCCGCCCTAGCGGTGACGCAGCATGACCAGACTGCCGATCCCCGCCCCGATGCAGGCCGCGCTCGACGCCGCAGCCAAGGCCGCCGCAGCGGGCGAAGTGCCTGTCGGTGCGGTGGTGGTCAAGGGCGGCGAAGTGATCGCGATTGCCGCCAATGCGACCCGCAACCCGCCCGACCCCACAGGCCATGCCGAAATGCGCGCGATCCGGCAGGCAGCAGCGGCAATGGGGGATGATCGGCTCACTGATTGCGATCTCTACGTCACGCTGGAGCCTTGCGCGATGTGCGCAGGCGCGATCAGCCACGCTCGCATCGCTCGCCTGTATTACGCCGCCAGCGATCCCAAGGGCGGGGCGGTGGAGCATGGCGCCCGTGTGTTCGAACAGGCGCAATGCCTGCACGCGCCCGAAGTCTATTCGGGCATGGGCGAAAGCGAGGCGGCGGAATTGCTGCGCGGGTTCTTCAGGGAGCGGCGGTAACGCCTATTCGCTCAGCCAGGCGACGGCCTCTTCCTGATCCTCCAGTTCGAAGCCCCTGATTTCGCCCGAGAAGAAATTGGAGGTGAATTCGGCATAGGTGCGGATCCATTTCGGGCCGCCAACAATGGCGTAACGCTCCATCTTGCGGGCGATTTCCAGCTTCCCGTTCAGCACATCGCCGCTCAGCAGCCGGTCAAGATCAAACCCGTGCCAGTTGCGGATGACCAGCAGCAGCCGCGTGCACCCATCAAGATCGAACTTGGCACGCACCATCGCGACGCCTTTCTCCGATTCCTCGCGGTCGAGCCTGCCGGACAGCTCGTAGGCGGCGATTTTCGGGTTGCCCACGTCGATTTCATGAAACGCGCCGGTGTGCGGATTTTCAACCTGCTCCAGCACCCATGCGCGCGCGGTTTCGGCTTCGTCATCGTCATAGACCTGATAGCTGATGCCGGGCAGCAGCGCGCTTTCGAGCCGGGCCGAGGTCCTGACCCATTCCTCGTCCGAGACGATGGCTATCCGGTCGAGGCCGTAAACCCATTTGAGCAGCAGCGGGAAATGCACCATTTCCTCGGCCACCGCCGACCATGAAAACCCGGCCATCGCGGTAAGGTCGATCAGCAGATTGCCGCCGCCGCCTTTCGCCTGATGATCCTTGACGAAACCCGCCAGCGCCTGTGCATCCGCCTGCCGGAATTCGGCCATCACGGTGATGCGTTGGGCGTGGGGTGCGATCTGTTCGAATTCTATCATGGCGGCAAATTACCATGCACCTTGCAGCGCCGCCATTGATCGAGGTCAAATTTGCCTCAGAGGCCTCGCCAGATCTTCGCGCTCGCATTGTCGCGTGCGCCATAGCGGCGATCGTCGCAGCGGGTCGGGCGGAAACGGGGGCCGTAGCAAAGGCGCAATTCCTCCAGCCAGCTGCGCTCGTTGAGCTGCACGCCGATCTGGGCCGCGCTCCAGCCCGGATTGGCATCGGCGAAGGCCTGACGGATGCGACCTGCGGTAAGGCCTTCCTCGCGGCTGATCCGGTCGTAATCGGGGATGCGCAAGGATTCCCACAGCACGCGGGTGACGGCGAAATAGGTTTCGGGCCGCTTCGTCATGCAGCTGCCGTGCTTGGCCCATTGCCGCGCGATCAGACGAGTGCTGGGCATCATGCACAGGTTCTCGCGCGCGATCCGGGGGGTGACGGGGGCGGTGGAGGGCACCACTGCGGCCAGCTGCGCGCACCTTGCGGCCACAAACCGTGCACGACGAGGCCGAAGCTGCCGTTATCGCCCGAACATTGCACCGCATGGCTGCGTGATCCTTCGCGTGTGCGGCAGAACTCGGGGCTCCAGCTCAGCGCCATGGTGTAGCTGGTGGTCGGCACGCTGCGCGGGCGGCTGTCGGGCGAGATTTGCGGGACGGTGGAGACATTGGGCGCACGGCACTGGTAAGCCTGCGCGTGGGCAAGCGAGGGCAGGGCCAGCGCGACCAGAGCCAGAACGCTAGGCAAAGGTTTCAGGGGTGACCTCCCTCGATCTGTCAAACCAGCGGCCGGAAGCCGGGACATAAAGCATGACCAGCGCCAGCACGGTGGCAAGGAAAGGCACCAGCAGCAAGGGATTGTTTTCAATGCTGAACAGGACGAGCTCGGGGCTCCACGAATAGGGGATCAGCTTGTAAATGCCGAAAAGCGTCACGATCCAGCGCGCCACCCGGCTGCCGAGGCCGAATATCCAGACGATCGGAATCAAGGCGATGGTGAATTCGGCGGAGCTAGCGACAATCACGAGATCGCCGGTCCATTCGATCTGTGGGAACCGCTCGGAATAGAGAAACCACGCCGAAAGCGGGTTCAGCAGGTGATCGAGCAGGCGCCACATGGCGGCGAAGAGGAAGGCGAGGGCAAACAGCTTGATCGACCACGGCCTCGGCCCTTTGCCCCATTTCATACCAGCGCGAAGTCCAGTCCTACGTCTGCCGCAGGCGCGCTTTGGGTGAGGCGGCCGACGCTGCAATAATCCACCCCGCTTGCCGCCTTGGCCGCGATGGTATCGAGGTTGATGCCTCCGCTCGCCTCGGTCGCGGTGCGCCCGGCGACCAGCGCGACGGCCTCTTTCAGCGTTTCGGGTGACATGTTGTCGAGCAGCAGGTGGTGTGCGCCGGCGGCAATCGCGGGTTCGATCTGGTCGAGCCGGTCAACCTCGCAGATGATCGGCTTCACCCCGGCATCGCGCGCGCGGCGCACCGCTTCGCCGACGCTTCCGGCGACAGCGACGTGATTGTCCTTGATCATCGCCGCGTCCCACAATCCCATCCGGTGGTTCTGCGCGCCGCCCATCCGGGTCGCGTATTTTTCCAGATGGCGCAGCCCCGGCAAGGTCTTGCGCGTGTCGAGCAGGGTGCAACTGTCCGATCCCAGCCGCATCGCCGTGACATACTCGCGCGTCATGGTGGCAATGCCGGAAAGGTGCTGGACGATGTTCAATGCGCTGCGCTCCGCTGTCAGCAGCGCGCGGGCCTTGCCCTCGATCCGCATCAGATCGGTGCCCGCCACCACAGCGTCGCCATCGCTGACAAGACATTCGATCGTGCAATAGGGATCGAGATGGCGGAAGAATGCCTCGGCCAACGGCAGCCCGGCGACGACAATCGCGTCGCGGCTGTCCATCACGCCGGAAAAGCGCGCATCGGCGGGGATCACGCTTTCCGAAGTGACGTCCCTGCCCCCGCCCGGAAGCCCATCACCGAGGTCTTCGGCAAGGGTTTCGCGAAGGAACTTATCGAGGTCGAAGCCGGGGAGGGTGAAGGTCATTAGCTACCCATAAACGGACCCGCAGGGTCCGCAAGCCTGGAGCCGGAGCCAAAGGCGCAGGCGGCCAACGGCCACCTGCACGGGCGCCCGCAGGTGCCCGTAGCAAAGCGGAGGAATTGCACCGAGGAGTTCGCCCGGATGGGCGAACACAAGAATCAATGCACGAACCGTGCGACCACGTCCCGATACGATCTGCTCACCTTCACCTCGGCGCCGGAATCCAGCACCAGGAAGCATTCGCCATTGGTGTGCGGTTTCACCTGACGTACCTGATCAAGGTTGACGATGGTGGAGCGGTGGACACGCTGGAACTTGCGCGGGTCAAGCCGCCGTTCGAGGTCCTTCATCGTCTCGCGCAGGATCAGCGAATTGTCGCCGGTGTAGATGCACATGTAATCGCCCGCCGCTTCGATATGTTCGATGCTGTCGACTTCCACGCGGAAGATCTGGCCACGGTCCTTCACATTGATCAGCTTTTCGAAGCGGTCGGCGCTTTCGCTCGCATCGCCGCCGAAATCGGCGACGCGATCAGGCGCGACTTCGGCCAGCACGTCGAGCAATTGTTCGGCATCCTCGGCGCTTTTCTTCTCGGCAAGGCGTTGGCGCACGCGTTCGATCGTGTCCGCCAGCTTGTCCTCGTCCACCGGCTTCATCAGGTAGTTGACGGCGTTGGCTTCGAAGGCGCGGATCGCGTGTTCCTCGAATGCGGTTACGAACACGAACAGCGGCGGCTCGATCTCCATCACACCCTTGACCACGGAAAAGCCGTCGAAGCCGGGCATCTGGATGTCGAGAAAGACGAGATCGGGCTTTTCCGTCTTGATCTTGCGGATCGCCTCGCGGCCGTTGGAGCAGGTGTCGATCACTTCGACATCGTCAAACGCCTCAAGCCGCAATTGCAGGCCCTGAATGGCGAGTTTCTCGTCATCGACGAGGATTGTCCGGATGGTCATGGGATATTTCCGATAGCACGTTGGGGGTTGAGGTTGATCACATTGCCCGTGGACGCGTCAGAAGGGGGTGACGCATCGGGTTCTGTGAGCGGGGATTTTGACAGGGACTGTTCCGGCGCGGTTGCGCCTGCGGGTTCTTCGCCGGTCTCATAGGGGATTTCGATCAGGACGGTGAAGCCGCCGCCCGGCTGCGAGCGGGTTTCGAACAGGTGATCATCGCCATAGCCCTGCATCAGCCGGTTGCGGATATTGGCCAACCCGACCCCGGTGGAAACCGGGCGCCCGATGACGCCATCGCGCTCTTCAAGCATCGACAATTGCACCGGCCCGTCGATCCCCGGTCCGGTGTCCTCCACCGAAATGCGCAAACGCTGTCCCACGACCCGAGCTGTCAACGAAATGCGCGCGCCTTCTTCCTGCGGGCTGACGGCGTATTTGATCGCGTTTTCCACCAGCGGTTGCAGCAGCATCGAAGGGAGGCGCGCCTTGAGCGCTGCGTCGTCGATCTCGAAATGGGTGCGCAGCCGTTCTTCGAACCGCATCCGCTCGATATCGAGATAGAGCTGCAGCGTCTCGATCTCCTGCTCAAGCGTCACCTGGCTGCCCGGCTCGGTAATCAGCGTGTGTCGCAGGAAGCCGGACAGCCGCGTCAGCATCGCGTTGGCCGGACCGGTCTGCTTGAGCAGCACCAGCGTGCTGATCGAATTCAGCGTGTTGAACAGGAAATGCGGATTGAGCTGATACCGCAGCATCGCCAATTGGGCCGCAGTCGCCTGCGCTTCCAATCGTTCGAGCCGGTCTGCCTGCCGCTCCACCGTCAGGAAGAAGTTGATCGCGTAATACAGCGCGCTCCACCCGCCCAGCAGCGTCAGCGGAATATAGGTGATCCCGACGAAACGCTGGACGAAGCTGGTTTCGCGGGTGCCGCCGTAATACAGGCCTTGCACCCACGCCTCTATGCCCGCGTGAACGGTGACAGCCAGGAACAGCACGATCACCGTTCCGCCCCATGTCACCACCGGGCTGCGCTGGATCAGCTGGCGATAGATCACCGACAGGATCAGGCTGATCGAAAATCCGGTGATGGTGGTGATCAGGATCAGGATCAGCTGGTTGTAAGGCAGGCCGTTGGCGACGGTGTTCAGCACGCGCAGCAGGAAAGACCCGCCCCAGCCCGCCAGTTGCAGGTTCCAGAAGGCGCGGTTCTTGCTCGCGAAAAAAGGAGCCGGTTCGATGCGCATTACCGCCATATTGATGTCATTTAGCGCAGTTTTGCAATTTTTGCAGGTTCAAACGCGTTTCGCATGGCGGAACGAACGCAAGCGGCGAACCGTCCGTCGCAGGCAGCGCGGGTTTGTGTTCCAGCCTAAAGGCCCTTTTGCGGGTCGATTTCCCGGCGGAAATGGGTCCGCCAGTCAGCCGCGCCTTCGCTTTCGATCAGCGCGTGGATCGTGGGGATTTCCTCGGCGATGAATTCGGCGCGTTCGTCCCACCCGTCGTGCGAGCGATTGCGCAGCAGGCCGCCATCATGGCGCGGCCCCCATTGCTCCATGAAGCGTTGGGCAAAAACCGGGTCATAGCCCGCATTGGCCATGATCCACGGCATCAGCCGGTCGGCCTCGCGCTCGGTCTTGCGGACATTGCGCCGCCCGCGCCCGTTGCGATCAAGCCATGCGCTGTGCCCCAGCAGATTGTGCGCCAGTTCATGCGCGACAACGCCCGCGAACACTTCTTCGGGATAGGAGAATCCGGGAAAATCGATCCCGATCACCACCCGGTTGCCATCGGCGACGGCGCGACTGCCTTCGCCCATCAGTTCAAAGCGGGTGGCGCAGACATCGACCGATCCGACCTTGACGCTCTCACCATTGGCGAAGGTCACTTCGATCCCGCCGTGTTCGGCCAGCATCGCATCGACATGATCATGCGCCTTGGTCAGCCTTTGCCAATACAGCCTCTCGCCTGCTTCCCACTGGTTTGGGTCCATGCGGGCAAGCCGGGTGACTTCCCGATTGCCGGGGAATTCCCCGCTCAGGCCCGCAGGTGAGCCGCGCGCCGCCGTCTGCACCGCAAAATCGCCCTCCATGCCGAGCGCCGCGCGTGCCACTTCGGGCGCGCCATAGCTGGCGAGGTCCTGCAATTGCAGGCCGATTGAGGGGATCACACGGTCACAGAAGGCGGCATTGCCGCGCACCAGTTTCCAGCCCACGTCCTGCAACCGCTGGTCGAACGCCTGAAACCGCTCGATCGCCGCGCGCTCGCTGGGAAGGTCCACCCGATCCCAGTTGATGTCGGACGCAAGCGCGGCCGCAGCCGCGGGCAGGCCCAGACAGGCACAAGCGATGGCGGCAAAAACGCGCATCAGTCCACCGGTTTGTCGAGCGCTTCCTTCAGCCTTTCATACCCTACCGCACCCGCAAGCGGGGTCTGCCGGGCGATGAAGGCGGGGGTGCCGGAAAAGCCGAGCGACTGGGCAAAGGTGAGGTTGCGCACCAGTTCCACTGATACCGCCTCGCTCGCCGCGTCGGTGCGGGCGCGTTCCATGTCGAGCCCCGAAGCCTTGGCAGCGGCTTCGACTGCGGCAGGGTTGGTGGGGCCGAGTTCGAACATCTTTTCGTGGAATTCGCGATACTTGCCCTGCATTCCGGCTGCCAGCGCCATGCGCGCCGCGCCTTCGCTGCCTTCGAAGATGGGCCATTCGCGCATCACGACTTTCAGATCGGGGTCTTCTTCGACCAGCCGCTGCACATCAGCAAGGCTCGCTTCGCAATAGGGGCAATTGTAGTCGGTGAATTCGACCAGCACTTTCGACCCTTCGGGATTGCCGAGCACCGCGCCGGGGAAGGGCGCATAAAGCTCGTCACCCAGCGCCGACAGCCGCTCGCGCGCCTGCTCTGCCGCCAGCGCTTCGGCGACTTCCTGCAGGATCGAGGGATTGTCGAGCAGATAGGCCCGCGTGCGATTGTCGGCGAGCCCGGCATAGGACCACGTCGCCGCGCCGAGAAATCCGAACACAAGCGCCAGCAGCGCGATCAGCAAGGTGTTGCGAAAGCTTGTTTCCATGATGGCAGGCCCTAGCGGCTGTCGCGGATGCGTTCCAGTTCGGCGCGGGCCTGAAGCGCAATATCCTGTGCGCGAATCCAGTCCGGCGAACCCAGCGGCAAGCCAGCCTCTGCGGCCTGGGCGTTGCGCAATGCTTCGGGGAAGCGGCGGCTCATCACCTGTTGTTCGGCGCTGGCCAGCCGTGCGCGGGGAATGTCGCCGCGCTCCGCATAGACAACGCCCAACTGATACCATGCGAAGGGATTGAGCCTGTCACGCGCCACCGCCGCGCGCAGCACGCGCTCCGCTTCGGCGTAATTGTCGGTATTCTCCGTCGCGATCAGCGCGTGGCCGAACATGCCTGCGATCAGCGGCTGGTTGCGGGTGAGATCGGTCGCCTTGCGCAGCGGCTTGAGCGCCTCTTCCGGGCGGCCCGATTCCAGCAGGATCTGGCCTTCCAGTTCGAGGAAATACGGGTTCACCGGGTTGATCGCCAGCAACGCCTCGGTTTCCGCCAGTGCTTTTTCGACCTGCGCGTCCTTGTGATAGGCATAGGCGCGGGCATAGCGGGCCGGGATGCTGGTGTTGCTTTCGGGATATTGCTGGAAGGTGCGCTGCGGTTCGGCGAGATAGCCGTAAAGCTTGGCCTGAACCGCTTCGAACCGTGCCTGCAATTCGGGATCGTCCGGCGTTTCCCACGCAGCGTCTTCGGCCAGCAGATTGCGCAAAGTCTGGATGCGATCACCCGACAGCGGGTGGGTGCGGCCATAGGCGGCTTCGTCGGCCTGGCTGTAGCCGCGGCGGATTTCGAAATTGCGCAGCTTTTCGAAGAAGGAGATCATCCCCCGGCCCGAAATCCCGGCGCCCGAAAGATAGCGCGCACCGGCAAGGTCGGTCGCGGCTTCCTGATTGCGATTGAAGGCAAGAAAGCTGCCGAGCGCGGCCTGTTGTCCGGCCATCAGCGCGCCGAATGCGGCATCGCCCGCACCTGCGAGCGCCGCGCCGACCCCCAGCAGCAGCGAAAGGATCGTGATCCCCTGCGCCTGACGGGTGCGCTCTTCGAAGCGGACGACGTGTCCGGCGGTGATGTGTCCCAGCTCGTGCGCGATCACGCCCTGCACTTCATTGGCGGTGTCGGCGGCATTGAGCAGTCCGGCATGGACATAGACGACCTGCCCCCCGGCGACGAAGGCGTTGATCGAGGGATCGTTGATCAGCACGATCTCGACGCTTTCGGGCTCCAGCTCGGACGCCTCGATCAGCGGATAGGCCATGTCGCGCAGCAGCTCTTCCGTCTCCGCATCGCGCAGGATCGATTGTGCCGCGGCGGGCTGAATGGCAAGAGCGCTCGCCGCAAACAGGGCAAGCGTGAAGGCGAAAAGGGAGCGAAGGGGGCGCATGTAGCGGGGATGCTAACGCGTTCGGGCCTGAACGGGAACTGAAGTTTCCCCAGCCTCGCTTTGCCCAGCCTCGCCTTGCCGCGTGGAAACCGCATGGGCGAAACCGGCCACCAGTCCGACGATATCCCTGCGCGAACGCCACGGCTCTGCCAGCGAAATCAGCGGATCATTGTGCTCCATCTCGGGAATAACCACGCTCAGTGCATGGCCCCCGGCCTGCTTCAACCGTTCAGTCAGGACATGGGTATTGCGTGGGCGCACCAGCGTGTCGTCCGCGCCGTGGATCAGCAGCATCTTCGGGGCATCGGGGCGAACATGTTCCACCGGCTGGCTGATCGCGGGGTCTTCGAGATGGCCGAAGCTGGCGATGGTCGATTCGCTGTCGAGCGGGAGGAAATCATAGGGCCCAGCCAGACCGATCACCCCGGTCACCACCTGGGGCGAAAGACCGCGCTGCGCCAGCCATTGTTCCTCCAGCGTCGTCATCACTACGTTGTAGGCCCCGGCGGAATGGCCCGCGACGACGATCCGATCCGGGTCGCCGCCATAAGCCGCGATTTCGGCATGGGTCCATGCAATAGCGTTGGCCGTGTCTTCCAGCATGGCCGGGTAGATGCCGTCCTCGCCCAGACGATATCCAACCAGCACCACAATGAACCCTTCCGGCACAAATGCGCGGGCGATAAATCCATAATCGACCGGGTTTCCACTTCTCCAGCTTCCGCCATGCGTGAATAACAGCACCGGGAGCGGCGCTTCGGCCGGGTCGGGTCGTGCCGGTCCCCAAACTATCAACTGCTGCTGCGGATGGCTGCCAGTAGGAATCCGTGCTTTCATCTCCGCATCGCGCGGGCCGCCCGAAATACGATCGACAGCGCTCAGCACCGCAGGCCCGTTGCGCGCGATCGCCATCTGCAGCCCGACCCCGGCTACCAGCACCACGAGCGCGATCCCGCCCAGTATCCACCAGATCATCCGCACTCTCCTCATTCTCCCCAGCCCCTATTCGCCACGGCTCGCGGTCCGTACGAGGCTCTTCACCCCGCCTTCGAGATCGAGCCCGGCGCTGCGCAGGAACCGCTTGGCCTCCGCATAGTCGCTGCCCGACCAGTAGGGAACGCCCAGCCGCTCAAAGGTGTCCAGCGCATGCAATTCTTCGTTGTTGAGTGGTGCGCCGGTTACCGCACGGATGAAGACTGCGGCAATTCGCCCCGGAAACTCGCGCGCGATCCGGCCGAATGCCGTCAGATCCTTTTGCGTGTCATCCCCGATCAACGCGAATTGCAAATGCGGAAACGTCTCGAAAATACGCTGGATCGCCTCTTCCTTGTGCGATCCGTGCCCTTCCGACCCCAGCGTCTCGCGGTTGAAGCCCCAGTCGCGCAGCATCACCGGCCCGAGCGGCAGGCCGCGCTCGCGCTTGAAGGTGACGAGATAGGAAAACAGGTTCCACGGGCTGGATGAAACATAGAACACGGGCCGCACGCGGGCCTCCGGCGTGGCGGGATCGATGGGCAAGGCCAGATCGGTGTTACCCGCTGGCGCGCCCCCCAAGGCCGCAAGCAAGGATGATGCCCCCGGCACCGGGACCCGGTCGCTAGGCATTTGCGCCATCACGCGTTTCCAGTTGCGGACAAGCGAACGAACGCCCCCGGTCACCCCGGTTTCGAGGATAGTGTCGTCGATGTCCGAGATGATGCCCACCCGCGTCTGGCTGCCCGGTGTCAGGATCCAGACATCGGTTTCGAACGATGCGTTGTCATCGCTGTCCCGCCATCGCAGCACGGCCTTCTCCCAACGGGTCCGCTCCGCCGTCGGGTTGCCGGGGGAAAGCGGCAGGTCGAAGCTGACATAGCCTTCCGGCCCTGTCGTGGCCGATTGCCGCAGCACCCGTCCGCCGGGCAGGGCATATTCCAGATCGACCACCAGACCGGGCACTTCCTGCGACAGGTAGATGCCCGCCATCGTCCTGAAATCGCGCCAGAAACTGCGTTTCACGAACACCGGCTCGCGCGATCGCATGGCGCGTGCGTTGACCAGCAATCGCTCGGTGTTGCGAAAACCGAAGAAGGGTTGGACGCGCAAGGGCTTGCGCCGGGAGAACGGGCCGACAGGCATGGAGCCTGCGCCTAGCTTTCCCAGCGCGCGAGGCCAAGCGATTCACACTGTAGCGACGCGGTTTCAGCGTCGCGCCGGCGGCTGTCAGCCGACCAGTTTCTTGCCCGCGCGTTCGATCAGCGACACGTCATCGGCAATTTCGCCGATCAGCGCGACCCGGCCTGCATCATCGCGGCGGATCATCACGAGCGAGAATTCCGGCCCTTCGCCTTCGAGCGATTCCAGCATGATTTCCTCAAGCTGGCGCAGCTTCTTGGCGAGTTGGGCGCGAATATCGCCTTCGGCTTCGACTTCCTTGCCGCTTTCTTCGCGGCGCAGGCGGCGTTCGGCGTTGACCACGCCCTTCAACCCTCCATCTGCCTTGGCGAGATAATCCGCCAGCGAGCCGCGTTCCAGTTCCAGCCGGTGCGCATGGGCGAGCACGGCAGCATATTCGGTCAGGCGCGTCTTGTCGTAGTCCTGCCCGAAAACAAGCTTCACAATCGGCGTCATCGGCGCGCGATCCTGGATCGTGAGGCCGCTGTCTTCGATCAGTTCGGCATAGGCATCGGGTTCATCCGCTGCGGCGAGCGAGAAATCATAGGCCCGGCCGACTGCGGCATAAAGCGCGTGACGGCTGCGATCTTCCGAAGCGCGCGCGGTCTGCGCGAGTTCGCGCGCCGAAGCGAGACAATCGTAGAGCCCGGCATCGGTCGAAAGTGCCTCGGCCAGTTCGAACACGTCTTCACCATCGCCATCAGCGCGATCATCGGCTTCATCGCCGAAATCGGCGTGGATGGCCGGCTCGACCGTTGCGGGTTCGGGCGCCACAGGCTCCGGCGATACCGGCGCGGCTGGCGCCGGTTCTTCCACCCGGTAATCTTCGGGGTCGAAATGTTCGGCATCGAGATCGATGGCCTTCTTGGCCGGGGCTTCGATGTAATCGGCCAGCGAGGCAAAGCTGTAGGATGCGCCGTCGTCGTCCTCATCCTCGATCTCCTCGCCGAATTCATCGACTTCGGGATCGTCGAGCGCATACTGGCCGAAATCGGGCAGCGGCAGATCATCTTCGTCTTCGTCCTCACCGTCGAAAGAGGGTTCGCGCATGGAGGAGATGTTGTCCGACAGCGGGTTGGTTTGCGGCACATCCACGGCGGTGGCTTCGTGCGCGGGCGAATCCGCCCATTCGGTCAAAGGATCGGCGTGGTGGCGGTGCGGCTGGTCTTCCGCTTCGGTTTCGACCTCTTCCACGCCATCGGTGGCCAGAGCCTGGTCGATTTCGAGCAGCAATTCGTCAGCCGCGGCGGGATCGGCCATCTCTTTCCAGTTGATCACCCCGTAGATGAAGTCGATGGTTTCGCCATCGCTGGAAAACGGCAGCAGAATGCCGCGATACAGGATCGAGGCGCCTTGCTGGTTCACGAATTCGGCTTCGAACCCGATCGGCGCCTGATTGGCGAGGATCTGCATGTAGTGATCGGTGATGCGGCTCAGGAGCGAGCGCGGCGGAACGTCAGACAGCCGGGCGATATGCCCGGTGCCGCCGCATTCGGCTGCGAGCTTGGTGCCAAGGAATTGCACAACCGGATCTTCGATCCCGGCGGTGAAGTCGAGCAGCACGCTGTTCGGGCCGAAATCGTCGAGATTGTGCGGCTCCAGCTCCTCGATCGAGGGGAAGTTGGCATCGCCCAGCAGCCCGGCCCAATGGTTGTAGGCGCGCACCTGCATCCGGCGCTCGTCCTGGCCGATTGCCTCGGGCGGCAGTTCGCGCACCCTTTCCTCTTCGGGCGGCGTGGTGACGTCATCCCAGTCCTGACTGTCGTCAGCCGGAATGCCGGTGTCGAAAGTGCCCCGCAGAGTGTCCATTATCGGCCTGTGCCCCTTGATTGACGCATGTTCGCCTGCGGTTCTGGCGCGACGTGGTAAACATTGCGTTAAGTTGCGCCGGAAAGTTGTCGGAAACCTCGAGCTGAGGCCCGGCGCAAGGGGCAGTTGGCGCTAGAGGAAATAGCGCATCTTGATGGTCACGCGCTGCGATGCCGTGCCGACGGTGAAGACCGCGTCATCCCATTCAGGTGGTGCCATGCGCACAGGGGCATCGCGCGAAAAGCCGAACCCCTCGCGCGGGGCCATGCCGAGGACCCGGTTGGCCTTCCCGTCCTCGTTTTCGTCATGCAGCAGTGCGATGGCGTATTCGCCCGGCCGCACATTGTTGAACCGGATCGTGACCGTTTCGCCTGCGGGCACGACAGTGCGGTAGGAATTGGGATCCTTGGCGCAGCGCGGAAACACGCTTTCGACCGTGGTCATGCAGGCGCGCACCACCCCTTCGCTGTTGCGCAGGTCCGTCACCGTGATGGTGACTGTTCCGGCCGCAGCCGGAGCGGCGAGCCCCGCCGAGCCTGCACCAAGCGCGAGCAGGACGAACCGCATCATGCGTTTGCCCCCGCCTTCTCGAAGCGTCGGGAAAAGCCGCGATCGGTTCCGCACAGGTGATCCCAGAAACGGAAATACAGGCCGAAATTGCATCGATATTCCTCGTGATGCCGTTCGTGATGGCTTGCGGTTATCACCCAATGTCCCAACGCAGAATGAACGAAGCGGCGCGGAAATATCTCCCACCCCATGTGATTGGTAACCCCCATGACCGTCGCGATTGCCAGCACCACGCCCAGCGCGCCGATGTGGATCGGGACAATGAAAACCATCACCGGGATGACAATCGCCCCGATCAGCGATTCCACCGGGTGAAAGCTCATCGCCGTCCAGGTGGTGGGGGGCTTGCTGTGATGGTGGACCGCATGGGCGATGCGGAACAGGCGCGGCCAGTGCATTGCGCGGTGAGTCCAGTAGAACCAGCTGTCCTGCGCGAATAGATAGACGAAGATCGACACCGGAACGTACCAAAGCGGCCATTCGGCGGCATCGACATACATCTGTGTCCAGCCGTGATGGCGCCAGCCCCAGAAGATAAGGCCCGTGGGCGCGCCGTAAAACACCGCAGCGACCAGCGACCAGCGAATTTCTTCCCTGATCTGTTTTCCCTGCCCCGCATACAGGCCCGGGCGGAGCCGCTGCGTCATCCATGCGAACAGCCCGCTGGAGGCAAAATACCGGATGATCACCATCACAGTCATCGCGCTGCCGGTGACCAGAAAGGCAAGCCAGAGCGGAAGATCGGGGCTGAACATCAGCGTCTTATGTCGCACCCGCCCGTGCATGGGAAGCGCGGATGGCCCGCAGCTTCGCTGCCGGGCTGGTCAATCGCCCGCAATACCGGCGCAATGAGGATCGATCAGCGCGGTGTGTCGCCGCATCGCGATTCGCGCCAGATGCTCCACCTGCACCTTGCGCCTTGCCGCTGCGAGCGGATCGAGCGGGGCGTGGCGCAGGATTTCCCCGTCATAGCCATCCGCCACGATCACCCCGCAGGCATCCGGGCGGAATGCCTCCCCATCCAATGGCGCACGATCAAGATCGGGTGGAACTCCCCAGAAAAACCGGTCGCAATAGTCGAGGTAATCAGGCCACTTCGCATCGCCCAGGAGATCGCCGCGCGCGACCTTTATCTCGACGATCACCACCAGCCCTTTGGCATCGACACCCATCAGATCGGCGCGGCGGCCGTTTTTCAGCGGGACTTCGGCCAGGCACCAGATATCGTTGCGGGCAAACAGCCGCGCGATGCCCCGCGCCACATCCGCAGCAGTGGCGCCAGCGGCGTGCGAATCAAGCGCGGCAGATTGTGTGATCGACATCGCCCATGATTGGAACATAGGGCGAACAAGGTCAAGCCGATGCGAGACCGGATCAGGCGGGGTAGGGTCGGACCGCCGAAAGAACCGCGTCACGCGCATGATGGAATTCACACCACAGTGCCAGCGCGGGGGCGGTCGCATCCTGTCCGCGCTGCACCAGCGTGGTCAGCGCCGCCATGCCCGGCTGCATCATCGCGTCAATGTCATCGATCCCCTGCGCAGCCAATTCGCGCTGCCAGCCCGTTGCGTGGTCCAGCATTTCGGAAAACGCATCGGTCGCGGGCAAATGCCGGTCCGGCGAAAGATGCGCCATTTGCGCGAGCCGGTTTGCGGTCTCGTGCAGCGCATCCCAGCGCCGCGACATGGTGCTGACCGGATCATCCGATCCGCCTGCGATCTTGCGCATTTCGCGCATCGCTTCGGGTGACATCGCTGACATGTGAGGAGCCTAGGCCTGATGCCCTTGCCGATTGGTTAAACACTACACCTCTGATGTCCGGCCAAATTCGACTGGCCAAATTCGACTGGCGTGCGCCGATCAGGCTTGCTAAGCGCGCCTCCCGGCGGCAATCATCCCCGCCACTGCAAGCACCCGTAGCTCAGCTGGATAGAGCGCTGCCCTCCGAAGGCAGAGGTCACAGGTTCGAATCCTGTCGGGTGCGCCAATTTTTCAAAGACTTAGATCGTCCTCCCAGCGCCGGTACGGAAAAAGTACGGAAAATTGGGGTTGGCCGCTGTTTGCTGAGCTGTGGTTGCGCCACCAAATTCAGCCGGTGCGGCGTCCAAATCATCGGACGATCCGCGGGTGCGGATAATCGGGGTCACTCACCCGTGGGCATCAGCTTCCCATGGTCCGGCGAGTATCGATATTCTGTAATCGACCGGTCTCGAATGCGCTCAACAGCTTCGTTGATGACGTCTAGCGGTATGACGAACCATTCACGCGGTTTGACCATATGGCCGAACCTATCGGGGATCATCAAATCGAGCTGCGCGCCGGCGAAGACTTTGTGCAGAAGGCTTTCGAGCTTCTGGCAGTTCACACCGTAGACCTTGTAGGTGGCGACGACGTCGACTCCTGCGAGAAGGTATGTGGCGCTCTTTTCAGCTCCTGAAATTCGGGACTCGACCGATCCGCTGGTGACGCCGATCTTGTGGACCACCTCGCGGTGCTCGGCTACGAATGGATGACCGGACTTGCTGCGCAGCACATAGATTGTTCCCGTCTTGGCC
The DNA here is from genome assembly GCF_036322605.1 of Erythrobacter sp. Dej080120_24. Classification (GTDB taxonomy): domain Bacteria; phylum Pseudomonadota; class Alphaproteobacteria; order Sphingomonadales; family Sphingomonadaceae; genus Erythrobacter; species Erythrobacter aurantius. Next base: position 460,230 of record NZ_AP027262.1, read on the forward strand.
TCGGCGTCCTCCGGCAGATCGGCAAACAAGGGACCAGGTGACGGATCGGTAATCCTGCGTCCGGCATCATCATCGTGAAGCTGGCGTTGGAGCGAGCGCATCAGCATCCCGCTTTCCGTGCCGTTGTCGAAGATCACCCTTAGCCGTGCGTCGGTGCGCCCCTGCGCGTTGGTGAAGATGTCATCCATCTCGGCCACATAGGTGATCAGCCCGCCGACAATGAAAAATGCGCCTGGCCGGATTTCCGCTTTCAGCTCGAACGGGCGCGTTACGCGCGTGCCGGAGGCCAGCTCCTGCTTCACCTGCTCGAAGAGCGGTTTGAACTTCTCGAAATCGTGGCACTTGTCGCGCCGGGCGATTTCCTCGGCTGCACGCTTTTCCTCGGCAGAGCGGACGTGACGCAATTGCGTGATGTCGCCCTCGCCGCCCAATTCCGCGAGTTCCGATGCCAGCTCGTCTAGATCAGGTTCTGCCACGTCCACCGGCGAAACATCAGGCTCGGCAAGAAGGCCATGACGATCCATGTCCGATAACAGCGCACGACAGTCTTCCTGAGCGCGCAGTTGGTCCAAGCGGACGGCATAGAGCCGCTCGAAAATGTCACGGTCCTCGCCATGCTGCGGCACTCGGCCATGTTCGTCGTAGAAGCGGATGATGTCCTCGAAACCGGCAATGATCCGCTCTTCGCGAGCCGTGTAGGTCGTCTGCTTCTTCTTGGCAGGGGCGAAGTCGGCCAGTTCGTCAGCCAGATCGTCCAGATTCAGATCACTCATAGCGGCCCTCTTCGCGGAACCGCATAAAGGCTGCAGCGCCTTCCGCAAGTCGCTGCTCGAATGGATCGGACGAGGTGATCGAGGGGATGCGTCCCCGCTCCTTCTTGAACTTGACGGCGGCCACGGCGAGATCCTTGGCCTCTTCCGGCGAGATCTTTGTGCGTTTGGCGGCGATCGCAGCCTGCACCTGCTTCAGGGTGCTTTCGCTCATCGATTTCGCCAACACGGCGTAGGCAGCCTGCCAGGGGTTGATGCTGTCGATCAGGTCAACGTCAAGCTCGCGGACGTCCATTGCATATTGCCGCACACCGTCCAGCAAGGCGGTGTTCGATCGAAGCTCTCCCTCACCTGCTTCGGCCGCATCCATGGCCAACGATTTTGCCTTCTGGGTCAAGTTCAAGGCGGCTATCGCGTGCTGCCGCACCGCTTCCTGATCCTCGGCGGTCAGATCAGGGTATCGATCGCGAACGATCGCACCCATGGCAACCTGCGTCAGTTCCTGCGCGGGGGTTTCCTCGTCGAACATCCCTCGTTCAGCGACGGACTTCTTCTGAACGAAAGCGGCGATGACTTCGTTGAGGTCTTCCTGACAGATCCGGTTTGCCTCCGGTGACTTCGGCGTGACGAGGCCGGCGATCTCGAAGTGAAACTGTCCACGCTCTTCGTTCACGCCGACGTTCGTCTTGCCTTCCTGGTAGCCTTCCGGCCCGTAGTCGAAATCGGGCAATGGGCCGGCGTTCTTCGGGCTGAAGGTGAAGCGCGGGGCCAATACCTGCTCCATCAACAGGCTGGCGGCGATCGCCTTGAGGGTATCGTTAATCGCATCTGCCACAGCGGCCTCGGAGGCGTCTGGCTCCGCAATGAGGTTGGTGAAGGTCGCAGTCGTTTTGCCTGGCGCATCACGGGTGGCACGGCCGATGATCTGGATGATCTCGGTCAGGCTGGAGCGATACCCCACCGTCAGAGCGTGCTCGCACCAAATCCAATCGAAGCCTTCCTTCGCCATGCCGAGCGCGATGATGATGTCCACATGGTCGCGGTCGTTCTTGTGCGCCGGGTCCTTCAGCGCTGCAAGCACCTTTGCCCTGCGTGCTGGCACGCTGTCGTCCACCAGGTCGGCGATCTTCAGCACGCGGCCATCGGGCGCTGCCACCAACTCAAACCCGGTCACGGGATCGGCACCTTGCCACTTGCCGAGATGGTGCAGGATCTCGTTGACCTCGCCGACCTTGTCCTTGGTCGCCTCGCGCGCGTTGACCGAGGGGATGTGCACGATCGTCTTCAGCGCCGGGTCGAGGCAGTGCTCGATCGCCTCAAGATACCGGCCAGTGTAGAAGAAATAGCCGATTTTGAGCGCCTTGAGGTGCTCGTAGCCGTTGAGCTGCTCGTAATAGGTGTAGGTGACCGGCTCGAACTTCGCTTCGTCCTCAGGGGTCAGCACAGGCACGGCATCGCCGCGGAAATAGCTGCCGGTCATGGCAACGATGTGCACCTTGTCACGGCCGATGAACTCAGTGAGCTGGTTGCCGAGCCTGTTGTCCTCGCCAGCCGAGACGTGGTGGAACTCGTCAACGGCGATCAGCCGATCGTCGAACGCCTCGACGCCAAAACGGTCCACGGCAAAGCGAAAGGTGGCATGAGTGCAGACCAGCACCTGATCCTCGCTTTCGAGGAACTGGCCGACCGCCTTGATCTTGGACGGATCAGCCTTCTCGTCATCCGCGCCGGGCGTGTTGCACAGGTTCCACTTCGGCTTCACCGTCCAGTCTGCCCAGAAGCCGAATTGCGATAGTGGCTCGTCGCCGAAGCTCCCGCCGATCGACTTCTCCGGCACCACAATAATCGCCTGGCGCAATCCCTGATTTTGCAGTTTGTCGAGCGCAATGAACATGAGCGCACGGCTCTTGCCCGAGGCCGGCGGCGACTTGATCAGTAGGTATTGCTCCCCGCGCTTGTTGTAGGCGCGTTCCTGCATGGGCCGCATGCCAAGTTCGTTCGACTTGGTCGAGGCGCCGCTGCGGGCGGTCTGGAAGGATACAGCGGGGACGGGTTTTGCGGTTGTCATTGAGCAAGCTCTCCCTGGCTTGCATACTCCCGAAGGAGTTCACCAACTGCCTCGATTTCGGGTGTAAACCGCTTGAATAGCTTCTCGATCGCCTGCGTGATCTCTTCAGCGTTGCCTGTATCTTTGATGTTGATCACGTTTTCCTTCAGGAAGCGCGAGTAGCGCGTTCCCTCGCGTGTAGCTGTCTTTGTAAACTGGATTCTTAGCTTCGGGGCCTCATCGGTCAGACCCGCAATCTGTTCGACGAGGCTCAATCTTAGCTTGTGGTTTGACACTGGCCCTACCTCCGCGACCATGCGGAGCTTCCCGCCGACCCCCTCTGTCGCCTTGTCGAGCCTGATCCAAATTATCAGCGGAAGCCCAGCCCACCAACTGGCGCACCCATCAGCCAGATTCGGCAGCTCACGTAACGGCTCCTCCCATGAAACCGGGAGACAACCACAGATGTCACTGGAAAGAGCGGTAAGCTTAAATCTTTGCGTCCCGATCGTCACGGCCTTCGTCGCATCAAGATCATCACCGAACAGGTTTGTCACGGCTACGGAGAAGTCGGACGTTGCGCCATACTTCATGACAAAGTCGAAGACCTTCTTGTTCTCGCGATACAGCTGCCGTGCGAGCTCCTGCATTTCTCCGCTTTCCGAACTCATGCCCAGCTCCTCTTCAATTATCTCAATGTAGTGCTGTAGGAAGGTTCGCACCTCTGCAGTCAGCAAATGTGCTTCGCGTTTCATGAGTTCAGCCAGCACTGCACACACCGCCAGATAGTTTACCGGTGAGTATCGTTCGTCCTGCGGCTCCTCGTCCTGAAGAGTAAGGAAAATACCTCTGGCGCTTATCTCACTTGGCGATACCCCAAGACCGGCATGAACGCCCTCAAGGTATTTTGTCAGCTGCCCTTCGCTCTGCTTGCTGTCGTATTTGTTCTCAATAATGAAGGCCCAACGGTTTCGGTCACTATGAACAAAGACATCGATATTCTGCCACTCACGTCGGACAACCGAGTCGCTAAGGTCAGCGCGTGCGACATCGATTGCCGTTGGGTGGCCGATCGCACTCTGCCCTCGTAGTGCCTCGCCAAGAAATGCCTTGAGAAATTTGTCGTCGAGGCCGTGGCTTTCCTTGGGGTCCAGAAGCCAGGCGAGGATGGCAGAATGCCTGATCTCCATACGCTCCATTTTCATGACCCTGATCGGGTTGAAGCGGTTCAGATAGAGCTCGATCCTTGCCAGCGCCTCATTGTTGACAAGCAGCTTCTCTAGCTCGTCCGTCGAAGGTGCTTTGTCGATTGCTTCAGTCGCCATCTGCACGATCAGTTCTTGCCGTCATGCTTGGCGACAAAGGCATCGATGCTGCCGTAGGTCTCCTTCACGCGGGTTTGGACCTTGCGCATCATGTCGGAGCCGCGCTCGGGCCAGTCGTGCTTCTCGAACATTTGCGCAAAGCCGCCATAGTGGCGCGAGGCGATGTCGCTAATGGCCTTGGCGTCCCAGCCTGGTGTCTTGCTCATATCTACCGCTCCACCTCTGGCCATGGATGAAATTTCAATCCCTTGCCGTGGTAATACTTGTCCTCAAGGTAGGCCAGGTCATCCTCCCAGTCGGCAATCGCCTGCTCGTAGCTTGCCGCGTTGCTCTTGCGGGCCGCATTATTCGCCAGCGCCGCAATCAGATTGGCCACCTTACGCAATCGGGTCGTGCTCATGGGTTCGCCATACTCGTCCCCGAAGGTCTTCTTGACGTCTACAGGTAAGCTCATCTCCATGAAGTCAGACAGGAACATCCTGCGCCGGTGGTCACTCCAACCCTCATCCCGCCCCTTGTTGCCGACGGTATATCCAAACATCTTGAGGGCCGAATAATCGCGAAAGGTTCCCGTGATACCGCCAGAGCCACTGGATGGCGGTTGATTAACGACCGGCCATTTCCAGATCTTTGGAGGCGTCTCTCGGGTTGAGCCATCCGGACGGAACGGATTGACGTAGCCATACGGTTCGTAGGCATCATCGGCATTCGCCTCGACGATCGCCCCCATACAGCGGATCATGTAATAGAAAGCTTCGTCTTCTCGCGGACCGGCCTTGGTTGCGAGATTAGACACCAGATCTTCGATATATGAAATGACCGCTTCATCCTCGGCGCCGCCGTGAACGAAGGTCTCGGTCTTGCCAATCAACGCCTTCAGGCTCTTGAACCTTGATTGGGCATAGAACGGCTCGCTCACGCCGCTTTCTCCTTCCCGGTCATCCTGGTGTAGAGCTCAAACAGCTTTTCCAACCGTTCGGTGTCGTTCTTGAAGCGGCGGCCGATGTAGATGCGCTCTAGGGTTTCGTCGTTCTCCTCGTGGGCGCGGCGGAGGTTTTCAGGCATGGCTTCGGGATCGTAGAGATCGGCGATGGTGGCGGGGAAATGCGCCTCGCGTGCGAGCAGGATGTTCTCGGCGCAGCGGGTGAGGTCGGCCTTGTTCTGATCGGTGAGCTTGGGAAGCGGGAAGGTGTTCCAGCCGAGGGTGTTCGAATAGGAGAAGTCGGTTCGCATCCGGACGCAAACCGTGCCTATCCAAACCCAGTGGAGGCGGGAAGCAATAAGCGCCAGATTCCATAGCGGCGCGTCATACAGCGCGAAGTTTCGGTCTCCCACAATCGTGCCGCCACGGGTCAAACCGACAGGAAGGAAGTCCCTGTTCTCAGAGCTCACTCGAGGAACAAGGATTGTATATTCGCTGTTCCGGTGACGGATCTCGCCAAAGCAGTGTGGTGTTGCAGCCGCTTGCCTAGTCTGCGCCTTACTGCTCGCCAAACGCATTTTGCGGACTTGGTTTAAGCGCTCGGCAATAGGTTCGCACTGTTGCGCCTCGGCTGCTCTGTCGGCTTCTATCCAGAGGCAAAAGCGCGCCAAACCGTTGATGAGCTCTTCTGAGCCTACATACGGCCGTATAAGGTCGTGGAGGGCAAGTGGTGCCTCGGCTCGCAGTTCTTGAGCCTCGCTGCCCGTGAGCAGGAGCCCTCCTCCATCAATTGCACTATCGCCTCGATCCATGGGCGTTACCCCATTCGTTGGCTTAGCCGTTTTTGCCAGAAGGATTTCAGGAGCCGACGTGAGATACGAATTAATATGGTCAACGTCGCGGACAACAGTCGCCCCGTCATCATCGAGCTGGAACAGGCGGGGGCTGCGCGCGCCCTTCTCACAGATGCCGACAATAACGACAGTCACACCAGCCTTGTTTGACGCTAAATTGGCCCACTTGAAGCTGGTGTGAGCAAAGGCAATTTGATGGTTCGCCGCGAAAATTAAAGGCCAAAGGATTGGCACTTGCTGTCCCTGGCAGATCGAGTTCGTCGAAACGAAAGCTGAGACTGTGGGAGTGTGCAAACCGTAATCAGCAGCCTTCATGAACCAGCCGGCTACGTAATCGAGCGATTTCCAACTTTTGGTCCGATGACCGAAGATACGTTCTAGGTCGACCTTCTGCTCAGCATCCTGCCATGCGCTGCCCAGATAAGGCGGATTCCCGCAGATGTAGGTCTCCCCCCCTGCATTCTCGAAGTCGATCTCCGACTGGTCCAGCGGCGTCTCAAACAAGTCATCTCCGCGCACCTTCACCCCGGTCCCGGTCGGCGGGCAGATGCTCAGCCAGTCAAGCCGCAGGGCGTTGCCGCAGGTGATCCAGTTCTGGCTGTCCAATGGCAGGAACTCGGCCAGCGCCTCCTTCTGCCCGCGATAGAGCACGTCGCACTGGTATTCGGCGATGATCAGCGCGAGGCGCGCGATCTCGGCCGGGAAATCGCGCAGTTCGATGCCGCGGAAGTTGGTGAGCGGGATCTCGCTGCGACGATCGGGCTCGCCGCGCCGCTTGTTGATCTCGGCCTCAATCGCCCTCATCTCCTTGTAGGCGATCACGAGGAAGTTGCCGCTGCCGCAGGCCGGATCGAACACCCGGATCTTTGCCATGCGGCTGCGCAGGTTGAGCAGCTTGCGCGCGTTGTCGCCCGCCTCCTCCAGCTTGGCCCGCAGATCGTCGAGGAACAGCGGGTTCAGCACCTTCAGAATGTTCGGCACGCTGGTGTAATGCATGCCAAGCGCGCCGCGCTCCTCGTCATCGGCGACCGCCTGGATCATCGAGCCGAAGATGTCGGGGTTGATCTTCGTCCAGTCGAGATTGCCGATGTGGATGAGGTAGGAGCGCGCGATCTTGCTGAAGCGGGGGACGTCGATATTGCCGCTGAAGAGCTGGCCGTTGACGTAGGGAAAGCCGTCCGCCCAGGTCTTGATGCCCGCTGCCGTGCGATCGGCCAGCGGCGTGTTCATGGCGCGGAACAGTTCCTGGATCACCTCGGCGGTGTTGTCTGCCCCGCCGCTGCTCATCCGCTCGACCGTCTCGGTGAACTTGTAGCCGGCGTGGAAGATGTCGGTGTCCTCGGCAAAGAAGCAGAAGATCAGCCGGGCCATGAAGTGGTTCATGTCGGACCGGCGATCGGCCGCGGCCCAGTCAGGGTTGTCCTGCAAGAGGGTGACGTAGAGCTTGTTGAGCCGGCCGGTTGCGCGAATGTCGAAGCTGCTCTCCCGAATCTGCGCGACGGTGGTGATGCCGGCGAGGGGCAGGAGGAAGCCGAAGTGATTGGCGAAATCGGCGTATTGGCAGACGATTGTCTCGCCGGTGGTGAGATCCTCGGCCTGAAGCTCGTGACCGTCGGTGGCAAGGATGAAGCGGGCCTTCTGACTGGCAGTCTTGGGGCTGTTGCGCAGCTTGGTGAGCGTATCGGCGACCGCGCCGGGTCCCGCCGTGGCGATGTGGATATTGCTGCGCTGAAGCACCCCGCCAGTGACGTCGGACTGATTGGTGTTGCCCGCGCGCAGACGGTCAATGGTGGTCTTCTTGTTGCCGAACGCGGCGAGGAACTGGAACGGGAACTCGGCAGCTTCGAACGGCTGCTGGGCGAGTTCGGTTACGGCGTCTGCAATCTCAACGGGGTTCATACCGGAACACTAAGGTGGACCAACTATTTGAACAACTCATTTGGGAGCGCCTAGTCGACCAAATGTGCGAATTGCTTGTGATAGTTCGTAGACATTCGATCTGATGCTATATTGACCACAGCACGTCGACTGAAAGCTCCATCTGAGATACAGAACGGCCAATGAGTGATGACTTCGATGGAACTTTAGGCGCTGCCCAGGAACCGGCAGATGGCTCCGCTGATACCAGCGCTTACCACGCTGCTGTCGAGCTTCATCATGGCCGAATTGAGTGGTTGGCGGAGCATATCAAGCGATCAGATTTCCACATCGATCCGCTCGTTGCGCGCAAGATCCTCGCACTGATTGAGCGGAGCGAACCGAACCTCTTTTTTGAGCTTCGTCTTGTCCGTCGCCACGACGTTCATTCAGCACAGAAAGACCCGCAACAGGTCGAACATCGAAACCTCGATATGGCCGTCGAAGTTGCGAGGAGGGGCGGTTTCGAGAGAGGTTTCAGGATGAGGGTTTGCCATGATGTCGGCGAACCGAGGGGTCTGGAGGGCACCTACGTGTATCGCTGTGTTAAGCCCTATCGCGATCTTGCACTCGAGATCGTGAAGGCCGAGCAAATGCAGGCAGCTTACGAACGCGGCGAAATTGATTTTTTGGGCCGCCCAATTTCGTCACATTCATGCTTTGCCGAGGACCCGAACTCTCCTTAGTTGGTGTGCCCGTTCAATCCCGAACGGAGAAACACCATGAAACACAATGTTCAAAAGCCGAAGCTGGCATACAGCATTCGGGAGGTGTGTGAGGCCACGAGTCTGAGCCGAACCACTGTCTATGCCCACATCTCGAGCGGTCGCCTCAAGGCTATTCGCGTCGGGGGACGGACCATAATCCCGTCCGAAAGCCTCCTGAAACTGATCAGCGGGGAGGACTGAGATATGGATCGGAGAGCAGAATCCGCGCCGCCCTTCGAAAGTCCGCGTGCGGCTGCACTTGCGCTCCTTGCGGCATCTGACCGCTGGTCGCGAAAGGCTGCCGGTTTTCTAGGCCAGATGGCGGTGGTCCAGCAGCCACTAACTGCACGACAGCAAGCTTGGCTTGAGGATTTGCTTCGGCAAGCTGACCTTCCAACACGCGCGGAAGAAGACGAAAGGTGAGTGCCTGGTCACACATCATTGGAGTCATTCTCAACCCAGCCTTGGGTTGGTGCGATTGTCCAAACTCGCCTCAATTGGCTCTCGGCCGCTATTTGCGCCAAGCGATCGATGAATGAACGTCGCTACTGCTACCCACCATTGAAACTTCACCGTGACTCGCGTTCCGGTGAAGTTTCAATCGGTGAGGTCGCTGCCAGGGTCATGGAAAATCTGACTGTTGAGGCCGCTGGCACGATTGCTGCAGTAAATACCATTACCTTAGGTCCCTCAGCCAATTCTGCTCGACGGACTGGAAAAGGGGGAGCCCGCAATCATTCCGATCGCGAGAGTTTCGCTCTTAAGTCCGCTCAGGTGGAAAATCTTGTCGCTGCGACGCAGCACGCGTTGAAGATTGGCTTACCATTCAATCGAATGATCACTGTGCACTGGGAAGCGGCCGGAGTACCCCTGAAAGACATGCCGCAGGCCACAGGTCGCTTCATTGATCTCTTGTCAAAAACCGTGACGCGCAAGGGTGGCAAGGTTGCTTGGGTCTGGGTCCATGAGGGTGGGGAAAAGAAGGGTGGTCACGTCCACATTCTTGCGCACGTTCCGGAACACGTGATCGACGTGGTTACGAACTTGCAAATGGGTTGGCTGAAGGCGATCACCGGCTCGGTCTATCGACGCGGGGTCATCCACACGAAGCCCATCGGACAGCGGAGAGGTTTAGAGAAGAACAACCCACTCCTGCACAGAGAGAACCTCAATTCGGTCCTGATGTACATTCTGAAGGGGTCCTCGACTGACGCTGCGAGAAAGATAGGTCTCGTTCGGCTTGAGCCTGGAGGCAGGGTCATTGGGAAACGATGCGGGACCTCTCAAAACATCGGATTGAAGGCGCGCACCAATACTCAAATCGCGGCCCTTGCCCAAGGCATTACGGTTTAACGTTTCCGACTTCTGCTGATGTGAAGACGATGGCTAGAACGGCAAGGAGAACCCAACCCCAGCGACTGAACCGGGTTGCGCGCAGGCTGCCAAGGGTTGCCAAAATGAGCGTGTTGGTAAGGCTGATTCCAACCAAGAGGGCGATGAATGCGCCCAACCCCACTAGCCATCCATAGATGGTCCCCGCCCACACCGCGACCAAGACAACAGCCAACCAATGGATGTGGTTATCTGTGCGAACCCGGCTTGCATAGATCTCATGGTCGTTTTCCATTCGACACCTCATGACATGATCGGCGAGGATCTAATCGCAGACAGCCATGTAGAGTATACTCCGTTGTGAAATACACAACACCTGTCAGCCATTCTGGCGATGGCACTACGTCAGGTCTTCGCCGACAACCTCCGCCGTGCTCGCGTAGCGGCTGGACTGTCGCAGGAAGAATTAGCCGACATTGCAGGCGTCGACAGAACCTATGTCAGCGCGTTGGAACGTTGCCGATATGCAGCCTCGGTGGACGTGATGGAGCGGTTGGCAATTGCCCTCAAGGTTCCACCGGCGTCGTTGCTGGAAGAGGTAGAGCACGCTTCGCCATGAGGTCACGTCGCGGAGGGACGGGGAAAGGGCGTCCACAATCCACATCAGCGCAACCGACGAAGTGCCACGTTGCAAGCGGATTGTGCTAACATCATCGACGTGGTGATGACGTCCCTACTTACCCAGGACTTACCTCATGAAACGGCTCCCTGAGGCCATCAAGAAGCGGATCGTAGAGCACCTGGCCTGCTTCCAGACGCCGACTGACGTAGTACAGCTCATCGCAGACGAGTTTGACGTCAAGCTGACACCGCGGCACGTGCGTGTATACGATCCTGCATCGTTCCAGTTTGCAGCCTCCCATCGCTGGCTCGAGTATCATGCCGCTGTTCGCAGACGCTGCGAGGAGGAGATCGGGAAGATTGCCATTTCTCACCGAGCCTACCGGCTTGCCAAGCTCGAGGAGACCGTCAACGTCGCCATGGAGATAATGCATCAGCGGGGAGATGGATGGATCGAAGCAGCTGAGCAAATCCGCAAGGCGGTGGAGGTCGCTGCCAAAGAGGTGGGTGACTTTTACATTAAGTACCCAAACAGGCAGGTTTGAGAGAACTTGACGAATACCTGATCTGTGTTAGCTTCTTTTTGTCGAGATTATTTCTCGGCGTTCCCTGAAAACAGGAAACCGCGAACGAACCCGAGCCAACGGCTCTGCTGGGTTCCGACCTGCGGCGCGAAAGCTCGGTGTCTTCTTGAGGAGACTGCCAATGCATCCACTTGCCCCAAGCCAGTTTGGCGTTGCGTCTGGGCACCCCGTCTACTTCCGAACGACCGGTCAGCTGCACCTCTCGGATGCAACGATCAGTCTCGACGAGATGATTTTCCATCAAAAGCGCTCAACAGAAAGTGACGTCAAGGAACTGATCTGGCTGTGCCGCGAGCGCTATTGCTACGCCACCGAGCTGATGGACCCAAGCGCCAACCCTCCTGACAGCTTGTTTGATCGGTCAGCGCTCGATCTGAGCGAGTTCTACCTGCCATGGGCCGAGCTTTGCTCACACTACCGTCGTTTGATCTTCGAGCCTCAGATCGACCTCTTCGAAGATCAGCGTTGCCGAGAACTGCGCAAGTGGGGCGACTTTCTCGAAAAGGAATGTTTCGCACGCATCATGGGTCGCCCTGATTGGACACGCTGTGTGCTCGAGACGGCTGGCCTGCTTCCGCTGCGGTCGGCGGATCGAGACGTTTACGTAGAGGAGCTGTTCGAGGCCATCATTGAAAAAATGGAGAAGCGATTTGGAGAAGAAAGTGAGTAAGCCAATGAATGATGTTGCCAGAATCCTAGATGCTGCCAGTTTCGCGGCCTTCAAACACCGCGAACAGCGCCGCAAGGATGTGGATGCCACCCCCTATATCAATCACCCGCTCGACGTGGCGCGCATCCTCACCGATGCAGGGGTCGAAGATGTCGAGGTGCTGATGGCGGCGATCCTGCACGACACGATCGAAGACACGAAAACCACGGTCGAAGAGCTGACTGCACGGTTCGGAGAACGCGTCTGCGGACTGGTACTTGAGGTGACCGACGACAAGAATCTCGACAAGTTAGAGCGCAAGCGGCTGCAAGTGCTCAAGGCACCGACCAAGTCGGACGATGCCAAGCAGATCAAGCTTGGAGACAAGATCGCCAACTTGCGCGATCTCAAGACCCCACCGGTCGGCTGGGACGCTAAGCGCGTGGGCGCCTACGTCCAGTTCGCCGAGATGGTCGCTGGCGGGTGTGTGGGGGCCAATGCAGCGCTAGATTGCATGTTTGATGAGGCGCGGGGCGCAATTGAATGAGGAAGAGCTCCAAAGGTGCTTCGCTGATCATATACCAAGTCCCCCAGCTTGGCTGTTGCAGGACCATGCCCTCAATGAGATATCGCAGCATGCCAAAAACCGGAGATTTGGCTCGTTGAATTTCAAGCTATTCCTATCGGCTTGATTGACTAGCCGGCCACGGATCTATTTTCAGCCTCGGCATATTTTGCGCCAAACGCCGCAAGTTCGGGCGCAGAGCATACTACTGTGAGGTGGCTGCCTAGCTCGCTTCGTTTGAGGCGTGTCAGCGCGGCATAAATGGCTGAACGGTTCTCGCGCCCGCGCGCGTTAGCGATGTAGATCACGAGTAGTCGCGTTTCCCATCCCTTGAAGCTGTGGAATGTGGTCGCCTTCATGCGCGCGTCCCCCAGCCAAAAAGCCATCTTTCGCCGACTTTCTTCGCCCTTATTGTGGGCATACGTATGTGCGACGCTTATCCGAAACGCATCGTATGTCGTGAGCTCCTTAATGAACTCTAGTCCGTGATCGATACTATCGCATAGGAAGACGATGTCGGCATTAGCCAAGCCCTGGTTGCCCGTCTTTCTGTGCATGGCGAGCACTGCATCCACGCAACTTCTAACGGCACTTTGCTTGTCGCACTGAATCCATTCCACCGTGCTTTCATCAAGCTCTAGATTACCTTGAGCTGGTTGGGGTAGGTCGCAGGCTTCTGGAGGCAGGAAGTGTTTGGCAAAGTCGCTAGCCAATCGTACGCTATTGGACGGTGATCGATAGCCGAGTTTCAGCCGCGCCCACTCGCCTTTGAAGCCAGCGCCCGACATTGCGTCTTCGGTCCAACTTATAGCCTTGCCATAAACATCTTGGGTAGCGTCTGCTACCAAGACCATTTCTGCATCATCGTCGTTGCGCACGCCTCGAAGTGCATTCCACCAAAGAGGCAGAAAGTCTTGTCCCTCATCTACTAACACCGCATCGAATTTCGAGTCTTGCGAACGTGCCGCCTCTAGGGCGAGGCGCGGGACTTGATCTTCTAGAATAGGGGTGGCTATGGCACTGATTCGACGCTTCTTTTCCTTGTCATTCAAGCTCTCATCATCTGCAATCTTTTTGATGGGTGCCATAATCATAGCATATCTTTTTAGGTATGCGGGATGCTCACAGACGCGCTTGCACCATTGGTGAAAGTGAACAAATGTGATGTTTTGCATCCAATCTTGACGCGTCACACCGCGAGCGACGAGGTCGCGCAGGTAGTGCCAAAGGGTCATGTTAAACGTAACAAAGAGGACAGATTTGCCTTCGCTTGCTAGCTTCGCGGCTCGAGCAGCAAGAACCAGCGATTTTCCGGATCCGGCCGGACCTTTGATGCGACGATAGCCCGATGATGTCCTCGTTTCAGCCAGTGTCCGCTGGCTCTTGTCGAGAATCAGTGGTTGACGTTGAGTGCTGGCGAAATCTGGTTCGACCAACCAACCTCGCAGATCGTCAGCTAAAGCGGGCGTCATAGGGCAATCGGATCTATTTAAAAGCGGTAGTATCGCTTCCAGTCGCCCGTTCGCAAGGTCTTCTCTACCAGCAACGGGGAACCACTCACTCCGGTTTTCAATAGCTCGTTTGTCTAGAAAGCTTTCCTGAAGCGCCATCACTCGATATCTGGCAGCAAATGGAAATATCACGATTGGGCAAATCGCCGCAAAACCCGCTTTTTTCTGCAACCTTGGGCAGTAGACATCAAATATTTCTTGCTTGTATTTCTTGATTTTCGTGAAAGGGTTTTCGACTGCAAATTCTCTAAGCTCATTTCGAGCATATAGCTCGTTAAAGCCGCTCGGATGCGTCTTAATGAAATAGTGCATGGCGTCGAGATTCCAGTCCTTCACCTCAATAACGCCAATGCCAAAAGCCGGATTCAAGAGCACGAAGTCCGGACGCAGACCGTTGAGGTGTGGCTGGATGTAGATCTCCCATTGTTTGTCGAGCTTGCGGTCGAGAAAATCGAGTACCATTTTCTCCCCAGACGTTAGGGGCTGGCGCAATTTATCCAGTTGCTTCTTAGGAGGATGAACGGTTCGGGGCATGGCCATCTCGCGTAGGTGTTGTTGATGTGTTTATTCGACTGGCTGAGCATCGCAAAAGGAAGAGGCGAGCCTGCCTGCCGACGGTCTTCTTGTCAGTGTAGCCAGCCCACCGTCACGATCTGGCCGCCTTGGCCGACGACGGCGTATGCAGAGCGAAAGCGCTCAAACTCTTTCAGCCTTGAACCGCAGGCTACGGAAAACGCCTGCCAAGTTCGCTTCGTGAAAAAGTATCGGTAGCAACCGCCTGGGGCGGGCTCCTCATTGCCAAAGTCGACGAGCAAATCGATCACGTATCTTGGAATCGAGCGCTGCTGACACCGTAACGCAGCATGCTGCGTCAGCGGTGCGGGTTCATGAAGTGCAAGGGCAGCAATCATACCGGGTTGAAGCTTGCTCATAGCTCGGCCTCCCGAAAGCCAGCCTTACTTCTCGATCTGTGGGATTTAAGCTCATTCAAGCGCCTTGCCTCTGGGGCGTTAAAGGAAAGCCAATACTTACTTCTCGTGGAGTCATCGGAGGTTTTGGGAAGCCGATCCTCATCGATGAAACGAGTTTCGGCGAAAGGATTGGCGTAGTCTGCCTCTCGGTGCAAATCGCTATAGTAATCCGGATACCATCCCTCCGGTTTGCAAAACGCTTTTACGAGGTCATCGTATTCTTGCGCGAGCTCTGGAAAACTCTCCTCATAAGATTTGCGCCACTTGCTGAGTCGGATCAGCTCCTTGTTGCGACGCTCCTCGAGTTTCGAGAGATGGTCTGCGGCTTGGTCCGCTAGATCCTTACGGATGATTTCCGCCTTCACCTCAAAGCTGCCGTTTGCGTTGAGTTCCGCTTTTTTGAAGCTCTGAAACAAGCGGATGTCACCCATCACTAGCTTTCGCACAATTTGAGCATCGCCCTCAGCGATGAAATTGAACAAGGCGACATGGGGGTTGAATCCTCGAGCATTAGGGACTTCCCCGGCAGCGACCGGCTCGAACTGAGCCATACTGCCTTTTAGGCCGACCTCTTCGGCGATGCGCCGCATGGCTTCAACGAATAGGTTGCGAGGAGAGGCCACACAGTCATCATCTGCTCTTTTGCCAAAACACTGGTCGCCGATTGCGGCCTCTTGGTCGATCGAAAAGCCTTCTTGGTCCTGAAAATCTGGAAACCGCTGCAAGTGGTCCAGCCCGCGCGACCGCCCCTCTTCTACAATCGCGGCCCACCAGAGATCGTCCTCCTGCGGAAGATTTACTGCTCGTGCGGCAACGAGTGCAAACAGAACTGGCGCCAACTCGATGATGGTCTGTTGATCGACCCCGTAGATGAAATTCATCGTGGTATAGGCATTGTGAGATGCAGCCGAGATCCGCCCCTCCACATGAATTTCGTCCTCTCCATCGGCGTAGCGATGATCGAAATCCTCAGGTCGACAGTGCAGAGCTGTGGCGAGCTTCTCGATATGGCTCACCTTCGGCGGCTTCTCTCCTCGCAGCCATCGGTTCACTGTTCGAGGGGTAACATTGATCAGTGTGGCAAGCCTAACTTGGCTTATGCCGGCCTCTGTGATCTTGCGGCGGAGCAGTCCCTTATCGAAAGCCATTGCTTTGGTCCTTTTATCGTTTGACCCGCTCAGTTTAGCGAGCAATGATAGACATGCTAGGTGACAAGATGTGTCTATAAAATCTCATAATTGTCGAAGAATAGCCCCAATTGCCCAAATATGGGCATCTGATGGACACGAGAATAGATCTTGTATGTCCATAAGGGTGGTTGTGATGTTGTCTATTAGGGCTTTCATGGCCAACCTCCCTTGTGTGGTTCGCCCCCACGGGGGCAGTCGGCCCTTCGTGAAATGTCAGTGTTGCTTTCGGCCGCCAGCCGCTGTGTTCAGCATACCACCTCGAATAGCGGCACGCTGGCGTGAAGACCTTATTCAGGCGCTTTGTGCTGGCGCTCGGCTTGATGCTGGGTCGCCCGCAGGCGTGACAGCGCTTGGACGGCTTCGCCCGCGGAGTGCGAAAATCGGCCTCCTCGGCACAAGTGACATCGAGTTGACGATCGTCTCGCACGAGGGTTCGAGCAATCCAAGCCGCTGATCCTGCGCTCTTGCGCGGAAAGTTGAATTACTTTTGCTTCTCTCGCAAACGGATAAGTGCCCAGTCCTCTTGAGCTTGCGCCTCATGGCGAATGCGCATTTCGAGCGCGAAGCTTTCCTCGGTTCTCTTGCGTTTCGGGCTAAGCAGACCAGCCGCCATCAGTCTCACGCGCGTGTTCCTTCGAACAAATGCGCGGATGCCGTCTTCTTCGGATTCGTTGTCGCCAAGATTGCTGGTCATAATGCTACTCCTGAGCTTTCTTGAACGGCACGAGCATGATGAGTTCGGGTACCGCGCCAGCGCCGATCCAGACCACTGCGTTCTGCTTGAACCTGTGCCCGAGCCTCTTTGCGCGGTTGCGTTTGCAGCCAAGGATCAGCAGGCTCTCCTCAGGCGGCCAATCGCCGATCTCACCTCGCCCTTCGCCTTTGATGGAGTCGAGCCCCAATTCTTCGACACAAGCCGCAAGCCTCTTTTGTGCCGCCGCGTTGTCTACCGGATCACAAGCCTCGCCCTTCGGGTTCCAGGCGGTGATGTAGGCGGCACAGTTAGTGCCGGTGCGATTGAATAGCTCAAAAATCGGACCGGACCGCTGACCGATCCGCATCGCAAACTCCGGTTCCGCAAAAACAACGTAGGCCGTTGCTTCGTATGCTCTGATCAAATTCTGATCCAAACTTGACCTATACCTGCGGTCAATTGGAGCTTTCCTGTCTCTATGCGCCTGTGCTGCTGCGAGCCGCTGTTGGCGGTTCTCCGCCTGCCCTATGCGCTTTGCTTCAACGCTCATCCGCCACTCCTGCTCCATGAATGCGATGACAGAGGATGTTGAAGGCTCTTCCGCGCGATGCCACTCGTCGGCCCTCAAGCCACGCAGAAATCGATCTGCGACATCGAGTGCGCCATGCTGCGCGGCCCACAACAGTTGGCTTTTTAGCGTCTCAACTTTTTGGACGTCAGAGGTCCCCCACCAAGAGGCCAGAATATTCGGAAGCGGAGGCTCGAGGTTCAAACTTTTGGTGGACCGGTCGTGATCCATACGCATGTTAAAGTCAAAGCCACCAATGCGCCGCCTTCCAGCCGCATTCTTGACTGCCAGCCAAAAGCGGTGCCAAGCATTGGGCTCAGGGCAAATCCTTGCTTCAGAGGCGCAAAACTCCACAATTGCATTTAGTTGATCCGAACTGGCCATCAGGAGTGCACCTCGTAGCGGCGATCGGCATTCAAGTGCTGCGGTTTTTGCACATTGAGGTCCTCGCGGTCGCCAGAATGATCCGGATTGATCCTTATGAAACGATCGGCGGCGAACAGGTCACTTCCGTGCATTTCAAAGCCGAGGAGGAGTTGGCCCACGTTCTTTGGGAGATGGCTGTAGTCTAAACGAACCACCGTCAAAATCTCCCCCGCACGGGGGCCAATGCTCACGGCCTTACCAGTCACTCGCTCACGCCACCGCCCTTGCTTGATACAAAGGGCAAGGTCGCCAATCTGCCAATTACGATCCATCACTCTTTCTCCCGTTCAAGCACAGGAGAACGACGATCCGATGTTGCTGCAAAGCCCGCTTCGTTGCCTTCAGCCACATCCCCTTGCGGGTACCACCTTGCCCGGACTGGCAGGTTGGCGAGGGCGGATCGCCCTTCTCTTGATGCACATTGAAAGCTGCCAAGTACTAGCTGCAGAGTCAAACACATTCAGAATTTGAAAGCCTTCTAGTGCGGCTCAGAAAGCGAGCTGTGACAGCGCAGCGACAGCGAAATCGCTGGTGAGGTGCCCATAGTGCTTCTCGATCATTTCGGCGCTTGTCCCGGATATTTGGGCAATCGTAAGCAGTGGCAAGCCAGCCTGAACGAGATCGGTGATGGTGCTGTGTCGAAGAGTGTAGGCGGTTACTCCTGCGGGGAGATTGGCCTCTTCCGCGGCAACTCTAATCGGTAGTTTCCAGCTGTTCTTGTCCCACGGCTTGCCGTTAGCGCGCATGAAGATCGGGGCAGTGGGCAGCTTGTCCTCCGACTGGGAGGCCAAGAGGGTGGCGGCCTGGTCGGGCACCTGAATGCGGCGACGCTTGTCGATCTTGTCATTGTCTATCGTTAGCTCATTGGTGCGCTTGTCGAAATCGCCGACAGTCAAAGCCGCAATCGCGCCGGGTCGCAGAGGAAGTAGGCACAAAGCTTCGACGAAGGGCGCGGCTTCAGGTTGGACCTGCGCAAGCAATGTTCTGCGCTGCCCGCGGCCGAGGTACAGCGTTCGCTGGCGATCGGCGTTTGGAATGGCGCGCAATGCTTCCTGCCATGCAGCCTCGGTTTTGGGGGTTCCGGGTGCAATGACCTTGGTCAGCGCCGCCCGAAGCGCAGCCATATCCCGATTGATGGTTGCAGGCGCGCGCTCTCGGATGCGTTTCTCGCCCTTCTTGCGTCGACTGACCTGTGCGGGCGTGGCTTCGAGCCTTGCGCGCCAATCCATCAAGTGGCGCTTGCGCAGTTTGTCCAATCGAACCTTAGCTAGCGGGTCTCCGTAGACGTAGCGCTTAAAGCGACCCTCGGCGTCGGGTTTGGTCTCCGAATAGGCTTGGCATGCATCTCCCACCGTTTCGAGCCTAACTACCACCACCCCGCCAGCCTCTACCTGCTCGGCGAAGGCTTCTGCTTCCTTCTTCGCTGCTGTGAACCTGTCTTTGCCGGCGAGATCGCCAAAGTCGCCGAGTGCCTTGAGGCGATAGGATCTTTTGTCCTCGTCATAGGCCCTTGCCACCCATGAGCCAGCACCGCCGCGCTTGGATGGGCGAAACCCGAGGAAACATCCAGCCCTCAGCCGATTCCAGTAGGGCTCCCGCCTGGCCTTGAGCCTTTCCCTCTCGCCTACTTTGCTCAGGTCGCACGCCACGCGCGTTCACTCCAATCCCATTTTGTACGGAATGCGTACGGAATACATGGTCGGAAGCAGTCGAACAAGGCCGGACTATGAGACTAGAAAATTCAATAATATACGCGTCCGACCTTGTTCGGCAGAGTTCGTTTTCTCCGCCCTCCGAAGGCAGAGGTCACAGGTTCGAATCCTGTCGGGTGCGCCAGGGTTTCAAGCCGTTGTGCGTCACGCTCCGCAAGATAGGCGTCGAAGCCTCGTGACAGGTTCCAGACAGTGACGCCCGCGATCGCCACGGTCGACAGCAGCGCGGTGCCAGCGACGAGCAGGAACAGCTTGTGAGAAATGCGCAAGTTCAGCCCCTTGCCAGATCGGGGCAAAGGCGCAGGCCTCGCGGCATCCACATGGAAGGAGGCCCAAGTTTGACGGTTTCAGGCAAGTCGTTCACGATGCAGCGGCTTCCATCCCGTATCTCGCAATTACCCTGATGGAGTACGATCATAGCGTCAATTGTGGAGGGATTGCGTAGGTTTTCGAGTAACCCTTCATCAGCCGCAGGCAGAGGGGAATGGCGAATTTTCCAGAGGCAATTTCAGGTTGCCGGCCTTGCACATTGTGGCGGTCCCAAAATCCTGAGGGATAATGACGGACAAATTTCTTCCAGCCTTTTGGAGCGGGGCTCGCTGTCTATTGCGGGATGGCGTTCCAATCGAGGTCGAATCTGGCGAGGTATTTGCGCAGGCGATCGGCGTCATTGGTGGATTTGCGCTGAGTGCACGAGGCGGCGAACAGGGCGCGGCCTGCTTCGGACAGGCTGGCTGACTTGCGGCAGACCTCGATCACATATTTGAGCTGCACGCGATCAAACGGGTCGATCATCGCCATTCGGTCCTGGCCGATGAGTTCCTCCAATTGCCCGCCCTCTGCCGCCTGGCCCGACCACAGCCGCGCGAGGCGCTGCGACTCGAAATCCACCGCCGCGCTGTCGATCCTGCCGGTGGGACACAGCGTCGCCATGCGGGTCACGCTGGCGGCGAGATCGCGGAAATTGCCCTGCCACCGGGCGGCCGGGCTTTCGGCAAAGGCAAGATAACGCGTGCGAGCCTCCTTGTTTCGGCATCGGCGCCCACCAGCAGAAACCGCCCCTCCTCGATCGCGCGCAGAATCATCGCCTGTTCGTAGAGGCCGAGTTCGCGATCTCGGCTGATCCCGTTTCAAGGCTCCTCGCTGCAAACGGGGCGCCGAGGCGCGACGCGGCCCAAAGATACCCATTGACAGAGCGCGCCCGAGATCGCTATCGGCCCGCTCCTACCCGCCGCCCGCGACAATTGACCGGGCGGCCGTGTGCCCAGATGGCGGAATTGGTAGACGCACCGTCTTCAGGTGGCGGCGCTCGCAAGGGCGTGGAGGTTCGAGTCCTCTTCTGGGCACCATTTGTTCTCATCAGAACGTTCCAAAACATTGCAGAAATGGCGGAATTCTGCCATTCTTGACCTCAAGCGCAGAAAGCGAGGTCTTGTTTTGTTCCGCTTTGTTCCAACGTCTGTGGGGGCCTCGGCTGGGGGCTCCAGCTCAAAAGGCCCCAACTTGCACAAAAGTGAGGCCCCCAAATGAGCCTCAATGTGCAGGAAATCAAAGGCTTCCGAGCTGCCGATAAGTCGTACAAGAAATACGACTCGCGGGGGCTGCTGCTTCTGGTGAAGCCGAACGGCTCCAAGCTCTGGTATTTCAAGTACCGCTTCGGCGGGAAGGAAAAGAAGCTGCCCATCGGCGCGTTCCCAGAGGTCAGCTTGTCGCAAGCGCGTCAGCTTCGCGACCGGGCGCGGCTCAAGGTTTCGGATGGCGTCGATCCGATGCTGGAGCGTAAGCGCAAGAAGGCCAGGATCAAGCTGGGTGCGGAGAACACCTTCGAGGTCATCGCCAACAAGTACATCGACGAGAAGATGGTGCCTGAAGGCAGGGCGGAAGCCACGCTGCGCAAGGCGCGCTGGTTCCTCGAACTGCTCAAGCCCGCAATCGGCAACATGCCGATCAACGACGTCGATCCGCAGCTAATGCTGGCGGCGCTCAAGAAGCTCGAAGCCAAAGGCAATCTCGAAACCGCGAAGAAATGCCGATCCTTCGCAAGCCGGGTATTCCGGTATGGGGCCGCGCTTGGCCAGTGCCAAACCGATCCAACCTCGATCCTGCAGGGCGCATTGGTCACGCCAAAAGCACGACACTACGCGGCGATCCTCGAACCAGAAAAGTTGGGTGGGCTGCTTCGTGCTATCGATGATTTCGAATGCTACCCGGCGACGAAGTTTGCGCTGAAGATCGCACCGCATGTTTTTGTGCGACCCGGTGAGCTTCGCCACGGCGAGTGGAACGAGATCGATTGGGACAAGGCCACGTGGACAATTCCGGAAGGCAAGATGAAGGCGCGCCGGACCCATGTTGTGCCTCTATCACGCCAGGTATTGGAGCTGTTTCGAGAGCTAAAAGCGATCACTGGCGGCAAGGGGTACATCTTCCCGGCGTTCCATACTGGCCAGCGCCCAATGAGCGAGAATACCATCAATGCTGCATTTCGACGTATGGGGTTCACCAAAGACGAAGTGACAGCGCATGGCCTACGCTCAACGGCCTCGACCATGCTCAACGAGAGCGGGCTCTGGCATCCCGACGCCATCGAGCGCGCTCTCGCCCATGGCGACAGCAACGCTATTCGCGGCGTCTACAATCGGGGGAACTACTGGGATGAGCGCGTGAAGATGGCGCAATGGTGGAGCGACTATCTTGATGAGCTTCGACAACGCGGAGCGAGCCGCTGACCGGTAAGTGGTTTAGTGGGCACTTTGCGCTTAGAGAGTGGACTAAAGAGGGCGAAATCACCGCGTTCGTAACCTGCCGTTCAGAAGCTCCTTCCAGCCATTAACTGGCAAGCGGGGCTGGGGTGGTGCTGTGTCTCGATGCGAACACTGTGAGCGATGGCTTCTAGTGGGGTGTTCACCTTGAAGGCCTTGAATGTCGACGTGATCAAGACCCCATGGCCAAGGTAGCCATTGTTTGTCGATGACACTTCCGTCATGAAAAAATGATGGGTCACCTATCACTTTTCTCTTGCACGAATCGCCACTTTCGATGATAGGTAGGGTATCATGAAAGGTTATAGCCATGAAGTTACCCGATCTCGACGTGCTAATGTCCAATTTGAAGGAAACCATCGTAGTCCAAGCGGAGACTCTCTATCTGCTCGGCGGCGCCGATAAGGGCTCAAAACTGGTCGAAGAGCTGACAGGGGTTGCGGGCGTTGATTGTTTGCCAACTGATTGTTTCGGCAGTGCAGAGGCCTTGGAGCAAATCGACCTTCAGCCCCTGGCAATTACCCGACACGTCCAAGAGCTATATGCGACGCTAGCTTCGTGCAGTACTGGCTATGGTCCCGGAAGCGATGCCTTCGATAGCGACTGGATCAAGCAGGAGCATCTCGACTTCATCGAGCTCTACCTGGCTGGGCTCGCTACTGTCGCCTTGGGTGGCCTCGACTGGACTGGGTGCATCAATGGCGCAGTAAAGGACCTGTTTCTCCGCGGACGAGCGTGGCATCACCTGCTTGAGGGTATCAATGCCGTATTGTGGGGCAAGGCTGATGACGCATTTCTGACCCCAATCGATTTGTCTTTCATCGCAGGAATAGACGAAAGGTCACTCCGCAATTCGGTGGGGCCAACTCGCTCAGTCCGGACAATCGAGCATAAAGCCGTCCCAGGGCTTAGGGTAGCCGGAAGGGCTTTCGTCGCAGTCAACAGCCTTGACGCGATGGCGTGGCTACGTTCGCGTAAATCGTTTCAGATTGGCCCGGTCCGGCATGGCATTGTGCAACAGCGGTTAAACAACATCTCGGATCTACAGACACGAGCTCGTGCGGCATTGATGGGAGCCTATCTGACCGGAGAAACGCAGAAAACGCTGGAGTCTGCCCTGGGAGTGAATGAGCTTGCAATCCGTAAAATTAGTGACGGTGAGGCCGACCATCACCTTGCCGAAAATTTGATCAGCCTAGTCATGGAGAAGGACACGGAAGGATCATCCAAACCGTCTTCGGCACTGTCGAAGGGATGATCTGCGGCGGGCACAAGTCCGCCCGTGCAAAGCCGGATAGCATGTCCATCCTTTCCGGCACGCAGAAGGGTTCACCTTTCCCCTTCTGTCGGACCCAAACGCAGGGAAAGCGTGACAGCTCGGAGAGACGGCAACCATCAACCATGACATCGCCTTCAGTTTTGGCCCTACACCAACTTCTCGGGCCGCAATGCGAAAGGCGCGCTTCCAGCTCGAAAGGACTAACATGGAACTCTCAGCCCAAAACTTGCTAGCCCAGTTGTTAGCCGCTCCGCACCGCCACACTTGCGAGGCCCCTAGGGACGCGCGAGGGCTCTATGGCCTGGTCGACCATCTCGGAAATTTGCGATACATTGGCTCGACCAAATCTCCGGGACAGACCTTCTACAGCCGGATCCACCAAAAACACCGAACGGGCTCAGAGCACCTTAGCCACTATTTCTCCACAATGTATAACACCGGAAGAATGTGGCGACAGCGGCTCGACGGCGCCACCGAGGCCGATGGACGCATCGCTAAGAAGTTGCGGAATGCTTTTGTCGCCCAGCATTGCCGTGCGGTCTGGGTCGTCTTGCCCGACACCGCTGACATCGGCCGGCTCGAAGCCGAGGTCATCGCAATAGCGCCTGCCGAAGCCACCGCGTGGAATGGGCACAAGACCGCAATTTACGATGAGCCGCTACAATTGGTCGACGAAACCATCCGCCATTTGGGCTGGGGCGAGCGAGAAAGGGCAGCTCTCGAGCGTCAACGCCAACGCTCGCTTGCTGCCACCGGGCAATTGGCGAATGCCAAAACTCCGGATACATCTGATGCCAGTGTGCCCTCCTTCCCCAAGGGCCCCTTCCGATTTGTCGCACTTGATGTCGAAACGGCAAACAATGACCGAAGCAGCATCTGCCAGATCGGCGTGGCCTGCGTGCGTCCCGACAACTCGATTGCTTCTTGGAAGACGTATATCGACCCCCAAGTACGAGATTGGCACTTCACCGGCTTGCACGGCATCAGTGCGCATACTGTTTCTGGTGCCCCAGTGTTCGCCCAAGTGATCGCCGTACTAAACGAGACACTGCGAGGCGTCCCAGTATACCAGCATTCCAGCTTCGACCGCAGTTCGATTGCTGCCGCTTGCCATCAAATCGGGTTGTCGCCGCCATCTTGGAATTGGCGTGACAGCATTCAGATCGCCCGAAAGGCGTGGCCAGAATTACAAGGAAACGGGGGCTATGGCCTTGCCAATCTGAAATCGGTCCTGTCGCTGAGCTTTGACCACCATGATGCGGGAGAGGATGCCAGGGCAGCGGCACAGGTTGTGCTGCTGGCCGAGCAGTTAGATCGGGGTTTGGCCATCAGCCCGCTACCCAGCCCACCAACCGGGCGAGTGTCAACTCGCCTAGCTATCGTTTCTTCGCCAGCATTGGCACGAGGGGGCGCTGGCACCCATGTTCTTGGTGAGGTGGAGATCACGCAGGCGAATATTGATAATTCGCATATTTACCTGCGTGGCTTCTTCGATCAGTTCCCAACCGACGCCATCGGCGGATCCAATAAGGCTTCCGTTGCGCCGCGACAGGTTTCTGTCGATTACGGTGGCGGCGCGCCAGTCATGACGGACCTCGATGGTTCGAAGAAGTTTTTCCGGAATCGGGCCTTGGCTCGTGAGTTTTTTCTTCGCCATTCCGCTCGAGTCGGTGACTTTGCGGTGCTCGAACGGCTTGCGCCCTACCAATATCGCATACGCCTGCGCAAATCATGACGTGCTCGACAGTCTGCTCGCATACAATGGTTCGGTGGCCTGATGGGCATATTCACATGGCGTAGAGCGAATTGAACCAGGGACCGGTTCACCTGTCCGAACCGGACGTTCACTTACCTGCCCACTTTCTGTCGATCCGCGCGAAGGCCGGGCGCTACGCACCCGGTTCCTTCTTCTCATCGTCCAGCGGCGTACGCAGGACGATCCGTCCATTGATCGGCACCACTTCCAATTGAAGCGAAATACCCTTGCGGTCGCGGTGGAACCAGGCGGCTCCGATGCGGGTCCAGAATCCCTTGTCGCCTTTGTTGGCGACATGCCAGGCGCGGAAGTCCGGCGGATTGGTCTCCTGCGCGGGTGCGGTATTGCTGCGTGCCATGATGATTTCCTTTCGTATCTGGTGGCTCGTTGCACCAACCTGGAAGGCCGCACGGCCAAGGGCAGAATTCATGTCCAACACGGGTGAGCGGAGCGAACCGGCGCGGGCCGAACATTGAAGGCTGACCGCGTGCGGCCAGTTGGGTGCTCAGGAACGAAACCGCCTGATCGAAAGACATGCAAAGACCTGGCAGACCGCCAGACTTGCGCCCTGGATCACTCTCGCCCAAACCTTTGCCATGTCAATCGAGGGCAGTTCACGGAGACGCTGGAGCAAAGAGGAGACGGTGCTCGCGCTGTATCTCTATTTTCAGCTGCCGTTCGGAAAGCTGCACTCGGGCACTCCGGAAATCCAGGAGCTTGCCGCTGCGCTCGGGCGCACGAACAGCTCGGTCGCGATGAAGCTGTGCAACTTCGCCAGCCTCGATCCCAAGATTACCGATAGCGGGCGCAAAGGCCTGGATGGTGCGTCCAAGCTGGATCGCGCAACTTATGCAGAGTTCGGCCAGGACTGGACCGGTCTCGTCTCGCGGGCGGAAGGTTTGTGGACTTCCCAGGTCGGCCAGTTCGAGCTGCAGCCCGCGCCATCGCGCTTCAATGAAAAGCGCAGCGAATTCCGGTTCGAGCCTTACCAAGGGGAGTCCACCACACAGACACTCGTCAATCAGCGCGTCGGCCAGGACTTATTCCGCCGCGCGGTGCTCGCCAATTACGAAGAGACCTGCTGCATCACTGGCATCGCTGATCCGCGATTGCTCACGGCAAGCCATATCAAGCCATGGGGCAAGGACAGCGACAACCGGCACAACCCCGCAAATGGCCTGCTGCTTTCAGCGACACTCGACCGCGCATTCGATCGAGGGTTAATCACGGTCGATCGCCAACGGCGCATTCGCGTCTCGCGGCAACTTAGCGAAAGCCAGAGCCGCGAGACGCGCGACTATTTCCGGCAATTCGAGAACGCAACATTGCGGTCGGCTATCCGGTTCGATCCCGAACCGGCGTTTCTCGATTGGCACAACGAACACTGCTTCGTCGATCAACGCGCCGCCTGACGTGTCAGGCGGCGCGCGGACTGCCTCCACTCAATATTCGCTGGCAAGCATGATGGTGAGTACCCGCCGGGTAACCGAAGGATTGGCCGGGTCGTCGCTGCCAAACTGCAAATCGCGGTCGTAGGCATCGATCTTCCAAAACACGGTTTCGGCAGGCTGCGCCGGTCGCGTGGTTGTCCAGCGGCCTTCGCCATCTAGATAGATCGCCCCGAAATCGCGTTCGCCATAAGGATCGTTGTCCTGCGTGAAGGCGTCGAATGTCTCGACCAGCTCGCGCACCCGCGACTTATCCTCCTCGGACAAGGAACGGAACCCCACGGTCGCCACGGCAACACAGGCAAGGCCCATTGCCTGCCGCGCCCTATCATTGAGCCGGGCAATCCGCTCGCTGCGAGAAAGGGTGTCAGCAGTCATTGCACCGCCCTCCCACCAAGTTCGCACAGCTCGACCAACTCGCCGAAATCCTCGCACTCACCCAGCTCTTCGGCCAAGCGCTGCACGGTTCCGAACGGCAGACCGTTCTCATTGGCCAGCATTCGCAACCAGTCCTCGCGGCACTCGGCCCCGCAAGCCCGATAGTTCAAGATTGGATCACCCATTTTCTGCCCTCCTTCGGCTGAAAGCCGCATCCGACACGCGGCATGCGGCCTGCCTTCCGGCGAGGATGGGAGGGGGAGGGGAAACCGGAATCGATGCCCTGGCGCGGGCCAGCGGGCGAAGCTCGCCACACGGGGGCGTCTATTTCCGGTTTCGGGAACGAGAGGGCAAAGCCCTTGGTGTTCCCCCCAGGGATCGCCTAGCGATCCAGAAGGAACGGCACCCTTGCAACGGCGCGAAGCGGACGGAGGTCCTGCGCGCGCGATCAGTGCGCCAGCGGGCCTCCGGCAATGAGAGAGGCAAGAGTGCCTGCGGGTTAGCTCAAGGATGCCGCGCCCTCAGGAGCGCAGAATGCGCGGGACAGAGCGCGTCCATCAGTAATTCCCGCTCCGCGTCGAACTGCTCCTGATCGTCACCCGGATGGGACGGGACTACAGGCCCGGTCTGCGCAAGCGGATAGAGCAGGTTGCCCGGCAGGGTAGCTTTCCATTTGTTGGATAAGATTAGACGAGGGGTTCGGCCATGTCAGTCACTTTACGGCAATCGGGCCGCGTTTTGACGTTGGCGCAGATCATCGGTCCAACCGGCGAGAGTCGTTATTTCACTTCCGAGGGCATCTGGGTTTGGAAGCGGGCGGTTCAACGCCGGTGCGGTGCTATGCAGCAACTCGGAACACCGCTGGAATCCATCGCGCATGGTCTCACAGTCGGTGATGGTGATCGCAGTCAACTTGACGAGACCGGGCGTTTTAACCTCGTTGGACAGTCGGCGGATCACATGGCCGACGACTTCCTCAACCGCGATTTCCCACGTGTCTCGTAGCGATCCGGCGATAGATTTCACCGTTTCACGCCATTTGTCCTGATCGCCCTGATCGAAGTGATAGCGTTCATTGGCGAGCTGGTTGGTCAGGCTTGTGGTAATGTCGGTGACGCGCCGTGCCTTGAAGGGAGGCTCACTACGACAGAAACCAGCCTTTTCGGTGCCGCGACTGACAGAACTTATTGCAACCTGCGGAGTAGGGTCCACCTCTTTCGCAGCTCGATCCAGCTCGAACAGAAAAGCCAGGTCGTGCGTGAACACGATGACCTGGCGGTTCGCCGCTTCCGCGATCAGCCGTTTGGCAACGGCCTCGCGGTGCATGTGGTCGAGCGAGGACACTGGATCGTCAAATACGATTCCGGATTTGTTCTCGGTCGTGGTGAGTTCCGCCATGAACGCGGCCAAGGCGACGCATCGATGCTCGCCCTCGCTCAAGACCTGCCCCACCGATGCAGTGGGTTTGCGAGTCAGCGCAACCTTGAAGCGTGGCACGCCCTGCACGCTGTTTTGCTGGCGCAACTCGACGGCAAGCCCCGCAATCTCGAAACTCGCCACCTCACGCGCAAACTGCGCGCGCAGCGCGTCCGTTACCAATGCCTGCGCAACTTCCGTGCTTTTCGTGGTTATGCGGTTGGTCGCGGTGTCGCGCTGTGCCGCTTCGAGCGCCTTGATCTGCTTCAGGCGCTCGATCTGCGCCAGCACGTCTGCCTTGATGCCGTTAAGCCATTGCCGATCGGCAAGCTCGGTGCGCTCGGCGATCAGCGCCGCGCGCGCAGGGGAATCGGCCTCTGCCACAAGCGCTTCGCCTCGCGCATCAAGGTCCGCCACCTGATCGACCAAGGCCTTAGGCGGCAAAGCGACCAGTTTCGCATCGATGATGGCGGTGGGGTCGGCATGACGGCGGCTGATCTGACGATGACGCCA
Organism: Erythrobacter sp. Dej080120_24; assembly: GCF_036322605.1. Lineage (GTDB taxonomy): Bacteria > Pseudomonadota > Alphaproteobacteria > Sphingomonadales > Sphingomonadaceae > Erythrobacter > Erythrobacter aurantius. The sequence continues at coordinate 489,147 of NZ_AP027262.1, forward strand.
GAGGGCGTGTACGCCCGCACGTCTGACTTCGGTGGCCAGCGCATCCTGACGCAAATCGTCACGGATGGTCGCCACGATGGCGGCGAGTTCGGCCAGAGTCAGTCCGCTTCTCGCGAATGCCGTAACGGCGTCGTCATAGGCTGCGCGTGCGGCATCGGCTCGCTGCTGGCTGTCGTCGCGCACGAAATTCTCGAAGCGATTGAGGCGGTCGGCGGCTTGTGGGGTCAGTTCCTGCTGGCACAGGACGCAAAGGCTGCCGGGATCGGTGACGGGAAAATCCCGCTCGGGATAGGCCGCCTCAACCGAAAAGGCCCGCGCGCTTTCCCACAGCGATTGCCACACCTCGGAGCCGATATGGGGTAACGGCTCGCCCGCAAACAGTGCACCGGAAGCGGCCTCCGCCGCTCGCCGCGCCGCTTCACTATCGGTCGCCAGTCGGCGCAGTGCGGCGGCGCTGTCATCACCGATGGCGGCAACCAGTCCGTCCAGCCGGGCAATGTATCCCTCGACCTTGGCTTTCAACGCGGCAAGCTGGCGGGCCGCGCGCGAGGGATCACCGGCCAGGTCGGCGGTGAGTTGCGCGAGCCTGTCCTGTTCGGCCTGCGTGAGAGTCGCTAGCGCTTCCACGGCGGCTGGATCGGTGTTTGCGGCAAGGCGCGCCAGAAGCTGACCAACTTTGCTGGTGGGGCTGCATGTCGGGGTCTTGATGCTCTGCGGCGTCTGCGCCTGTAGCTGGGTGATTTCAGCAGCGAGTTTGTCTTTGACCGACTTACAGAGCTGGGCCAGCGCGCTCAGCAGTTTGAGCGGAAATGGCGTGTAGGCCACGTCGTTGGTTTCATCGACGTGGATGTTGGCGGTGCGGGAATCAAAGACGCTTACAGCGGACAACGCCGTATCGGCAGGCTGGCCAAGCTGCCATGCGCATGTGCGGTTCTGTCCGCTGATCGCGTATTCAATGGTGGCGCTCGGGGTGCCGGGCTGAGCGTCGTAGATGTCGGGGATCATTTCCTCGCCACGCCCCGAGATGCGCGCCCTGCACGCGCGTTTCAGGATACGGGCGTAGCCGGATTTTCCGGATCCATTATCGCCATAGATGATGGTCAGACCAACACGGTGAAGGGACAGCCTCTGATCGGGAGCCAAGGCGTTGACATGGCGCACGTCATGCACCTGCCGCAGATAGACTTCGCCCTGATCGCGGTTGGGGTCGCGCAAGTGTGCCGCTTCCAACGGCACTGCGTGACCGCCGCCTTTGCAGATCAATACAAGTTCATCGAGCCCGGCGGCATCAACACTGCCCTCTGCCGCAAGCCTGCGCAACGCATCGCGTTGCCAGCCCGGACTGTCTGCGGTCCATGCAAGGATATTGGCCAGCGCCTCGGCTTCGGTCGTCATGCAGCCCCCAAAATCCATTCACTCCTTCGCCACCACAGTGTCATACAAGCCATAATGCGTCAGACCTTCGTGGCTTTCGATGCCGGTATAGCGCAGCGAAGCATCCTCGTAGCGGCGGAACGCGAACACCGCTTCGTTCATCCGCTCGGTGTTGAATACGCGTAGGCGAACCAGCAGGTGGAAATCCGCTACAGTCAGGCCGGTGACTGCATGGAACAGGTCCGGTTCCAGCTTGGTAATCACGTCCTGTAGCTTGTTCTCGCGGAAATCGGTGAGATACATGAATGCCGGGATGCGGGTCGCGAACTTTATCAGCTTTTCCTGAACCAGCTTGCGCTTGGATTTGAACTCCTTTTCCTCGGCGGTCAGTTCCTTCTTCTCTTTCGGGGTCAGCTCCCCGTCATTGGCTTTGGCCTTGTCCTTGATGTCCTTGATCTTCTCGCTCTTGTTGATGATCGTTTCGATGATGTTTTCGCCAAGGGCGCGCCAACCTTCGATCCGCTCAACAGCGGCCATCGCTTCGGGGTTTTCGAGAACGCGGCGCAACGTGTCGTTGTCCACGTTTACCAGCATAGCCGATTCCCATTTTCGAGCCAGCAGGGTCGCGGACGTTCCCGCCATCGCAATGTCAAGGATGCCGCCCGCGTCGATCTGCATCATCTTCGCGCCATCATAGGCCAGCACAGGCAGGAACGAGACAAGTTCCTTCACCGCGTTTTCCGGGTTCGCCTCCCCCGGCGAAAGGCCGATGCCGTATTCCGACAATTGCCGCAGCGCCCTAGTCGGGGCGAAATCGAACACGAAGCAGACCGGCTTGATGATCTCTTCCTCGTTCGGATTGTCCCCGTTGGGATTCTTGATCGACCAGGGCGACTGCACCCGGAACGCTGCCTGAAAATACGTCTCCGGCGATTGAAGATTGCGCAGCATCAAGATCGACGACCACTGCTTGACCGTGACCCCGGTGGTCAGCTTGCCGCAGGAAAGCGTAATGGTTTTGGTATCGAACCCGCTGCCAACCTTGTCCCGAACGGGCGGCAACGCATCAAGGCCGATACCCGCCGATGCGCCCGCCGCCACGATCACCTTATAATCGTGCCAGAACGTATTGTGCTTCTCTTCCAGCAAGTTCGCCATTGCGTGGCAGGCGGCGACATTAGGCAGGAACCAGAAGCTGTGCTGCAAGTGAGGCAGAAGCCGCGTGTCCGAATAGGGCCACGGCGGAACAACGCCCGTCTTGATGCTGTCGAATGATCGCGGTGCATCTGGCGAGTTGCGAATGACGTTGAGCCATTTCTGCACCTCGTCCTTGTGCTTAAACTGCGCGAGAACGCCTGTGCCGTTCGCCGCGAAAAACTCATTGAGATCAAACTCGTCCAGCTCGCCGCCGCTGGCAATGTGAGTAATTTCCGGCGGCATCTGGTAAGTCAGCAGGCGCATTTGCGGCAATGCGCCGTAAGGATTGCGCTGACCCGGATGCTGAGCGGCAAATTCTTCCTTGGCGCGCTGCTCGTCCGTGTAGGTCCAGTTGAATATCTGCTCTTCGATGAACTCGCCCGTGGCCAGCGCCTTGAAGGGTGTGCCAGAAAGATAGAGGTATGCCCGCGTGGTAATCGGCAGAAAGTCGGTTTCGCTTTCCGACATGACACCAAGGTCTTCGTTCACATCATCCAGACCATCGGCATATTCCAGCTTGGCTTCCTTCTTGGCCTCGCCTGCATCCTCGCCCTCGAAAAGCTCCTTGGCCGTCTCGCGCCATGCGCCGAAATGATATTCGTCGAACACGACCAAATCCCAGTCGATCGTGTGGAGCCATTCGTTGCGGGCCTTGATATTCCCGGCCTTGTCGCGCCCCAGCAGGTCTTGGAACGAGCCGAAATAGACCACCGGCTTGTCACCATCGATCTGGCTCGGATCGCGACCGGAATTGCGGGAGAGATACTGCCACCCGTCGAAATCGACATGGGATTCAAGGTCAGTCTGCCAGGCATCTTCGACGGCGGGTTTGAAGGTCAGCACCAGCACCCGCTTCGCCCCAAGTTTCTTGGCAAGCTGATAACTGGTGAAGGTCTTGCCGAAACGCATCTTGGCGTTCCACAGGAAGCGGGGAACGGAATTGGCATCCTGCTGCCAGCGTGAATGGTAATAGGCGTGGGTCTGCTCGACCGCTTCCAACTGCTCCTTGCGCGGCGGAAAATCCTCGTGATGCGTGCCGGTGAATTGCTGACCGCTGCGCAGTTCGGCCAGCACGGTTTTCACATCGGCCAGCGAACATCGCATCCATTCGAGTTGCGGATTCGCAAAACCCTTGCGCTTGAGTGCATCGCGCACGGCATGATCGGTGATGATCGACCCGTCATCGGCTTCGCCGGGCTCGTCGAGTTCGATGGTGTAATTTGCAATCGCTGCCGTCTTTAACTGCTCGGCAATCCGCTGCTTCACGTCGCGCGTGGTCTGGCCAACCTTGAGCAACCCGTCATGCGCCTCATCCGCAATGGAATAGGCATAGATGCGCGGGCGCGCATCGGGTTTCGGGGTCAGGATTTCGTCGATTGTAGGCTTATTCATCAGCGGCGTCTTTTGACACAGCTTCGTCTACCCATGCATCTTCATGTGCGGCAACCTGTGACTCGATAAACGCAATCTCATCTGCCGTCAGCCCGTAGCGCTGGTATAGTAACTCATCGGTCCATGCTTGGTCTAATGGCAAATCCGGGGCGAACGCATAAACGTCACGAGTGGCGTGTTGTGTCGCCTTGCGAAGAGACACGAGAAATCGAACGAAGCGGGTGCGGAGATAGCCTGCATAGTTTCTCGCCATCGTCTCATCGTCAAAATAACCCGCCACGAGATACGTTTCTGTGCAAGCGGTTCCAGGCTCAGCGACAATGGGCTTACTGAGAAACTTGGTCTCAACAGCAGCGCTCGTACCCTGAACTGCTGTCATCAGTACTTTCCAAGAGTCTACCCATTGTGGATTCGTGGTGATTTCAGCGCGCTCAATCCAGCTAATTTTCTGCGAGCCGAAAAGCTTCACGGGGTCATTCAGCCCTGCGTCCGTGGGCTTTCCATGAAAAAAGGTTCGGAACCCAAATGGTTTTCCAGTTGAGACGCGACTACTGAGGGTTGGTTCATTTGCCGTTCTGACCTTTTCGAGGATCGGCACCGCTTCATTCCGCCGAACCAAAACATCGTAATCGTCCAGATAGCGCTCAACCGCTGGCCCAGTGGGCTGTCCGTCCCACATGGTCTGAAATCGGCAAGGACCGGAGTAATCACCAGCCCACAGAAAATATGAAATGCCACCCCGAATTTTGACGCCGGGGAAAGCTTCATAGAGCTTCGGGAAATCGACAATTGCACGCAAGTGTCTGTCAGTCAGCATGCGCTCTCGAAATTTGTCCAACCCTTTACCGCCAGTCATCCAACGTGATGGGGTGACAAATGCGGCGAATTTCGGCTCCAACGCCAACGCTTGCTCCACGAACAACTGGTAAATGGGAGCAGCGCTGGTTCCGAAACCTCCATCGTCTAGCTGATATGGCGGATTGCCAATAATCACGTCGAACTGCATCTCATCTCCAAAAATCTCGCCAAGCCGGATCTTGATCTCATCAGTGTGGATGAATGCATATGCATGCGTCTCCATTTCCTCACCCCGATCGAACACCTCTCTACTAGCGCCGCAAAACGCACATTTCGTACCATCCCAAGTATGCTCGGTCCGTTCAAACCAGATATTGCCATCGTCATTGGCAAATGCCGTGGCGACAGAATGCTCCCCGGTCGCGTGCTTGGAGCAATAGAGGCTGCGGCGCGCCAGCAAGCTGGTAAGTCGGGTGATGCCGATCCCGAAAACCTGCTGCGTCAGGATATGGTCAACGCGGGTCTGCAAATCCGGGATTTCCGCTTCAAGACCAGCGATCAACCGCTTGGCGATCTCCCGCAGAAAGACACCGGATTTCGTGAACGGGTCCAGAAACCTGACCGAACTGTCGGCCCAGATGCTCGCGCCATCATTGTCTTCCGCCCATGCCTCTGCCAGCGTATCCAGCATCCGGTTGGCGAACTCCGGCGGGGTGAACACCTCATCATTTGAAAGGTTGGCGATGCAGGTCAGCACATCGGGGTTGCGTCCGCGCAGTGCAAAGCTGGCCTGTTCAATCATGCGCTCGCCCCCATTCCGTCAGTCGTCGCTGCAAGATCGCGCACGCTCATCGGCGGATATGTCTGCGAAGGCGTGAATATCTCGTGCTTGCCCAATGTCGAAAACAGGGAATCCTCGGCGCTGAAACTCGCCATGCCGGTCAGCACATCAAGCCGGAAATCGCGGCGCTGGAATTTCCCTTTGCCCAGATAACCCCATTCGACCACGCGGATCGGTGCGTCATCAATCGCGCGCATCGTCATCGCATCGCCGTGAACGAGATTGAGCGAAAGGACGTGAAAGGCGGCACGATAAAGATCGTCATCTGCATCCAGCGCCAGATAACCCGCGAAAACCTCCAGCATATTGGCGCGGCATTCCGCGATATTGTCGGCCAGCAACTCAATGCCGTAGCAGCACATCAGGCCGAGCAGGGCATGATGCCGTTTCTCGAAGTCGGACTTGCCGAATTTCAGTTCTACGGCGGCCAGCTTGCGTTGCAGGATCGGCACGAGGAAATTGCCGCTGCCGCAGGCGGGTTCAAGAAAGCGGGAATCAATCCGCTCCGTCTCACCCTTCACAAGATCGAGCATCTTCTCGACCAGCCAAGGCGGTGTGAATACCTCCCCGTGATCGACAACGCGCTGCTTAGACTTGATTAGATTCATGATAATACTTCGAAATGATGTTCGCAGCCGGTCTGCCGTCTCTGGAGGACGATAGACCGGACCGCAAATTCTCTCAACGTATTGCTCGACCTAATCCGAGCTCAAGAATTCAGCAGCCTTCGCCGCCGCGCTAGCGGCGCTGAAGATTGCCCGGTTGTCGGCCTTGAGCACCTTTAGCCAGCTGGCGAGGTAGCTGGCGTGATCCGGGCGCGGGCTGGTGGAAAGGCCAAGGTCGCCGCAAAGGAAGGCTGAACCAAGCTCGGCCACCAGTTCTTCCATCGCATAGGCATCGTCACCGAACCGTTTCCCAAACGTTCGCGCAAGGCGGTGATCAGCGCCAGACCAATGGATGAGCTCGTGCATCAAGGTTGCGTACCAGTTCTGCGCCGCGCTGCCGCTGGCCGTTGCGAAGAACCGCTCGCGGTCTGGCATGGTGATCGTGTCGGTAGAGGGGGTGTAGTGGGCGCTGTCGCCATGGATGCGCACGCTGGCACCTGTGCCCGCAACGAAGGCATCCGCCTGCGGGATAGGATCGAAGTCTTCGCCATGCGCCACTTCCGGCAGGGTATAGCCTTCGACCTGGCTAGCGTTAAACACGTGCGAGGCTTGCGCGAAGATACGGGTCGAACTGTCTCTTTCCTCGGCCTGATCGTCCTCGCGCTTGTCGAAGATCTTGTAGAACACGATGGGCGAAGCCCTTTCGCCCTTGCGAACCTGGGCACCAAGCGACTGCCACTGGCGATAGGTTGCCCAAAGACAATGCCCGAAGTCTTGCGCTTCGGCGCTGGCCCAAAGGGCAAGTACGTTGACGCCGCGATAGGCTTTCCCAGTCGCCGCATTCATGGGGCGCGAAAGCGGTGCGATGCTGCGATGCCAAGGGAGCGAGAATGTGTCCGTGCCGCGTTCAAGGGCAGCGATGATCTGGTTGGTGATCGTGTCGTAGATGCTGGCGGTTGTGGTGCTAGCCATGGTGAAAATCCTTCGTCCAATCGTTGGGAACGCGGATGAAGGGACGGGCCGGATTGGTCGGGCGGGTCAGCGGTTACGCGAAACAGGCAACACGGGAGGGCTTCAGCCCGAATGGAGCGGGCAGGCTGTTGATCTGCCCGGCACGGCCTGTCGAAGAGGAGCAGTTCATTCCAACGCCAGGACGAAGGACGCCATGGCCTGCCGCCGCCAAGCCGCTTGATCAGCCCAACCCAGCACCCATTGTCTTTGACTTTCCGGCCTCCGGAGTGCTCGCGGTCATGGCCGTCTGCTTCTCACCCGCGCGCTCATAAATCGCACGGACAAGCCGGTCCTTATCGTCGGTGAAAACCACAGCCTCGGCCTTGGCGCGCGACAGAGCGACATAGAGCATCTTCTGATCGACCAGATTGGTGGAACGGCTATCGGCGTGGATCAGGACGCGCTCGGCGGTCTGGCCCTGGGCGGCGTGTGCAGTCTGGACGTAGGCATGGCGCAAATGAGTATCGCGAGGATCGGAAAGATCGAGCTTTTGCTCGCGACCGTTGGCGAGTTTCACTGTTGCCAGGCCACGGTCGGAATCGATGCTGGTGACGGACCCGCCCAACCCGTTGACCCGCCCCGTCTCGCGGTCGTTGCGTGTGAACTGCACGCGGTCGCCGGTGCGCAGCCCCATCGGTTTCGGCTCGAACACCTCGGTTTTGCCAGCGCCCCACTGTCGGGGATGCCAGTCAAGCGACCGGCCATTACGGCCTTCCAGAGCAATGCGCCCGCGCTCGGGGTCGATAGCGGCAATCGCGAAGCTTTCGCCTCGCCGCACACCTTTCTCGGCATAGTCGCGGCTGAACCGGATAACATCGCCGATGGCATAGCTGGCCGCCTCGCGCGCTTCGGCACGGGTCAGGCCTTTCGCTTCAAGAGCGTGGAATTGGACCGTATCCGCCGACAGCTCGCCGCGCTCGGTCAGCTTTGCGCGGATCATGGCAGTGAGCCTGTCCCGGCCTTCGCGCGATGGCTCGATTACCAGCGTTCGGGCGCGCTCTGCTGGCGTCAGGGCCAGATAGTGCCGGGCCATCGCCCCAAGGCGCTCATCCGGCGTTGCGCCCTCGATCACCTTGCCGCCGCCACGTTCCAGCGCGGCAAGAGCCTTGCCTGCATGGCCCTCAATCGAAGCCATGACGGCTTCGCGGGTCCCAGCATTGGTCTGCCGGACCACCTCTGCAAGCTTTGCGGTCGCCATGCCAACCTGCTGCAACTGAGCGAAGGCCGCCCCCGCTCCGACCGACCCCAACTGCTTGACGTCGCCCACCAGCACAAGGCGGGCTCGGGCCTTGTCGGCGCGGGTCATGAGTTTCGCCATGTCGTGCGCCGAGAGCATCGAGGCTTCATCGACTATCCAAACGGCATCCTTCCTTGCCGTCTTTGCTTCTGGCGCGAGCAGATGCCGCGCCACGGTGTCACCGCGCAGACTCAGGGCCTCACCCAGGACAGTGGCTGCCGATGCGGTTGGCGCAAGCGCGGTTACGGCAAGCCCATGCCGCCGCGCCTCGCGCGCGTAGGTGGCGAGAACTGTGGTGGTTTTGGCAGTCCCGGCGTAGCCCTGGACAGCAGCAACGCGGTCGCGCGAAGTGAGCAGGTCTGCGGTCGCCCGTTTCTGGTCCTCGGTCCAGGCAAAGCCGGAGCGCGCGGATTGTCGTGCAGCCCGCTCGATGGTTCGTGCTGCCGCCACCGGACTGGCGAGCGATTGCACCATGCCGCGTCCGGCTTCCTCAAGCCGCAACATGGCGCGTTCGGTTTCGATGGCCCTCGGCGTCGTGAACCCGACAAACTCCGCCCCACGTCGGTCAAGAAAAGTGCGCGGGACAAGCTCGCCGCGCTTTCCAGCCTCGGCAATGGCTGCGCTGATTGCGCGGTGCCCGACCTTGCCAAAGGTAAAGTCCCCCGCCTCGCGCGCCAGCGTGCTCGCCGAAAACACTGCCTCTCGCTCGGACAGCTTCGTAGCGGCCCAGGTTACCGCCTGCCGCGCGAGCAATTCCGGGCTGGCAGTTGCTTCGCTGCTCCGCGCCCGCTCCCTCGCTTCACCGATCAGCCTGTCTCGCGTTGCCTTGTCGAACCCGTTGGCATCGGCAGTCTCCCGCCAGTCGGTGCGCAGCGCGCGATGATCCACACTGGCCTTGGCCTCGCGGGTAGCGAGCGCAGCAATCTGTTTTTCGGCGGCGCTCGCCTCCGCGCGGCTCGTGCCGCGCTCAGCAAGCCGGGCATCGATTGCTGCTGTGCGCTGGCTCAGCGCATCGATGGCCTTCTCAGGAACGCCTGCGATCTCGAACAGCGAGTCTTTCCCGGCCTCGATCTTGTATCCCAGCGCGGCAACACCGTGCGCCAGCTCCTGCCGGTAGATCGCGCCGATTTCCTTTTGCAGCTGGTAGAAGGCGCGGGGTTCAAGGCTTCGCCAGTAGCCGTCCTTGTCCTGTGTGGCGTTGATGATCACGCCGTGGGTGTGCAGCTGCGGGTCCTGTGCCCTGCTTGTGGCATGTCGGAAAGTGGCGACGGCGAGATTGCCGGTCGCCTCGCGTCGGACCTCGCCGCCCTGCCTGATTCGCGTTGCCGCCATGTGCTTTTCGACATGGGCGAAAGCCACTTTCACCGCCGCGCCATGCGCCTTGATCAGCCGCTTGTCTCCGGCGACCTCGGCCATGATCGAGACCGACTTGGGCGCGGACAGGGTGATGTCCCAGCCTGGCCGATGCTCGACCTTGCCATCACGCGTTGTGCCCAGTTGCTGTCCGGCAATCCTGCCTTCGAGCAACTCGGCAAACTTCTCGCGATCGACCTCGCCCGAAAACCCGAGTTTCTCTGCTGCCTCGCCAAACCATTCGGACGGAGCCATGCCGCCTTCGGCGTAGTAATCGTCGGCCTCGTAATAGCTTGCGGCCTGACCGGCACTCGACAGGGCCGAGACCGAGGCGACCATCAGACCGGTCCCGGTTTGGCATCGGGCTCTGCACCTTTGGCGATCTCGCTGACTCGGCTCCACAGCGTGCCCGCCGGATCGCCTGGAACGTAACCGGGCTGACGCGGCTCGCCACGCCGGGTGATGTGATCGGCGGTAAGACCGATGCGCGCGACAGGCAGTCCGTCGGGAAGCAGCAGATAGCCCTGATGCGGGCTTAGCCGCAGTTCGCTTTCGAGCACGGCAGGGCGGAATTGACGCTGGGTGGCGATGGTCGTGCGCGGCACCTCGCTGCCAATCGACAATGTGTCGGTGGCAACGCGCAATTCCACTTCGCACTGGCCGATGGTCTCGCTCGCCCACTTGCGCGTTTCCTGATCGACCGTTTGCAGGAACAGCTTGGTGTTGCAGCAGGCCAGCATGGCCTCGGCGATGTTGGCACCGTAGCGATTACGCATCTGCCCGAGCGCCTGGAAGGTAAGCACGATCGCTGCGCCAAACTTGCGGCCTTCGGGCAGAAGGCGAGCCAGGTTCTCGACACGCGGCAGGTCGGCCAGCTCGTCGAGCACGAACCAGATGCGGCGGTCTGGCGATGGCGACAGACCCAGCACCGCGCTTGCCGCGCATTCGAGCCAGCACGCCATCAGCGGCTTGGACGCTTCGAAATAGTCTTCCTTGCGGGGGACGAAGATCCAGGGCTTTGCACCCTCGCACTCATCCAGCTTCGCAATGAAATCGCGGAAAGCGAAGCGCTCCTCTCCCTCATCCTCGACCTTCAGGAACTGGATCAGGTTCGCCGCCTTGGCGAGCATGAACAGCACACTGCCGGTGGCGCGGTCGGCGTCGTTGGCAAAGGTGCGGGCCGATGATGTGTGTCCCAGCCACTCCTTCAACTGCTCTTTGCTTTTGACCTGTAGGGCTTCCAGCAAGGCTTCGAGGCTGCAGTTCTTTTCCGCCCATAAGGAGCGCATCATATTGGCGACAAGAATACGGCTTGTCTCAAGCCAGACATCATCATCCTGGCTGCTGGTTTCCGAGACCAGCTGGCGCGCTATCCGGTCTGCATCGGCGGGGTGCGATATCTCGTCGAATGGAGTCCAGAAGGCGCAGCGCGCATCGAAGGGGTTGAGGATGATGTCCCCGCGCGCGGGGTTGTAATAGTGCGCGATGAACTCGCCCGAAGTGTCATAGACGAGCGCCGCTTCGCCGCGCCTTTCGATGCCGTCGAGCATCTGGCGAAGGGCAGTGGTCTTGCCGCTGCCGGTGGTGCCGAGAAAGGCGAAGTGCCGGGTCTCGATCCGGCGCGGGACGGGGACTGGACCGATGCGCAATGCATCCCTGCCACTAAGCAGAGTGGTCTGCGCAGCCACATCCGCTTCATCCGCCACACAGGTACCACCAATGACCCTGTCGGCGAGCGTATCCTTGCCTTGCTCAGACATCGATCTTTTGACCACAACCGATAGGAAAATGCCGATGGCCAGCCCCGCGAGCGTGCCTCCAATTACCTGTTTCACAGTCCAGAGGAAGTTCGCGGCAGTTGCGGGATCGTTGGCAATAACGGAAGCGGGGACGATCAGCCTCTCGCCGTTGACGGTGATCCTCATATCGAAATCCTTGCCTGCGAACTCGCCCAGCAATGAGAATGCCTTTGCTCCAATGAAGTGACCCACAGCAGCTATCTCTTCCGGACCAAGTCGGAGCAGCGGGGTGATGATCGCTCCTGCGACGCAGCTGAAAAGAAGGAGCTTGGCAAAGAAGCCGAAGCGTTGCTGCCAATGCGCCATACGCACGCGCCAAAGGGCATGGGCGCGGGTGACAAAATCGATGTTGGAGTTCATGGCTCAATCTCCAGGGCAAGCGAGCGCTGGCGCTCGAAAGCAGCGCGCGCTTCGATTGCAATTGTCTCGTCGGATTTCTTCGTTCCCAGTGCCGCATGGCGGGCGTAAGCGTAGGCAGCACAGGCCGTGAACAGGGTGCGATCGAGCACGCGTTCAGCCTCAGCCAAGCGCTCCGATATTGCCCCGATCTCGCGCGCCAGTTCGGCAAGATCGGTCTCCTTGTCGGTGCCGTGAAGCATGGCGAGAAAACCTGCTTCCACCACCCGCGCCAGCATGGCGTATTCGGAAAGACCGCGACGCTTTGCGAAGTCAGCCAGCATCCGGTATTGCGACGGACTGAGGCGCACCGTCTGCGCCCGCGCGCTCATCGGTCCGCTCCGGTGGAGATGCTATCCGCCATCGCAAAGAATGGCGGAATTGCGCGGGTCTTGGGCAAATGGCCTGAACGCGATGCTATCCGCATCCCTTCAAACCCGCAGAAATCCTTGATGCACACGTGCGTGGGGTGTGTCTGGAAATTGCGGGTCCGATACACAGTATCGTGGCCCCTTCTTTCTCCAGTCTTTCTCCGGTCAATTGACATGGGCGTCTTGCTCCATGCTTGCCGTTGGAGGCGTCGCAGACAGGATCAGATTGCGGGCGATATCGTCGTCAAAGTAGCGTTCGCGGGACTGGCGCGAAGGCAACTTGCGTTCCGCCATATCAGGGCGTGTGAACCAGCGAAGCAGTGCAAGGTCGATCGCTGATCGAACTTCGTCTGCGATTGCGTTGGTCTCTTCTGGCGCGAGGTCAAGCCACCCGAATTCGGTACGAAGCTGGCTGCCAAGCGGATACCCGGTCCCGTCCCGGCTCCGGTAGATCGGTCCCTCGACAGTGAGGCAACAATCTTGTCCCTCAAACCGCTCCCGGACCGGGCGTTCGTACCAGAGCCAGGGATGCAATGTGTGGCGACGGGCGCGCCCATCGGCATTGTCTTCAACGAGCAATTCGACGAGCTGAGCCGTGCGCTCTTCTTCGTCGCTCGGAAGGCGAGCGATCAGCCAGCCATGCTTCTGCAGGGCGGCGTTGATCAGGGAAAGGATACACATGGGGGAGATGCTTTCTGCGGGCCATTGCCCGCCTTGGAGGGGTCAATAGCTGCGCAGGGGGAGGGCCTCGATCCACTCCTCGATGTCAGTGGAACGCCAGCGGATACGTCCGCCGCCAATGTCGATGGGATGAGGAAAGGCACCCCGGCGGATGCGTCGCCAGATCGTTGTCCGGCTGCGAATGCCCGTGAGGCGCATGACCTCATGGCAGGTGAGTAGTTCAGTATTCGGCACGACAGATTCCTTTGCTTCAAGGTTCTGTCACCGAAGCCGTGTTCCCCCACGACGATGGGTTGTCCTTCAAATTGCCGTTGCGAACCGTGCGATAAGACGTTCAACTCAGCGCCACCAAGCTTCGGTGACGCGAGCAATGCTATGCGAAGCGCAATGCTGTAGGAAAGAACAAAAATAGAACTAATGCCGTTCCGCATTGGCGGGTGGACGATGTTGGATCGCTATGGACAGTCCGGGACTGAAAGAATTTTTCCCGCTGGTGTCCGCTCCGGGCCAATGCAGGTGCGAATCTACGTTTCTGGTGCAGCGGGAGACCGGTTTTTGCGTGAATCGCGGCTTGAGCCGACATGACAAGCAAACGCGCTCTCGCTTTGCACGTTGATGCGGACATGCAAAGAAAACGCGAAAATCTTTACACGTTAGCGGATTTGGGATGCAGCAACTTGGGCCGGACAATGCCATCTGGGATGATGGCGAATGGATCAGCTGGGATGAGATCAATGAGCAAATCCAGTACAAGGAATGGCGGGCAAAATATCCCAATGCCGATCTGTCGCTGGTCTCGATATTCGAGGACCTGATCTGCACCGCAGAGCAGTATCACATGCACACGGGCAAGCACCTGCAGGTGTATGGCGATATCGGAGAACTCTACGGGGCGATCACGCACGGCATCAAGCTGCACCGCAACTACGCTCAAGGATCTGACGGACGGCTCGGCAATGACCTGGTCGAGGTCAAGACAATCACGCCCTTCAAGAGCAATGACCGGGTCACGCTGAACCTCAGACGGAACTTCAGCATGGTCTTTCTGGTCAAGATCACGTCTGACTTCGAAGTTCGCGGGAAGCTCATTCCACGCAAGGCCTTGCCCCGTGTGAAGGGTGACAAGCTGGTTCTTGAATGGGCGGATATTGGGGCTGAGCGAGGGGAGCCCTAGGCGCCTAGCGTTGCACGCAACAGCTGCACTGTAATCGCCTGCGCTTCCTCAACCAAGTGACCAGTATGATCGCGATACATGAGTTGCTTGATGATTGAGCTAGCGAACTCAGGCTTCATATTCTCCGCAGCTCGAAGGGCATTCTTACATCGATCAACTCCACATTCGCGGAGGGCATTGATCACGTAGTCCTGGCCCAGCTTTTCGTTGGTGGCCGCGATATCGAACATATCGCGTGGCTGCATCGATGCACCGCGATAGTAGACCTTCTTAGCAACTATCTCTGCCGGAGTTTCCTGCCGGATTGTTCGCCCCCGTAGCTCACGGACCTGTGATGGCTCTGGCGTAATGTCGGCACAGCAAATGAAGTCGATTTCACCAATGTCCTCGAAGATCAGTTTGAGGGAACCTGCGCCGTCTGTTTTGTAGGTGTCCGGCATTCGTTCGAGCTCAAACCCCTGCGTCTCGGGATTGAGGTAAGGGAGGAATTGGGGATCGGAAAGGAAGAGGTCGATGTCATGGCTCTCGCGATGATCGATCTGGAGCATCAATGCCGTCCCACCTCCGAACGACCAATCTGGCTCGCGGCCAACGGCTTCGGTGGTTCGCGCGATGATGTCGGATGCCAAATCAAATAAAAGCGGCCATTGGCTCGGCTGCTGTCGAGGCGAGATCACTTTCTCAGGCTGCCAGAGGCAGCGAGTACCCAGCCATCTTGGAAAACTGACTAGCGACAGCTTTCGCCATATCCTCATCGACCTTCATTTCAGCCATGAAGGCTTTCTGTGCAGCTGGTGTCACCTCTGAGAAAAAAGCGAAGACGCTGGCGTCACACGTTGCCACACTCGATGGGTCAGCGATAAGCGTTGCGAGTTGGTGAGCGGAATGGTTCGCCCCATAGGGGGCGTTCACCGTTGCCAGAACCTGTGCAGCTAGGTTGCTCATCTTAAACCTGCGGAATCGATCTCAGGGTGAGAATATACGCTTCATGCGTTAGCAAAACAAGAATGTTCGAACATAGGAAGAACGCAGAGGGCCAATCCGCGATTTATCCCGCATTTTTCGAAAATCGCGTTTTGCGGGATAAAAGCCCCTCGATTGCAGACGCGCTCGGACATCGCTGCGATCCCTTAGAGCTCACTCCAGTCATCCATTCAAATTGCGCGAGTGACGGCATCTCGGAAAATTCGTGCATCCGAGAAAACTCCCGAAACGCCCGCTCCTCTCGACGAGCTGGCCATCGCAGCCTTTCATCGGACACGAGATTGCTGACTCAGGTACGTCAAAGAGCGGCGTTTGTGGAGCAGGCTTTGGTTTCGCCCGACGAGCCCTGTAGCGCTGCTTCTTGAACTCCCAGGGATGCACGTTGTCGTCATTCGCCCAGATACCACGTCGATTTCGCTGAGCATCGTCAAGCGCCTGGAAGTAGCTTTCATCGGGTCCATAGCGATCGAGCACCCATGCCCATCCATTGAGGATCATTTCCAATTCGATGTTGCGGTGAGATGGAGCAGTCAGTCCCCGAAAGAATTGCCCGAGCCGGGAAGCCGGGTCATTGCTCTGATCCATCCGCAAATAGGGCACGGCTACGATCCGCTTGTGGCGATCGACAATGCCGCCAGTGTCCATTTTCATCAGAATGGCTAGGCCGTGTTGACAAAAGACTTCAGCCATAGGCGGGCGGCGGCGAGGTTGAGGAAGCTTTCGAACGATAGGATGGTCTTGTCGTAACGGGTGGCGATGCGACGCTGCTGCTTGAGCTTGCCGAACATGCGCTCGATGCGGTTGCGGTCCTTGTAGCGGCGATAGTCGGGGTGCTCGGGCACCTTGCGGTTCGAGCGGGGCGGGATGATCGGCAGGATGCCCCGGATCAGCAGGCTTTCCCGGAAGCGATTACCGTCGTATCCCTTGTCCGCCAGCAGCGCCTTGGGCGTGGCGATGGGGATCTCCATGAGCGGCTCGGCTGCAGTGTAGTCGGAGGCTTCGCCACCGGTCAGGATGAAGCCGAGAGGCAGTCCCTGATTGTCGCAGCGGGCGTGGATCTTGCTCGTAAAGCCGCCGCGCGATCGACCAAGAGCGTTCGCACAAGCCCCCCTTTTCCGCCCGCCGCCGAGACATGGCCGCGAACACTGGTGCTGTCGATCATGTGCTGCCAATCGTCGGTCAGTCCCAGATCGACCAGCGTTTGCAGGAGTGCATCCCAGACACCTTGTTCGGCCCAGCGCCGGAACCGGACATAGACCGAGTTCCACTTGCCATACCGCTCGTGCATGTCGCGCCAGGGACAGCCGACCCGCAACACATGGAGCATGCCGTTGAGGAAGCGTCGATTATCGCCAGCTGGCCGCGCCCAGCGACCCCGCTCAGGCGGAAGTAGCGGCCCGATCAGTTCCCATTCCGCATCCGACAAATCCCCGCGACCCATGACTGCTCCTCAAAAAGCAGTCTTGAATCAGAACATGGGGCGTTTGGGAATCCCTTTTGTCAACACGGCCTAGATCGACATGCCTTCCGCCAATGAGCGATTGAAGGAAGTCACGCGCCTCGATGCCTCCAGGCTGCTCCATTTCCGGCGCGTCGATGAACCCCAGCCTGATTGTCACTTCAAGGCTTGCTCCTCGTCGGGGGTTGTCGATACGGGTTAGGAAGCCATCGCCGTCAAAGACCTTGAGGACAGGCACCCGAATGGTTTCGGAACCGGGATCTTCAGGTGCGATAAGCAAACGCCGATTCTCCTCCTCAATGCGGCGAGCAGCATTGTAGCAGAGTTGATTATCGTTTCACTTAGCATCCCCTTTTTCGGAGCTGGTCGGCCATGCAAATTTGCTGGAAATCAGACGCATTCTGCGTTAAAAGACGCCTATTGAAATCATTAGACTTTTTCGAGGATGGGACCCAAATCCTCTGGCAAAAATACATTCTGGGGGCACCAACGGGGGCCTCACTTAAGTAACCAAGGTCAAGATTCTCGCAGTTTTGCGACATTCTGAGAGCGGTTCGAGTCCTCTTCTGGGCACCATTTCATCATTCATCACAGTTCGCTGACGGTTACCAAAACCCCGCAATTTTGGCGGTTTGAGCTTGCATTTCCCCCGCAGGAGCGCCTCGCTCCCAGGGGCATGTGGGGTCGTGTTCCATTACCGTGGACCCCTATGGCCGGGGCTGCCAATCATCACTGTCCAGAGCTATCGGCAAAGCCGTTTTCGATGAATTCGAGCGCGCAGCCGGCCAGCATGGCTACGCCGCGCGGCAAAGCGCCCTCGTCGACGTGCATCCGCGGCGAATGGATTGCGCAGCACTGGCTCCAATTGTCGCCGTCAGGAGCTACGCCGAGGAAGAACATCGCTCCAGGCACTTTCTCCAGGATGTAGGAGAAGTCCTCGGCTCCCATGATCGGGGCGGGCAGATCGCGCCAGCCTTCGGCACCCCCGATTTCGCGCGCCACCTTTGCGCCCAGCTGCACCGCGCTCTCATCGCAAAGAGTAACGGGAAAGCCCTGCACGATCTTGCAGTCCGCGCTAACGCCATGGCCGCGAGCGATGTGCTCGGCGGTTTCGCGCAGCAGGCCATGCACCTTGGCACGATGTTCGGGAGACAGGGTTCTGATCGTCCCCTGAAGCACCGCATCATCGGGGATCACGTTGAATGTCGTGCCGGCAGAGATCTTGGTCACGGTGATAACGACAGCGCTGGCCGCGTTGAAGCGCCGGGTGACCATCGCCTGAATCGCGCCTATGATCGCGGCGGCGGCGGGGACAGGATCGGCGCAATCATGCGGCATGGAGGCATGGCCGCCCTTGCCGCGGACCGTTATGGTGAACTGGTCGGCGGCCGCCATAAGCGGACCGGCGCGCCCGGCGAGCACGCCGAACTGGGCGTTGGGCATGATATGCAGGGCAAAGGCCGCGTCAGGCAGCGGATTGATCAGCCCGTCATCAAGCATGAACCGCGCGCCGTGGTGCCCCTCCTCCCCGGGTTGGAACATGAAATCGACCAAGCCGGCCAGCTCCTCTCGCTTTGCCGCCAACAGCCGCGCCGCCCCCGCCAGCATCGCCGTATGCGTGTCATGCCCGCAGGCGTGCATCCGGCCCGGAATGATGGAGGCGAAATCGAGGTCGGTCTTTTCGTCCATCGGCAGCGCATCCATATCGCCGCGCAGCAGCACGCGGGGCGAGCCCTCGCCGGCCTTGCCGCCTTTCAAGGTCGCCACCGCACCTGTGGTTGAAGGGCCCGAGCGCCATTCGAGCGGCAAATCGGCCAAAGCTTCGCGCACCTTCGCCATCGTCATCGGGCAGTGGAGGCCCAATTCAGGTTCGGCATGGATCGCACGGCGCAACGCAATGACCTGCGGGGCGAGCTGGCTGGCGGATTGGAGCAGCGATTCTGTCAACATGGGGCGAGATTAGCGTCGATCTGCCGCGAAACCAGTCCGAATGCACAGCCACAATACCGTGCCTCACACGGCAAATCGCGCTCGCTCAAAAGCCCTGACGCGGTTGTAACCCCGCTGCGACACCGCACGAATATTGCAGTCCGATGGCAACATCGCAGTGGAATTATACCGGGTGGCTAACTAAAGGACGCTGATGGCGACGCCTATTTATGAATTTGCACAACTGCCGCGGGTGGACGCCCGCGAAGCTGCGGATTCACGCCCGCGCCGCCAGCGTGAGCCGGGCGAGGCGCCGCGCGTCGGCGTGATCTACAATCCGCGCAGCCACCGCAATCAGGGTGCCGATTTCGACTGCGGCATCAGTCCGCATGTCCATATTGCGCAACCGGGTGACCGATCGCAGCTTCCCTCGGCGCTGGCCGAACTGGCCGAACGCGAGATTGATCTGCTGGTAATCAATGGCGGCGATGGGACGGTGCGCGATGTGCTTACCTGTGGAGCCGGGATTTTCGGCGATCACTGGCCCGCGATTGCCGTGCTGCCCAAAGGCAAGACAAACGCCCTGACAGTCGATCTCGGGGTTCCCACCGACTGGACGCTCCAGAACGCGATTGATGCGGTGGAAAATGGCAACCGCACCATTCGCCGCCCGATAGAGATTTCGCTTGCCGGTGACGATGCAAGCAGCCGGGTGCTGGGCTTCATTCTGGGGGCAGGGGCATTCACCACTGCGACGCAGGCCGGCCAAAGCGCGCACCGGCTGGGCGCGTTCAATTCGATGGCGGTTGCGGTCACGGTCATGTGGGGGTTCCTGCAATGGCTGTTCGCCTCACGCGCCAATCCGTGGCGCCGTGGCGCGCGGATGAAGATTGCGCTCGGCAATGCCGAAGCCCCGATGGAGCACAGCGGGCAGGGCGATCCGGAATGGCGCCAGCTGCTGTTTGCCACCACGCTGGAGAACCTGCCTGCCGGGATCAGGCCGTTCGGCAATCTTTGCAAGGGGTTGAAGCTGGTCGCGCTCGATCAGATTCCGCGGCGCGCGACGATGATGGTGCCTGCTGTCCTGCGCGGCAAGGTGTCGAAGCGGCAGCGCGAGAACGGTATCCACCAGGTCAGCACGCCGCAATTCACGCTCGATATCGATGACCAGTTCATCTTCGATGGCGAAGCCTTCCCCGCCGGCAAATACCGGATCGCGCAGGGGCCGGAACTTGAATTCGTAACTCCTTGAGGCCAAGGCCCGGCCCATGGCCGAAACCCGAGACCATCACGAAACACTGGCGTCGCGCATCGCAGCGAGCCTTGATGCACCGATCGACCCCGCCGTGCGTGCCTTTGCCGAGGCGCTGGCAACCGAACAGGGCGCGTTGGCAGTCCTGTTTTACGGCTCGAACCTGCGCACCCGATCGCTTGAAGGGGTGCTTGATTTCTACGTGCTTTTGCCCGGTGAGCAGCGCGAGCGTATCTGGCCGCGGGTGAGCTATCACGAAAGGCCGCACGAGGGGCAGACTCTGCGCGCCAAGGTAGCGACAATGGCGCTTTCGACCTTTGCCGAGGCTGCAGCAGGCGAGCTTGCCGACACGACGATCTGGGCGCGCTTCGTGCAGCCCAGCGCTCTGGTTTGGTCTGCGGACGCTGCGGCGCGACAGCATGTGGAAGAAGCGATTGCCGCTGCAGCGATGACTGCAGCCCGGCTTGCCGTCGCCATCGGCCCCGTCACCGGGACTGCGGAGGATTACTGGCGGGCGCTGTTTCGTGCCACCTACAAAGCGGAATTCAGGGTCGAAAAGCCGGGGCGTGAGAACGATATTCTCACCATCAATCAAGGTCATTTCGCCGGGTTACTACCGCTTGCCCTTGCGGCAGCCGGGGTTTCGTTCCGCCGCGAGGGCGAGCGCATCTCGCCCAGCCTCGCCGCGAGTGAGCAGCGCCGCATCCGGATCTGGTGGAAGCGGCGCCGGCGTCTGGGCAAGCCTTTGAATTTCGCCCGTCTGGCAAAGGCCAGCACCACTTTCGAAGGCGCGGCGCGTTACGCTGCGTGGAAGATCGAACGGCACACAGGGATGCCGGTGGAGATCACCCCGTTCAGGGAACGTCACCCGATCCTGTCAGCTCCGAAGGTGCTGTGGGACCTGCGCAAGCATCGCAAGAATCCGCGCTGAAGCGAGATTTCAGCCGAAATACCGCATTGTGACGTTGATGGTTTCGACCCCTTGGCCGACGTTGAAGCGGGTTTTTTCGATCCCCGGACGGCCAAGGTTGAAGATGCTGATCGAAGGATCGTTCGACATCGCGCCGCCATCGGTCCGGATATCAGTCGATCCGTTGCCGTTGACATCGTGGCGCACGGCAATGGCGTAGGGTCCGCTGGACGGGACGGGCATGCACACCGTCATGCGCCCTTCGCGTGCGGGCATTTCGATCCGGTTGAGCCAGCGTCCGCTTTCCAGCCAGTCGGCCTTGGTCCCGTTATAGACTTGCACGCGGACTTTGCCCGATGAATTCTTGACGCCGTTGATCGTCACCCGCACCGCCGGGCCTGCACCGGGCGCGCAGGAGCGCATGTTGTTCGAAATGATGTTGCGATAGTCCCCGGTCGAAGCGGCCTGGGCAAGCGCAGTCTGCATGGGCACGGCGGCGCCAAGCGCAAGGGCCGCAACCGCCATCGCTCCGCTCGCAAAATGTCGCATCTTCGCATTCGAAGTGGTCATGTGTAGCAGTTCCTGAAACCTTTTCCGGGAGCCGTTCTCCGCACCCAAAATAGAACGGAACAGCTCTTTGATTTAAAACCTTATTGCCGTTTTCGGGCTGAATTGCGGCTGAACTGGCTGGTCAAGGTGCGCTCATCCGATGCCTTGATCGCGCCAAAACCGAGGGTTTCTACGCAAGTCCACGGGGGAAAAGCCAGTGCGCGATGCTTGCTGCGTGATTCGCGCCTGCCGTAAGGCGAAATGCAAACGAAAAGGCGCGTTTGTTAACCATGCCAGCACCCTTGATCTCTCCTTCGATCCTTTCCGCCGACTTCGCGCGGTTGGGCGAGGAAGTGCGCGCTGTCGATGCCGCTGGTGCCGACTGGATTCATATCGACGTCATGGACGGCCATTTCGTGCCCAATCTCACGATTGGCCCCGATGTGGTCAAGGCCTTGCGTCCGCACACCGCCAAGACCTTTGACGTCCACCTGATGATCTCACCGGTTGACGCCTATCTCGAAGCCTTTGCCGAGGCGGGGGCGGACATCATCACCGTCCATCCCGAAGCCGGGCCGCATGTCCACAGGACGCTTCAGGCGATCCGGGCGCTGGGCAAGAAGGCAGGCGCGGTGATCAATCCCGGCACGCCGGTGGAGGTGCTCGACAATCTCATGGATCTTGTCGATCTGGTGCTGGTGATGAGCGTCAACCCGGGTTTTGGCGGGCAAAGCTTCATCCATTCGCAGCTGGAAAAGATCCGCCGCATCCGCACGATGATCGAGGCGACCGGGCGTGAAATCCATTTAGAAGTGGACGGCGGCGTCAATGCCGAGACCGCGCGGCTGTGTGTCGACGCGGGAGCGGACGTACTGGTCGCCGGATCGGCTACCTTCAAGGGCGGACCGGATTGCTACGCCGCCAATATCGCGGCGCTCAAGGGGGGCGAATGATGGAAACCCTGTTCGGCCATGCCAAGGCGGGTGAAGCCGAGGCGCTGGAATCGAGCGATGATCGTTCGGCTATCGCCTTGGGCGAATCCGAAGAAGTCCTGCGCGATGATGGCGTTCCGGCATTCCCAGCAGAAACGATCGCAACATCCCGCGCTCTTGCGCTGACCGATGTAATCGCCCCGCGCGCCAAGCCGGGTGAGGCGCTGATCCGGCTGGCCTATCGCATGGGCGTTCCCGGGCATGCATTGGCCGCGCCGTTCCGGCGGCCATCGCCGATCCGGGTGCTGGCCACGGTCAACAGCCCGGTCACTGGTGATCGTGCGGCGGGCATCGCCCTGCGCGCGGGCCATTTCCTCGCCCATGGGGTGAAACAGCCGATCGGGCAGCTTGACCTGGAACCGGGCGCGCGGCTCAGCCCCGGTCTTGAACGGATGGTGCACAGCTTTTCGTGGCTGACCGATCTCGCCGCAAGCGCGCCGCGTGAGGATTGTATCCCGATTGCCGAGCGGATCACGGCACGCTGGCTTGATGCCAATCCCCACCCCGGCAAGGGCCCTGCGTGGGATGTGGAGAACACCGGCCTGCGGCTGATGGCTTGGCTGGTGCACGCTCCGCTGGTTCTGGCTGGCCAGGACGGCACGCTCAAGCCGCGCTTGCTCGAAGCGATCGAGGAAACCGCGCACTGGCTCGATCGCAAGGCGCTGCGCAGCGGTGCGGGGTTGGCGCAGGTGGCGGGATGGGCCGCCGTTACCGCTGCGGGCCTGTTGCTTCCCGAGGGCAGGCCACGTCGCCTGTATGGCGAAGCCGCGTTGATCCGCGCGCTGGGCGAACTCGTGGCGGAAGACGGCGGCACGCTGGCGCGTTGTCCGGCGGCGCAAATGGACGCGATCCGCATCCTGACTGATCTGATCGCCTGTTATGAGGCGGTGGATCGCGAAGCGCCCGAAGCCCTCTGGGTCATGCGCGAACTGCTGGTGCCGCCTCTGTTGGCCCTGCGTCATGGCGATGGCGGGCTCGGCAACTGGCAAGGGCAAGGCGCAATTTCGGCAGACCGGGTGGCGGCATTGATCGTCGCATCCGGTATTCGCACCCGTCCGCTAAACGATCCGCAACACTGGGGCTTTCAACGCTTGCGCGGCGGGCAGACCACGGTGCAGTTCGACGCGGGCCCTCCGCCTCGTGCTCGCCACACCCGTTGTGGTTGCGCCTCGACACTGGCGTTCGAGATGTCGGACGGCCCATCGCGCCTGATCGTCAATTGTGGCGGCGCGGCAATGGCAGGCGGGCAGGTGCCTTCGCGCATCGGTCAGGCGCTAAGGGCGACAGCGGCGCATTCAACCCTTGTGCTCGACGATGCCAACAGCACCGCCGTCCTGCTCCACGGGAAGCTTGGCCGGGGTGCGGAAACGGTCGAGGTCGAACGCCGCCTGATCGAACAGAACGGCCGCGAGGCGATGCGGGTCGAAGCCAGCCACGATGGCTATGCAGCGCGGTTCGGCCTGACGCACAATCGCATCCTGACACTGCGCAGCGACGGAACCGAACTGGCAGGCGAGGACATCCTCCTTCCCGCCTCGCGCAAGGGCAAGCGCGGCAAGGTCGGGTTTGCGATCCGGTTCCATCTGGGCCGGGGTGTTGAAGCGCATCTGACCGAGGACAAGCGCGGGGCCAGCCTGCTGACGGCTGACGGTCGCCTGTGGCAATTCCGCCTGCGCGGCGATGCTGCAGCCGATGCCGAGGTCGTGCTCAGCTGCGAGGACAGCCTGTGGGTAGACGGTGACGGACGCCCTCACGCAACCGAACAATTGGTGATAGAGGGGCTGACATCGCGCGGCGGAGGCCAATTCTCCTGGCTCCTCAAGAAAATGGGGTAACACCACAAATGACACAGGCGACAATCAAGCGGGCACTGCTTTCGGTGTCCGACAAGACCGGTTTGGCAGAGCTTGGCGCGGCGCTGGCCGCACGCGGGGTCGAGCTGGTTAGCACCGGGGGCACGGCGCGCACGCTGCGTGAGGCCGGGCTGGATGTGCGTGACGTGTCCGACCTCACCGGCTTTCCCGAAATGATGGACGGACGGGTCAAGACCCTGCACCCCAAGGTGCACGGCGGCCTGCTGGCTCTGCGCGACAATGATGAACACGTCGCCGCGATGCAGGCGCATGATATCGGCGCGATCGATCTGGTGGTGGTGAACCTTTATCCGTTCGAGGCGACCGTCGCCAAGGGTGCCGACCGCGCCGAAGTGATCGAGAATATCGACATCGGCGGGCCTTCTATGGTGCGATCCGCTGCGAAGAACCACGGGTTCGTCACTATTCTCACCGATCCGGCAGACTATGCCACGCTGGTCGAGGAAATGGACGCGAATGTCGGTGCAACCACCCAGGCGTTCCGCGCCCGCATGGCGGGCAAGGCCTATGCCCGCACCGCCGCCTATGACGCTGCCATCGCCAACTGGTTCGCCTTCTCGCCCGCCGCGAGTGACGAGCCGACGCTGTTTCCCGACACCTTGCCGCTCGCTTTCAAGCGCGCCGACACGCTGCGCTATGGCGAAAACCCGCATCAAGCGGCCGCGATCTACGTTCCGCAAGCGGTTGGCACGGCCGGTGTGCCGCAGGCCCAGCAGCTTCAGGGCAAGGAATTGTCCTACAACAACCTCAACGATGCCGATGCGGCGCTTGAACTGGCGGCGGAGTTTGCCGGACAGGATCCGGCGGTTGTCATCGTCAAGCACGCCAATCCTTGCGGCGTGGCGCAAGGCGGATCGCTGCTCGACGCGTGGAACGATGCGCTGCAATGCGACAGCGTTTCGGCCTTTGGCGGTATCGTCGCGGTCAACACGGAACTTGATGGCGCCACCGCAGAGGCCATCGCCAGCATCTTCACCGAAGTCGTGATTGCCCCCAGCGTCAGCGCCGAGGCGCGCGAAATCTTTGCGAGGAAAAAGAACCTGCGCTTGCTCGAATGCGGCGCGCTACCCAATCCGCGGCGTCCGGGACTGGCGCTCAAGACGATAGCGGGCGGCGTGCTGATCCAGTCGCGCGACAATGGCGCGGTTGCCGAGGCGGATCTGAAGGTCGTCACCAAGCGTGAGCCGACCGAGCAGGAGCTGAAGGACTGCCTGTTCGCATGGACCGTCGCCCGCCACGTCAAATCGAACGCGATCGTCTACGCCAAGGACGGAGCGACCGCGGGGATCGGCGCAGGCCAGATGAACCGCCGCGATTCCGCGCGCATCGCTGCGATCAAGGCGCGCGAGGCGGCTGAAACCTATGGCTGGGATGTGCCCCGGACACAGGGCAGCGCGGTTGCATCGGATGCGTTCTTCCCCTTTGCCGACGGCCTGATCGCCGCAGCCGAGGCGGGCGCTACCGCGGTGATCCAGCCGGGCGGCTCGATCCGCGATGACGAAGTGATCGCCGCGGCGGACGAGGCTGGCCTTGCGATGGTGTTCACGGGGATGCGCCACTTCCGGCATTGATCGCGCGGCCTGACCCACTCTCGCGCATCTGTTGGCGCCGGTGGACGTAACTGAATCGGTAAAAGTAACGAACTGTCGCAAGAAAGGGCCGTTCATTGTGGCGCAATCGCGCCGCTTTTAACCGCCGTTGCAGCCCCGATGAAATCACCGCCGCGAGAGCGCCATGAACCTTTTGTCCTCTGACCTGTTTCGCAATTTCGGCATCGGCTTTGTCGCCGGCTCGCTCATCGTAGCGGTGGCCACAATCGACCAGTGGGGCGGCAATATCGAAACGCCCGCCCGTGCGGCCCAGCCGCTTGAGGCGCCGCAGCCGTCGCCCGAATTCCAGATCGCACCCCTTGAGGTGGCGCAATGAAGTTGGCCCTTCCCTTCGCCGCAGCGGCGCTGGCTGCCGCGGGCTTCGCATTCACCTCGCTGCCCTCGCCCGCGCTGGCGCTGGAAAAGCCGGTCAATGCTCCGGCTGCGCAGCGCACCGCAAGGGAGGGCGCCGGGTTAAAGACGGCGATTTTCGCTGGCGGTTGTTTCTGGGGCGTCGAAGGCGTGTTCAGCCATGTGAAGGGTGTGAAGTCCGCCGTATCGGGATATCACGGCGACTCTGCCGCGACCGCCAGCTACAACCGCATCATCGCCGGCGGAACGGCCCATGCGGAATCGGTGCAAATCACATACGATCCTTACGTCATCCGCTATGACGAACTGCTGCGCATTTTCTTTTCGGTGGTTGCCGACCCGACCCTGCGCAACCGTCAGGGGCCGGATGTAGGCACCCATTACCGCAGCGCGATTATCCCAACCAGCGCCGAACAGCGCGCCGTGGCCGAAGCCTATCTGGCACAGATGGAGCGTTCAGGCATCTGGGATAAACCGATAGTGACCCGGATCGAGGCGCAGCGCACTTTCTATCCGGCGGAGCGCTATCATCAGGATTTCATGGCCAAAAATCCGAGCCACGGGTACATCCTGCGCTGGGACAAGCCCAAGGTTGACGCGCTGAAAGTCATGTTCCCGGCAGACTTCCGGCCCGAGTTTCTGCGCGACGGCTGAGCGGGCCTGAGCGTCTGGCGTTCCGCGCCACTGCCGCTTATATTGGCCGCATGGCGACACATCATCATCACGCTCATGAAGAGCACAGCGGAGCCGAACTGATCGCTGCGGCGCGCGACGCACTGATTGCCTCCGGCGAACAATGGACGAGCATGCGCGAGGCGGTGTTTGCCGAACTGGCAAAGCACGAACGGCCGGTTTCGGCCTATGACATCGCCGATAATCTTTCAGCCCAGCGCGGCAAGCGCGTCGCGCCCAACAGCATCTACCGTATCCTAGACCTGTTCGTGGCGAACAATCTTTCGATGCGGGTCGAAAGCGCGAATGCCTATCTCGCCAATTCGCACCCTGGTTGCGAACATGACTGCATATTCCTCGTCTGTGACGAATGCGGCGAAGCCAAGCATGTCGATGACGAAACCGTCAGCAAGACGATCCGGGCGCTTGCCGCTTCCAAGGGGTTCAAGCCTGAACGCCCGGTGCTGGAAATTCGCGGCCTCTGCGAAACCTGCGCCTGACGCGACTTCCCCTCCATTATTCCAAACCATTCCGAGAGCCGCGTTTCGGCGCGGTTCAAGGGTTTATCGACACTGCCTTCGCAAAGGTGTAGGCCTGACATTATGAATCGACCGCCTGAAACTCCATTGCTCGATCAGGTCCCGACGCCTGAAGAGCTCCGCAAGCTGAAACCGGAACAGCTGCGCCAATTGTCCGACGAACTGCGCGCCGAAATGCTCGACGCAGTCAGCACCTCCGGCGGCCACCTCGGCTCCGGCCTTGGCGTTGTCGAGCTAACGGTTGCGATCCACTATGTCTTCAACACGCCGGACGACAAGCTGGTGTGGGACGTGGGCCACCAATGCTACCCGCACAAGATCATCACCGGACGTCGTGACCGTATCCGCACGCTGCGCCAGGGCGGGGGCCTTTCGGGCTTCACCAAGCGTGCTGAAAGCGAATACGATCCGTTCGGTGCGGCGCACTCGTCCACTTCGATCTCGGCTGCGCTCGGCTTTGCCATAGCCAACAAGCTGAACAACAAGCCCGGTCGCGGGATCGCCGTGATCGGCGACGGTGCGATGAGCGCCGGCATGGCCTATGAAGCGATGAACAATGCGGCGGCTGCCGGTAATCGCCTCGTCGTGATCCTCAACGACAACGATATGTCGATTGCTCCGCCGGTGGGCGGGCTGTCCGCCTATCTCGCCCGGATGGTGTCCTCCAGCGAATATCTCGGCCTGCGCAGCCTCGCTTCGCGTGCGGTCAAGAAAATGAGCCGCCGCATGCACGAAGGGCTGCGCCGGGCCGAGGAATATTCGCGCGGCATGGTGACGGGCGGAACCCTGTTCGAGGAACTCGGCTTCTACTACGTCGGGCCGATCGACGGGCACAATCTCGATCACCTTATCCCGGTGCTTGAGAATGTGCGCGACACTTCCGAAGGGCCGGTGCTGATCCACGTCGTCACGACCAAGGGCAAGGGCTACAAGTTCGCCGAGGAAAGCGCCGACAAATATCACGGCGTGCCCAAATTCGACGTGATCACCGGCGAAAAGAAGAAGAGCGCCGACGGTCCGCCCGCCTATCAAAACGTGTTTGGCGATACTCTGGCCGATCTGGCGGACACCGACAGCCGCATTTGCGCGATCACGGCGGCTATGCCGTCTGGCACGGGCGTTGATCGCTTTGCCAAGCGCCACCCGGATCGCAGCTTCGACGTCGGCATCGCCGAACAGCACGGGGTAACCTTTGCCGCCGGACTTGCGGCGCAGGGCATGCGACCCTTCGCCGCGATCTATTCGACCTTCCTGCAGCGCGCCTACGATCAGGTCGTGCACGATGTCGCGATTCAGAATCTGCCGGTCCGGTTCGCGATTGACCGTGCCGGACTGGTCGGCGCCGACGGCTGCACCCATGCCGGATCGTTCGACATCACCTATCTGGCAACGCTGCCCAACATGGTGGTGATGGCCGCCGCTGATGAAGCGGAACTGATCCACATGACCTACACCGCAGCCGAATATGACGAAGGCCCGATCGCCTTCCGCTATCCGCGCGGCAACGGCGTCGGCGTGCCGCTGCCCGAAGTCCCGCAA
This sequence comes from Erythrobacter sp. Dej080120_24, assembly GCF_036322605.1. Taxonomy (GTDB): domain Bacteria; phylum Pseudomonadota; class Alphaproteobacteria; order Sphingomonadales; family Sphingomonadaceae; genus Erythrobacter; species Erythrobacter aurantius. The sequence goes on from NZ_AP027262.1 coordinate 518,036, forward strand.
AAGCTCGAAATCGGCAAAGGCCGCATCGTGCGCGAGGGTAGCAAGGTGGCGATCCTTTCGCTGGGCGCGCGGCTTGAGGAAGCGAAGAAGGCTGCCGACACGCTGGAAGCCAAGGGCCTGTCAACAACCGTTGCCGACCTGCGCTTTGCCAAGCCGCTCGACACCGACATGATCGCGCGCCTGATGCGCACGCATGATGTCGTGGTGACAGTCGAAGAAGGCGCCATCGGCGGTCTTGGCGCGCATGTGCTGACCTTCGCCACCGACGAAGGCCTGACCGACAACGGGCTGAAGGTGCGCACCATGCGCCTGCCCGACGTGTTCCAGGATCAGGATTCACCGGAAAAGCAGTATGAAGAGGCTGGTCTTACGGCCCCTCATATCGTCGAGACGGTGCTGAAGGCGCTCAAACACAATTCAACCGGTGTCGACACCGACGGGGTTGAAGAAGCACGAGCCTGACACGCGCTCGCGGCATCTGCCAGCACGCCTCAGCGCGAAGTTGGCTGGGTGATCGCGATGTCCGTAATCGTGGAGCCGACCGTGTCCTCGTATGAAATCGAGGGCGCGGGACCCTGCGTATCGGCATCATCGTTGAGAAGATCGTCAGTCCCTTCGATCTCGCGCAGGATCGTCGGTGGCGCGGGCGGCTCTTCTCCTCTGAGCAAGGCAATCTCCCGCTCGCGCCGGTAAAGATAGGTGTCGCGCCGCGCGGCATAGGGATCAACCGTCTCCCCGATCCGTTCCAGCTCGGCATCGACTTCGAGCCGGGTATCGAGATTGCTGATGACGAAATAGGGCGCGGCATAGGCGGGCGTGTTGAACGGCCGCCCAACTGCCACTGGGAGCACGAATTGATCGAGCGTGTCCCCGAACAGGTCGCGCACGCTCGTCGCGCCCGCGATCGGCAAATAGAGATAGGCGCCGCTGTCGACCCCGTAGTAGCCGAGCGTGTTGGCAAAGCCGTTGCGGCGATAGGGCAGCCCGATGCCGGGTTTCTCTGCAACGTCGATCAAACCGCCCAGCCCGAGCGTGGAATTGATCGCGAAGCGGCCGAGCGTCTCGAAGGCCTTGCCCACTTTCAATTGCAGCAGGAAGTTCAGGAAGTTCGCCGGCTCACGAAGGTTGCGCACGACATTGCCGAGCCCGTCCCGCAAGGGATCGGGCAGGCCGTCGCGGTAGGCATAGGCTACCGGCTCAACAAAGGTCTGATCGAGATTCTGGGTGAGCCGATAGCTGGTTTCGTTGAAGGCCCCGATCGGGTCTGCATCGACGGGCCCATATTCGCCTTGGACAACGATTTCGTTCTCGGCCTCGGTTGCCGGCTCTCCGGTCCCCGGTTGATCTTCGGGTGGGGTTGACCCGCTGTCCTGCGCAAGTGCCAGCGACCAGCCGATCGGCATAACCTCGGCCTTGCTGCCCGGCAGATTTCGCACCACAGCCACGGTAGTTGGCACAAGAGCGGCTTCAGATGCGGCCAATGGCGCATTTCCCAGCAACATGGGCGATGTCAGCAGCAACAATGATGCATTCGGCATTGCCCATCTCCTGCCAGCGAAGGCTCGTCCCGATCTCATCACCACCGGGGCGAGCCGTTTTCGGTCACATAGGAACGCAAGCGGTCCAATCAGTGATCCATGCGCCCATGCGTGTCATATTCCTGATGGATAGCGCCGTGCGATGAACAGAAATTGACCGGTGCTCGCAGTATTCGCTCTGCCATGCATCGCGGTTACAATCGGGCTCTGCCGCAAACGTCCGGCTTGCTCAAAACCAGCGCCAGATCCCGGCGGGAATTCCGCCCAGCGGCATGTGCAGCCAGCTGAAGAAGATGAACAGGATCAGCCCGACCGCCCAGGGCATGGCCCCCACACCGGGCAACGCCCCCCATCGCGGCCAGTAGCTTGTCCGGCTTTCCCAGACCTGCCAGGCGTCGCCCATCAGAGCCTCTTTCTTGCGATCCTGCAGCTTTGCGCCAACCAGTGCGAGAATCCCCATCGCCAGTGCCGTTACGGTGGTGCGCAGGCTCCAGAACAAAACGATGTGCGAAAGCGCCCAGAGAGCGAAGCCCCACATCATCGGGTGGCGGGTGACCTTGAACACGCCTTTGGGTTCGGCGCGCGCCTGATCCTCAGCCTGAGGCGTGGGCAGGGCCGGGTTGCCCATCAGCGAGCCTGCCAGCAGCACCAGCGCCGGAAGTGTCAGAACGGTGGCGATGGCCCACCCGATCTCACCGCTACCCTGCAGGTCTGCTGGTGGAGCGGCCTTGAACGCGAAATAGACCCAAGCCAGGGTCGCAAAGCTGACCAGCGAATAGACAATCTGGAAAAGCACCGGCCCAAGCGCCTTCACCATCGGCGCGCGAAGCGGATGCGACATGGCGAAATGTGTGCCGACAAAGGCAATATTGGCCGCGATTAGTGCGATGATCGTCCCGTGCATGGCTCACCTCATCCCTTTGATGCCGAGCATGGACCAATCGCTATCGCCCGGCAATATCCAGCAGTTGCACCTTGAACAGCAGTGTTGCCCCGCCGGGTATCGTCCTGCGCCCCCTTGGCCCATAGGCAAGGCTGGCAGGAGCGGCGATCTCGATCGTCTCACCGACCGCCATCTGCGGGATTGCCAGCTTCCACGCCGGGATCAGTCCGCTCAGCGGGAATGTCGCGGGCGTTCCCCGGTCGAACGAACTGTCGAATGTTGTGCCGTCGATGAAGGTGCCGGCATAATGCACCGTGACCGTGTCACCGACGGTTGGCTTCGCGCCCGTTCCGCGATATTCGACATAGCGCCAGCGCAGGCCGCCTTCCATCGTGTACCAGCCATCGCTGGCCATCAGGCCCGACAGATAAGCCTGCTGGGCGTTGTGATAGGCCAGTTCGGCAGCTTCGGCATCTGCCCGCTCTTCGGCCAGGACCGGCGAAGGGCAAGCAAGTCCCAGCGCCAGCGCCGGGAGCGTCAAAACACCCCTCACCAGTCGTAGGCCTTGGGCAGGTCGCTTTCGTCGAGGTCGAGATAGCGTTGGCGCAAACGGCTCTGGTGGTTCTCAAGCGATTGCTCGACGCCGCCGATAAATACCTTTGTCGGCACCGAACGAACCTCCAGCGGATCACCATCCCACATCACCACATCGCCCAGCGCGCCCGGCTTCAGCACGCCCGCCGTGCCATCATAGCCGTTGATCGCCGCCGGGATCGAGCTGATCGCGGCGAAAGCCTGACCCCAACTGAGGCCTGCTGCACCCGGGATCTTGCCCAGCGCGACGAGGTTGCCCGCTGCCTGCGGCATGTTGCGCGGATTGGTGCCGGAACTGGCGCTGATCGCGACCTTTACCCCGGCGCGCATCATGCGGCCGATATTGCTCTGTGTCGCGGCCAGAACCTCGAAGGTTTCAGGCAGGTCGTCGAGCGCATCGGCGATCACCGGTACACCGGCAGATGCGATGGCATCCGCCACCAGCCAGCCTTCGCCCGCGCCCACCAGCACCATGTCTAGCCGTGGGAATTCACCCTTGAGCGCAAGCGCAGCGCGAATGTCCGCAGCCCGGTCAACCGCGACATACAGCTTTTGCGTCCCGTTCAGCACGGGGATCAGCGCCTCTGCATCGAAACGGCCGAGGAACAGATCGTCATCCTTGGCGATCTCGGAAATCTGGGGCGTGCCGGTCGAGCCGCGCAAACCCTGCGCTTCCTTGAGCGCGTTGCGGAACAGGACGAAGGCCGAAGCGCGGCTGCCGCCCGAAAGGCTCGCCCCGCGTTCGCCCAGCGCGACCATCTGGAACGCGCGCGATTTCATGATCGGGTTGGCATCACCATCCAGATCGATGATCGCGCCATGCCCGCCAAAGATCGAGCCCGAAGGCACGGTGGTGGTCGCCGCGCGGGTAATCCCTCCTGCCCGGCTGACAAGGATGTGCTGCGAGGTCGGGTTGACGATCGGCGCCACGTCCAGAGCCGCGCTGAACGGTGCGCCGCCCGCGCTGATGTCGTTGGATTCGCTCACCGCGCCGACATCCGACAGGCCCAGCGTGGTGACGGCGGCAAACAGGCCGGGCGTGACCCAGGCATCATTCGCGTCGATCACCTGATCGGTATCAATGGTCCGCCCGTCGGGTGCTCCGGCGTAGGCAACCTTGCCGCCTTCGACGATGACGACGCCGTCCCTGATCGGTTCGCTGCCGTCACCGATTGCGACGGTCGCGTTGACGATCACGAAGTCCTGAGCCGCAGCGGGCGTGGCGGCAAGAGCGATGGCCGAAGCGGCAAGTGCGAGGAAGTGCTTCATTTCACGTCTCCTTCACCGGGCTGGCCAAGCTCGAAATCGGTCACCGGCCGGCGGCTGCGGTCCATCGCGTTGAACATCAGCGCGCCGTCGATCCAGACGCGTTCGGGGCGGGAATAGACGCTGAGCGGGTTGCCGTTCCACAGCACCACATCGGCCATCTTGCCCGGCTCGAGGCTGCCCGTCATCGAATCGATGCCCATCGCCTTGGCGGCGTTGAGGGTGATCCAGCTGATGACGGTGGCATCGCTGATGTCGATCCCCACACGCCGACCGGCGGCCTGCGCCTTGGCGGCTTCCTGATTGAGTCGCTGGATGTCGTTTTCGCTGTCCGAATGGATCACCACGCAGGCGCCTTCGCGCTGCAGGAAGGCGGCGTTTTCGAGGATGCCGTCATAGCTTTCCATCTTGAAGCCGTACCAGTCGGCCCAGATCGCGCTACACACGTCGTTTTCGCGCAGCAGATCGCCGATCTTGTAGGCTTCGACCGCGTGGTGGAAGGCGGTGACGCGGTATCCCATCTCCTTGGCCATATCCATCACCAGCGCCATTTCGTCAGCGCGATAGCAGTGATTGTGGACGAGGATTTCGCCCTTCAGCACGCCCACCAGCGTTTCCTTGGCGAGATCGCGATCAGCCTTGTCATTGTTGGCGTAATCGATCGCGTCGAGCCAAGTCTGGCGGTTGACCGCGAAATTGCCCATGCGGGTCGAAGGCATGCGGCCACGGTTGCCGTAAACACGCTTGGGATTTTCGCCGCAGGCCATCTTGAAGCCATAGGGCGCACCGGGGAACTTCATCCCCTGCACGGTGCGCGCGGGCACATTCTTCAATGTGACCGAGCGGCCGCCCATGAGGTTCGCCGAGCCGGGCAGGATCTGCAAGCTCGTGATCCCGCCATTGGCGAGCGCGCGGGTGAAGCCGGGGTCTTGCGGCCAGACCGAATGTTCGGCCCAGACTTCGGGTGTGGTCGGGCTGGTCGCCTCATTCCCGTCCGAATGCGCATCGACCGAAGGGGTCGGGTAATCGCCGAGGTGGGAGTGGATGTCGATAATGCCCGGCGTCACGAATTTGCCGGTGCCGTCGATCACGTCATAGCCATCGGTTGAAAGGTCGTTGCCACCCACGGCGACAACCTTGCCATCGCGGAACAGTACGGTGCCGCCTTCGATCATGCCGCCTGCGCCGTCATAGACGGTTGCCCCTACGATCGCGGTCGGTCGACCGGGATAGGGGCGATAGGTCGAAGGAAATGGCCCTTCGGCTTCGGTCTTGGCCGCAAAGCGCGGGGCTTCGTCATCGTCCCCCGAAGCGGCAGACGCGCTCGCAGAGCCCGTGGTCGCGCAAGCAGCCAGTGCCATCGCCCCTGCGAGCGTCGCCAGTGCCGCGCCATTCATTTTGCCGTGAAGCCATTTACGCCCGATGCGTGCCATTGCCGGTTCCCTGATTGCCCGAGAAAGATGCTTTCTTGACGGGCAATCAGGGTGTTGTCCAGCTTTGTGGAGGGCGGGTGTTACTCCGCCGGACGGGTGGCCGGGCGCACGCCCGCCGCCTGCGGTTCGCCGACTTCGCTCTGGCCGAGGAGATCGTCGTCCACAGTGTCATCCTTGAGACTGTCGAGGTGCATCAGCTTCTTGATCAGCGGGCTGACGACCATCACGGCAATGCCGATGCCGACTGCATAGAGGCCGACGGTCCAGTAAACGTCGAGAACCACCTGCTTGCCCGCTTCCTCGCCCACGCCTTCAGCGCCGGTTGCCGAAGCGATCAGGCCGGCGGCAAAGTTACCCGCCGCCGAAGCGAAGAACCATGTGCCCATGATCAGCGATGCCATGTGGCCTGGGCTCAGGCGGTTCATCGCCGAAAGCCCGACCGGCGACAGGCACAGTTCGCCCGTGGTGTGCAGGAGGTAGATCAGGAAGATGAAGGCGACCGGAACGGCGACTTCGATCCCGACGCTTTCTGCGCCCCACACCAACACCATGAAGCCGAGCCCGACCTGAATGACGGCAAGGCCGAACTTCATCGGGGTTGACGGCTCAAGCCCGCGGCTGCCGAGGCCCTGCCAGATCATCGCGAAGACCGGTGCGAGCAGCACGATGTAGATCGCGTTGATCGACTGGAACATCGATGCGTTGACGCCCTGCGTGTCGACATGCTTTTCGGTAAACACGTTGAGCGACGAACCGGCCTGTTCGAACAGCGCCCAGAACACGATCGAGACGAGGATGAGGAACATCGCCGCGAAGATGCGGTCGCGCTCCTCCGCCGCGAGCTTGGTCACTGCGGTGAACAGGACGTAGGCGACCAGACCGCCGCCGAACACGCCAAGAACGGTTCCGACCAGCTCCTGATACTGGATCGCGGCCCAGCAGATCGCGACCATCAGCAGGCCGGCGCCATAGATGCCCCATTCCTTGCCACCGGCAATCGCCTGCGGGTCCTTGGGCTCGCCCTTGCCGAGCAGCAGCGGCTTGCCGATCACGAAGAAGATCAGGCCCAGCAGCATGCCGAAACCGGCGAGGCCGAAGCCGTATTCCCAACCATAGGTCTGGCCGAGATAGCCGCAGATGATCGACGCTGTCGCGGCGCCGACGTTAATCCCCATGTAGAAGATCGTGTAGGCCGGATCGCGGCGCACGTCGGTGCGTGAATACAGCTGTCCCACGATCACCGAGATGTTCGCCTTGAGGAAGCCCGAGCCGACGATGATCAGAGCGAGCGCCAGCCAGAAGACGTTGATCATCGGGTCGGATTGTCCGCCGCTGCCTTCGAAAGCCATGAAGAAGTGGCCGAACGTCAGCAGGACCGCGCCGAACAACACCGCCTTGCGCTGGCCGATGTAACGGTCTGCGAGATAGCCGCCGACAACCGGCGCGATGTAAACGAGCGCGGTGTAGGCCCCGTAGATGACGTAAGCCTTCGATTCCTCGAACAGCCAGTGCTGGATCAGGTAGAAAATGAGGAGTGCGCGCATCCCGTAGTAGGAAAAGCGCTCCCACATTTCCGCCATGAACAGCAGGAACAGCCCCTTGGGGTGTCCGATCACCTCGGCCTGAGGGCGGGTGATCAGCACCACGCCGCCAATAAGAAACGCCGCGAGTGCAATCGCGGCAATGCGGAAAGTCCACATTTCGAACGTGCTGTCGAATGTGAAGAAAAGACCTTCGACCATTGTTTTGTAATATCCCCGATAGCGCCCGATATCCTCCGGGCCGCAATGCCGGGCACACTAACGCCCATTTGCGCCGTGTGAAGCTTTTGTTTCGGAAGCGCGCAGGAGAGTAGGCAGGGGGCGGGAACTTGACGCGCATCGCTGTATTATGGCACTGACGCACTTAGCGAGGATGCCATGAGCCAAAGCCGACCCGTTTACCTGAAGCTGCGCGACCAGATCGCCGCTGCCATCATCGAAGGCCTCTATCCCGAAGGGGAAATGCTGCCTTCCGTCCGCGCGCTCGCTGCGGAGCAGGGGGCGAACCCGCTGACCGTGGCCAAGGCTTACCAGCAATTCCAGAATGACGGCCTTGTCGAAGTGCAGCGCGGCGTCGGCATGTATGTCGTCAAGGGTGCGGCGGAATTGCTGCGCAAGCGCGAGCGTGAACTCTTCCTCCAGCATGAATGGCCCGAAATCCGTTCGCGCATGGCGCGGCTGGGGCTGAAGCCGGCCGATCTGGTCGAGCAGGGCTGAACGCAACCCTTCCCGCACGCGTTCAGTCGCGCGGTGGAGATGGTGCATTTCCGGTAAAGATATTTTGCCCTCGTCCTTGCGAGGGCCGTGCGATTCTGGCACTTAGGCACTGTGAGTACTGCCTTTCGGGTCCGGGCAGTTGTGAGGATGGCAGGCCAAGGTCTGCAGCGGTGTCGAAGCGAGCACAGGGATCGCAGAAACCACCCGGAGGGCAACATGATTAGATCCGAATTGCTGCAGGAACTGCACAAGGACAACCCCGAACTCCGCGCTGAGGAAATCGAGCAGGTTGTCGATATCTTCTTCGACGAGATTACCGAGCGTCTGGCCGAAGGTGGCCGGGTGGAACTGCGCGGTTTCGGTGCTTTCTCGACCCGCGAGCGCGAAGCGCGCACCGGGCGCAATCCGCGCACCGGGGAAGCGGTGCCGGTTCCGGCCAAGCGCGTCCCCTATTTCAAGGCGGGCAAGGAAATCCGCAAGCGCCTCAACGACGATTGAGGCGGCCTGCGCCGCTCAGGCAAATTCCAGCTCGCGGTCCTCTTCGGTCAGTTCATTGACCGGCAGCTTGCGTTCGCGCCCCAGCGCCTGAAACACCATTTCGATGATCTGTTCCTCCCCGCGCGGCGCCTTGACGTCGACGGGGAGCATTCCGAGTTCGGCGAATTCGTCCAGCCCGTCCGGCCCCGGAAGGGCGATCACCCGTGCAATGCCGGGCAGGCGTTCCTGCACCAGCGGCGTCAGTTCGCGCGATACCCCGACATTGTTCGTCGCGATCACCACCACTTCGCGCTTGCCCATGCCCATCGCGTCCCAGCTGCGGGGATCGGCCGGATTGGCCTGATGCACGTGATAGCCGTCTGCCACCGCGATCTCGAAGCGTTCGGGGTTGGGCTCCACCGCCAGATAGCCGATGTCGTTGTAGGACAGCGCATCGGCCACCGCGCGGCCCGCCGGGCCCAGCCCGATGATCACCACCGGCGCATCGTCTCCGGCCAGCTTCTTGTCCGGAGGCCCGGCGCGCAGCTTTCCGGCAAGCTTGCGCCCGATATTCGATATTGCGGGAGTGACCGCCAGGCTGATCGCGATTGCCGTCACCATGATCGAGATCAGTCGCGGCTCCACCAGCCCCGCGACCGCCGGGAGCGCGAAGATCACCAACGCGAATTCGCTGCCCTGTCCCAGCAGAAAGCCAAGCTGGATCGATCCCGGCACCGACCAGCGGTTGGCCAACCCGGCGATCACGTTGAACAGGCATTTCAGCGCGATCATGCCGACCGCCGCAAGGATCACCCACAGCCAGTTTTCGGCCAGCAATCCCGGATCGATCGAAAGACCGACCGAGATGAAGAAGAAGCTCAGGAACAGCCCGCGAAACGCGTCGATTTCCGTCTGTACCATGATGCGATAGCGTGAATCCGCCACCGCCATCCCGCCGAGGAAGGCACCCAGGGTGAGCGAAAGCCCGGCCATGCCGGTCGCCCATCCCGCTGCCAGCGCGATGAACAGCGCGGTTGCGGTGTAGACCTCGCTTGAGCCGACCCGCGCGATCAGGCGGAACAGCCTCCCGGTGAGATACCGCCCGAACAGCACCGCGATCCCGAATGCCGCCAGCGCCTTCAATCCGGCAAGGCCGAGCGCAGGCGCGAGCGCGCCGCCGCTGCCCAGCGATCCCGCTGCCACCAGCAGCAGGATCGCGGCGATATCCTGAAAGATCAGGATCGACTGCGCCGCGCGCCCTACCGGGCAGTCTTCCTGATCGCGTTCCCGCACTAGGCCGATCACCACCGCCGTCGATGACAGGCCGAGCGCGAACCCGCCGATGATCGCAAATTCGGTAGGAAGGCCGAAAAGCAGGAACAGTGCGGTAAATCCGCCGCCTGCAACCACCATCTGCAGGGTTCCGAAGCCGAAGATGTTTGCGGCCTCTGCCTTGATGCGCCCCAGCGAGAAATGCAGCCCGAGATTGAACAGCAGGAACATCACGCCTGCCTCTGCCAAGGTGGCCACCACCGGCCCGCTGAAATCGTCGGCAAGGCCAAGGGCGGCCAGACCCAGCCCCAGACCGAGATAACCGACTATCGGACTGAGCCTGCACGCGCGCGACACCAATGCCGCGACGATGCCCAGACCCAGCAGGGTGATCGCGGGCTGGATCGTTTCGAGGATCTGAGAACTCTCGCCTGCCATGAATTCCCCGTGTTGCTGGTAGTCAGCACAGGACATGGGCCACGCACCATGATCGTGCAAGCCAAACGGTGACAGCGCAACTCGTGTTGCTCCGCACGCCGGCTTTCGGCTAACGCGCGGGGGAGGGTAGGCCATGATGCCGCCCGGCGGGTGTGGCGGAATGGTAGACGCCGGGGACTTAAAATCCCAATAGACACTTGGCAACCCTTACTGATTGAAGACCATCCACAATATGAGATTTCTGCGGTTCTTGGCGCCTCATCGGAGAGGCTCCCAGGGGGGCGCAGGGGAGGTTCTGGGGGAACTCCCCATACAACCCCCATCTCAGTTCCCTCGGAAAATCCCTTCCTTTCTTGAATGGCTGCGCCAATCGGGCTGGACGCCAACAACAGGCGAACTATTGTGCGCTCCAAGTTCCTGACCAGAGGGAATAATCATTGGCCGTCGATCTTCAGAAGCTCTCATCGAGCCTTTTCCAAGCTGCGAACCAACTCTGGACCAATACAGCTCTGCGGCCTGACCAGATAGTTCTCGGATTTTCTCCAATTAAAGACGCGATCGGAAGATAGTGATGCGTGAGATGATGCAGGAGGTTCTGAAACTGCAGCTTGAGTTCTCGTCAGAGAACACTCCTGCGATGGAACGCAAAGGGCAGTCCTCGGCGAAAACCGAACCCATCATCTGGCCAAGGCTTCGGACTAAACGCAGCTCAGAGAAAGGTGGTCGAGAACCGGGCCATGGACTTGGCTCGACAATGGCTCGATGCGAATGGCTACCGAGATGTTGAGGATGTCAGCGCCAAGCGATCATGCGACTATGTAGCTTGGAAGGATGACGTCGAACATGTCGTCGAGGTCAAGGGAACAACGGCCGGCTTTGGGACGATTTTGCTTACGGCAAATGAGGTTGAACTGCATCGAAGCAGTCATCCTCGCAATCTACTCATTGTAGTGCATGACATTGACCTGCTCGAAATGCGAACCGAGGCCTCTGGGGGTGTTGTAAGGGCACTGGAAGGGTGGAATGTGGACGAGACTGACCTTCGTCCTCTCAGCTTTTCCTGTAAGCTGAGCGAACAAAGTCCGACGGCGCTGTAGAGTGTTGTGCTGCTGATGAGGGTGTGCCTCAACGAGCTGCCGGAGGACCCGTATCCCAAGGACCTGTGGGATGCGAAGGTTGATCAGGTGTGGGACTTCGTGCTGAGGCGGTATTCAAATGAGGCTCGTGCCTAAGTCGATTCCTCTGATCGCCGCGCAAGGACCTTTAGAGCTTCCCACACCTCCCCGAAGTCGCCTTCCCTCCATTGCAGTTGGCTGAGCGCATCACGCACTCTCAGTGGTGTCAGGTGAGGAACCATTACAGGCTCCCAACCTTCTGCCGAAAGTTCTCCCGTGAAGCCTCCATACTTGTATCCGAGCACGCGAGAGCCGTCGATCTCGTCAGGTATTTTCAGATCACCGTTCTCATCTTGGTGTTCGGGTAATGGCTCTCCGTCTTCATCGAACCAATCGTCCGGCACCTCTCCCAGCCATTGGTCACGGACGACGCAGAAGCAGTAGCCATCCAGATGCTTCGAGATGGCGAAGTACTCATCCCAGCTATCGACCCTGCCATACTCTTCGCGCTCAACGAGGATGACCCAATCCTCATCCGAGAGCGCGACGTGCAAGCATAGCTCCTCGTCCAGGCTACTGACGTCGTAGCTTGGCGAGCCTATCCCACGCTCAGGTTGATCGCTGCCCCCATGCTGGTGGTCTGAGGTCATGTTTCTGGCTCCAAGTTTTCATCAAGATAATCGAGCTGGTCGATCGTAAACCCATCGCCAGGCAAAGGTTCGAACGTGGGCCATAGAATGAACTCCCTACGATCAACCCGAACGTGGTTTTGGTCCAGCCATGAGGTCACCTCGCGGTGGCCAAGCAGGCGACTGAAGTTGGCCGCAGCGATGCCAAGAGCATCGCGCAGTTCCTTCTTCGTGATCCGACGCATACCCTGGTTCCTAGCACTCTGTAGGAGCTTGATCAGCTTCCCGACCTTGCCGCCGAGGTCCTTCTCATCGGGACACCAACGCTCAACGGCACACCCTGGAAAGGCCTGAGCAATTGCATCATGCATACCAAGGTTAGGGGACGCGATGATGTGGGCTGTGCAGGTTCCAGACTGACCATGTCGGTTGTACCTTACGGACGCCCTGGTCAGCGCCTGGAGGAGATGGTGGCGATACTCTCCCCTTTCCAGCTCGGCCAACGTCGCCTTGTCTGGGTCTGAAGCCCCGCAGGCTGAAGCTAACGCTCTGTATCCACCTGCTCCGTAAGACATCTGGCCGACCAGCACGACCTTTCGGCAGTCTTTGAACTCGTTGGTGCCGTGATGCATGCCCCATGTCAGAAAGTGCATGCGGGTATTGACGTCGGACCTCAGGGCCTCCCGAAGCTGCCGCTCTATAGAAGGTTCCTTGTAGGAGATGATTAGCCATTGGTCATCCGTACGATCCTCTTCGATCAGATCAGAGATGGCGGTCACCACTTCCTCAACGGTGCCAGGTAGCTTGAGCGGTGCCTTGCCGACCCTCCGTTCCCAGAGATAGACCCGGAGGTTGCCGTAGTCCTTTGTCACCTCTGGCAACCGGCGAAGCGGCCCTCCAGTCTGTTCCCAGACGCGATAGGTCGAGCGAACCCTCCCTGAGGCGTCCAGGACGACTACAGGAGCAAAGTCCTCTGGCAAGGGGGCAGCCGCACCTGCCAGCTCGGCAATGCCATCTCCGATTGCGACAGGCTCCAGCTCTTGACCTGCCAGCCTTGAGAGAGCCTCCAGTGTTTCGATGGCTTTGGCGTTCCTGATCGATCGGATGCCGTCTGGCAGCTTCCCAAACTCGGCTGGGATGGTGATGCGCTGCCCAGCCTCTGAAGAGTAGATGCGCCCATTGAGATGATGAGCAGTGTCGGCCAACTGTGGAAACGCCTTTCGCAACACCAGAGGAAGGGCTGCAATCTCATCCGCATGGACCACCAGGTGGGCTGCGGGGATCAGGCTCTCGTCCCAGATGCGCAGGCTGCGCGGCTCCCCTTCGAAGTGGAACTCCTCGGCATCAGCGAAGGATTTGTCCCTCGTGCGCCGCTCGATCATCTGCTGAGTCGTGAACATGACACGCGCTGAAGGGTGGTCCTCTTTCGGAACCCCAAGCTCTTTGTATGTATGATCGCTGGTCAGGACAGCCACATCCTCTTTGTTGAGACCAGAGTTCTTCAGGTATCCTTCGATTTCCTGAAGGCGCGACAGGCCTATGAGGACACTTGAGGCCGGGGTGAAGTTTCGTTCCTTCCAGACCTGGAGGAACTTGGACACCGCAAGCGACTTCCCAATCCCTGGGTCAATAGCGGACAGGAAGTAGTGCTGAGAGAGGTTGTCGTTTAGGCCAGCCTCCAGTGTTTCCAAGAGCACCTCCAAGGCGATCTTGTGGTCAGCCTTAGGGGAGGACCCATTGTCCTTGAGCTGGTTGATGAGTTTGTTGAGCGATGAAGCTGCAAGCGAACTGGACGGCAACTTGAGGTTCCTGCAGGGCCTTTGGTTGGGAAGGACCCAATGGTCTGTGTTACCATCAGTCTCCTCTAAAGGAACTATGATAACTTTGGTTTTCTTGTGGTTACTTTGGGTTGCCTGAAGAGGTGGGAGTGGTTGTCCACTTCCTCCCACCCTCCTTAATTCAGCTTCAAGTGCCCTTAGGAGACCACAAGACCGATCGCAGTCCCTCCATCCTTGTGTCCTTCAGCAGCGCCGAAGTGCGCTGATCCCCACTGCCGATAAGCCTCCAATGGGCCTAAGAATGGCCAGCCAAGCCAGCTTTTGGTGATCCAGACCACCCGATTATTTTCTGAACACGTTGTTCGGCCTCAATCTGCTCTATTGGCTCATCTCTGACCTGAGAGAAGGCTAAAACTGCATCGGTTCACCGTCCCAGGCCAACGGGGGAATACAACCAGTCCTCTTGGGGACGTTATGGTCCTTCAGTATCTGGCCGACCCGTGTCGAACTCAGCCCGAAGGCTCTGGCGATGTCAGCTTGGCCATAGCCGAACTCATAGGCTTTACAGATTGCGCTATCGCGCTCAGCCTTTTCCTGTGTCGTCATGCTATGCGGCCAGCGCCCGGTAGACGGACGCCCTTCCGATCTTGAGCTGCCTGCTGATTTCGGTCGGGTTGAGACCCTCTTCCTTCAGGCGACGAACGTCCTCGACGGGCACTGAGGGCTTGCGTCCCTTGTAAACGCCTGCAGCCTTGGCTTTGGCGATCCCTTCCATCTGGCGCTCCCTACGAAGGGCAGTCTCAAACTGGGCAAACACCCCCAGCATCTGGAGGAACGCAACGCCTGCTGGGGTCGACGTGTCAATGGGCTGTTCTGTCGCCTGGAGGTGAGCCCCCTTGGCTCTGATGGTCTCCACGATGTCCTCAAGGTCCTTCACGGATCGCGCCAGCCGGTCGATGCGGGTCACCACGAGCGTGTCGCCTTCGCGCAGGAACTCAAGGACCGTGTCGAGCTGGTCGCGCCCATGCCTGGTCGTGCCGCTCTTGGTCTCGGACCGGATGATGGAACAGCCTGCATCCTTGAGGGCCTCCTCCTGGATTGTGCAGTCTTGATCGTCAGAGCTTGCCCGTGCGTAGCCTATCGTGGTGGTCATGGTGAATGTGTCTCAATAGCCTCTAAGACCAAGACCGCTAAATGTCCAAAATGCCAATGTCAATCCTAATGAGACACTCGATCTGTCTCGTGCCGGTGTATCCCTGAGGTATACTCTAACGATACAAGGGCAGAGCAGGTAGAGGAATGGCAACCTGACATGGCAATTCGTAGGGTCCCCTTCGGCAGCCCAGATGGTACCAAACGCTCCCACCACATACACATTTTCGAACAGGCGGCTTCGCTCGCGGTAATCCACGCAGGTCGGACCCCGCTTTGCAGCACGCTTTGGTCCTAAGATCGGCTTATCATATCGGCGGTAAGGAGTGCTTTGTCGGGCCCCACCGCCGAACAGTCCAACTGTTTTCGGTTGTAAAGCGGTGACGATTGGGCTTAGCTGATTGTGCATCAAGAAATGAGCTGCTGCTCATGCCAACCTGCCCGCCCGGGCAAGGTGGAACCTGGAAGGGGATGCGGCTGAATGGCAACCAAACGGGCGTCCAACGCTGCTCCCTTTCATCGCACGGCTGATGCTGAACGAAAGGATGTATGTTGATGTCGTTACACTGCGAATTGAAACAGGGGCAGGCAGCTATCTGCTGCGCTCACGCCAAGTTTGGCCAGAAGGAGCCGCTCCATGGCTAACTTGATCCGACCTCTAACGGGCGTAGGGCCTGATGCGGACGCATGCGCACGTGGTGAGCAAGGCTTTCCCTACGTCGTCATACGCCTAGCGGCTACGGTGTATCAGTGTGAACGGTTTGCGTTGGGCCAGGGTTCGCCGTCAGCGCGAATAGCCCGAAATAACTCGCACCTGATCCATCCAGGAGTAGACGAGGCAACTGGTGCACTCGATGCAGACGCTCGTAGGTTTCTCGAGGTTACCGCACTGAATGCTGTCCAGAAATTTGGCTTCCGCATGTCCATTGTCTACGCAGCCGATGATTGCGTATACCTAGAACCCGATCGATCAGTGAACCGGAGCAAGCAACCACCCTCTGGCGGCATCTCGCTAACTGTTGACTTCGGCAAACCCCCTCAAAGGGACACCGCCTAAACCGAATTCATATCGGTCGATCGCAAATTGAGCCAACTCGAAAATCCCGTGTATCGACAAAACGGCTCATCGCTTGCTGGAATATCCTATATCTTAAACCGTGGGATTTTCTTGATGGCCTCCGCTTTAGCGGCGAGCGAGGGGCTACCGTAAGTACGACCCGTCGTCTTTGGAGCATGCCCTTGGATCGCATCCACCAGGCGCTCCTCGATACCTGCGTCGTACGACAGCGACTTGAACGTGTGCCTCCAAGCGTGGTTCGGTTTGATATCGGTGTCCTTGATCCCGACTTCCTCACGCACCCACTGAGCCAAACGCTCCCCCACCTTCTTGAAATGTCGGCTGCTGTCGCTTTCGACCCTTTGCGCCGACGGGTTGTAGAACATCGGCCCTCTGCCCACAGCCTCCACAACTTTGAGGAATTCCTGCTCGACCAAATGGGCCTAGCCCACACGTTATAAAGTTATCTTTACGACCATCTGATCCGGTCCGGGACACCTGGCTCTCAAGGTACAACATTTGACCTAACCATCTGAGAAAAGACACTCTCAGTTCATGCTTGTATACTTTGCCCACCGGTCGATCCAATGCATAAAGGGCGACGTTGCGCCATCACACCCAATCTCGAGGATTAGTATGTTTCGCCGAGGGCCATTTTTCCATGCGATGCTCGCTCTTGCAGCGGTCACCTCTATTCCAGTCAGTGCTCAAAACAGCGCAACCATGGAACGTGAGGTCCGTGCGCTTCTGGGGTCACGACTGGTCGACCCCGGCAGTTTACAACTGATAAACCTCAAGACTGTCGAAGGACCTGCTCTGTGCGGGGAGTTCAACGCGAAAAACAGAATGGGCGGATAGAACGGTTTCGAGCGGTGCATTTTTGATCCAAAGATCGGAAGGTTCCAGATGATCGGTGGGTAATACTCCAATTCAGGCGATTTGGATTACCAAGCCTGGGCAGCCAATGTCGGAAAGCGGCTGGGAGCCGGGTCATCTGCGGCTGAGGAACTACATAAAATGGACGAAATGACTGATGAAATGAGGCGACAGATGATGAGGTGCGTGTAGGCGGCCGAACGCAGGCAACGGGTCCCCTTCCGCTGCACTGATGGTACCGCGAGGTCCAGCTGGAATGGCCCTTTGAAAACGACGGTTTCGCTCAGGCCACATTCAAGACGTCAGACCCTGGCAGCGATCACTCGGCCAAGGCGTCTCTGATGATGTCCGAAAGCACAGCCGCGATTTTCTCACGCACATCCGCATCGTTCATCAGAGCAAGGGGAAAGCCAGGGAAGCCGGTCAATGTCTCCGTTGAAAGCCCGCCGACTGTTTCCGAAAGGTGGTCGTAGATCGACTGTCGCTTTTCCTCAGGCTTCAAGGCTGGTCGATGCGTCATGTAACCAAGGTTGAGTGTGACTTTGCCGTAAGCAACGGACATCGGGAAGAACGCTCCGAAGGGAAGATCGAAAACACCAATCAGAGACCCTTGGGCTTTTGCCACCTCGGCGTGTCCATCCAATGAGCTGACCATTTCGACAAACTGGTGCGCTCCATCTACGGCCTCCTGACCGTATCTGCTCATGTTGGAGGTAATCCATTCCTCCTTCGAGATAGGCGGCGGAAGCCCGCGAGAGCTGCTTTTGGATGCCTGCGCCCGCTGAGTTTGACCGATGACCCGTGGCGTGAACGCCTTCACACCTTCGGCCTCGAACCAGTTCAGCTCGACGGCGCGAACTTCGGCCTTCATCTGCTCGTTCAGGAACTCCACGATCCGTGCGAGTTCACGTGGGATGGTGTCGGCGACGAAGACCAGCTTCACTCGGCCCGCTGCAAAGCTCGCATCAACGCGCTCCCAGAATGTCTCCGGCTCCAGTCCTTCAGGGAGAAATGCTGCGAGCACCTCCCATGGGTCGCGACCAGCTGCTCGTGTCGTAGCTTCGAAGCTGTCAGCAACGGTACCCGCTTTCCAGTGGGCGGTGGCGTTGGCAGCGTAGTCCAGCATCTGCCCCACCACTTCACGACGTAGGCGCGTATCCACGGCCCGCTTCAGTTCAACCAAAACCGGCACGCCTTCCTGGGTGACAAAAAGGTGATCCAGGGACCACCGTCCATCGCCTTCGCCATCTCCTATAGGTTGCTCGCGCTTGATGAGGAGAAGGTCGCCATCATCGTCGGCGATGATTTCAGGGTAGTCAGCCACGAGCAACTGCATCACAGCCTCGCTCTCAGGGGCCGAGGGTTTCATTGCTGTGAGCTGTCCATTGCTAACGGTGTAGATGGTGGAGCGTGACATTGGCTTCCTAGTCGACAAAGTGGGAATGTTGAGCTTGAGGTTCGAGTGCCGCGACGACCGATTGTGAGGCAGCTAAGTCAAAGGCAACCTCAAATCGAGGCAACTTGCTGATGGCGAGTGCTTTTGCAAGAAGCGATGGGTTGTCTTAGGCTCGCCCTGTCGTCTTGGAAGCATGCTCTGACCACATTGGGAATGGTTGACTTAAAACCAGTATAACCGTATGTGGAGCGCTCAACCGCAACTACCGCGAGCGATTAGCATGGATGCCGAGAAGCGCACTCAAGGGATAAGGAAGCTAGATAGGGTCATGCGTCAAGTCAGGACTTCTATCGATCCACTGGTGCCCACGCAGATGGTTCAGGCCTTCCTCACTGTTGCGGCCAACGAAGGATCCAGCCTGACCGAGATTGCAGACAAGCTCGGGACTAACCTCTCCACTGCCTCGAGGCAGCTCTTGGACCTGGCAGACCGTAACCGGAAAGGCGGAGAGGGCTACAAGCTCGTCGACCGGCAAATCGATCCCAAGAATCTTAGGATCAACCGATACACTCTGACCCCAAAAGGCAAGCTATTGCTCGACCAGCTTATCGAAATCCTAGAGGACTGAGATGGGCATCACCGCCGAGAAACGCGCAGGCAAAGCCACGGGGAAGTTCCGTGTCGAGCTGCAACGCACTGTGGATGGTGAAAAGGAGCGCTACAGGCAGCGCCATGACACCTACGCAATCGCCCAGGCCGACGAGGAGCGTGTCCTGGCCATGTGGGCACACGGAGTGCCCCAGGACGCCGTCAGGACCCTCCAGACAACCTCTGGCCCCCTAACGCTCCGCGAGGCCATCGCCATCGTGAAGGCTGAAGGCCGCGTCTGGAAGAACAGCACGTCGGAAGCGAAGTGCTGGAGCCGCATGGAGGCTGCCGCCAGGATCATCGGCGACGAGCCGGTCGAGACTATTGACGCCCGCCTGGTCAACCGTCTCATCACGTCCCTGGAGAGCCAGGGGAAGGCCTCTGCGACCATCAATCGCTACCTAAGCCACCTGAGGCGCTTCCTGACCGAGTGCATTACTTTGAAGCTCCGCAAGGCTCCCATAGAGGAGAAGATGTTCGCCTGGACTGAGGAGCGTGACGGCAGGATCGTCTACTTCTCGAAGGAAGAGGAGCAGGCCATCTACGACTTCCTGGAGAGCCGTGGGAGGCCTGAGGCCGACGCCATGCGTGACCTAGTCGAGGTGGCCATCAACACCGGCTGCAGGCCCTCTGAGCTGTCCAGGATCAAGCTGGAGGACATCAAGGACCACCGGCTGACCCTTTGGTTCACCAAGAACAAGAAGAGCAGGACGCTGCCACTCAGCCCCCGCACGGAGGCTCTCCTGACCAACCTGGTCGTTACCGGCACCATGCCTACCGAGCGTGGCCGTCGATCCTGGTGGGAGCGTATCAGGGAGCACATGGGCAAGGCCGACGATCCCGATTGGGTCTTCTACGGCTGCCGTCATACCTGCGCCACCAGGCTCTTGGATGCCAACGTGAACCTGTACGTAATCCAGGCCTGGATGGGCCACAAAGTGATACAAACCACCCTACGTTACGCCCATATGAAAGACGAAAATCTGGACCAGGCGCTTGTGAAGCTGGGGAACTTCATGGCAGGGGGCCTTCAAGAAGCCCTGAGTTCTGCGGGTTTCAGCGTTCCCCAAGACGTCCCCCACGGTGGGGAATATGGTGCCATAATGGCCGGTCAGCGCTGAAAAACTCCCTAGTTTTCAAGGGCGGGTGTGGCGGAATGGTAGACGCCGGGGACTTAAAATCCCCTGATCCTTGATCGTGCGGGTTCGAGTCCCGCCGCCCGCACCATTATCCCCGTCTTAACCCCTCAACCGTTATGCCCGCCGATTGAGACCAGGGATAACAACGGATTGCGCGCGCTCTTTCGGGATGTCGCCCGCGATCAGGCAATACACGCATGGATAGCGCCGCGATCAATCCGAAAGCGAATTTGAGCGAAGAGCCGCTCGGTGAAACCGTGCCCGAAGCAACGGCTGAGTCCGGGCTGCCGGTCGAGGAACGCCGCGCTCCGCGCTTCACCTTGCTCATTCGTGCGGCGAAGCTGGTGACGGCGCAGGGCGAATTCGTCTGCGTGGTGCGCGATGTCTCCGAAACCGGGGTTGCGGTGCGGCTGTTTCACAAGCTGCCGACGGGCGATCCGATCGAGCTGCACATGCCGGGCGGAAGCGTCTACGAACTGCGCAACGTGTGGGACCGCGGCAATGAGGCCGGTTTCGAATTTGCAAATCCGGTGGATGTCGGGCGGCTGATCAACGAAGCGGGGAACTACCCCAAGCGCGGCCTGCGGCTGGGCCTCAATTTCCCGATCCGGATCAAGACGCTTTCCGGCACAAGCGAAGGCCTGGTTGAAAACCTGTCCCAACAGGGCGCGCGGTTCGAATGCGACACGCTGTTCGCGATAGACCAGACGCTGAGGCTGGAAAGCGCGGTGCCTGGGACCGCCATGAAGGAAGTCCGGGCGAAGGTGCGCTGGCGGCGGGACCAGAATTATGGCGTGGTGTTCGACGATACGCTTTCGCTTGAGGATTTCGCCCGCTTCGCTGCTCGCCTGCAATGCCCGGGGCTGCTCAACTGATTACCGGCAAGAGCTTCCCTGATTAAGGAATTTTCCGGGTCGGCCAGCAAAAATCCGGCAATTAATCGGCCTCGTTTACTCCTCGCTAACCAATTTCCTTCACTCCCGGTTTCAGGTTGTCCGCGCGCCTTGCGGACATGACGACGAAACGGGGGCCTTTCATGATGCAGCGCGACGCTGATCAGCCGGGTATCATTGATGTGGATGTGGCAATCATCGGAGCGGGGCCTGCCGGGCTGACCGCCGGTTACCTGCTGACCAAGCAGGGCAAATCGGTTGCCATCATCGAAAAGGACGAAACCTATGTCGGCGGCATCAGCCGCACCGTCGAACACGAAGGCTACCGCTTCGACATCGGCGGGCACCGCTTCTTTTCGAAGTCGCAGCAAGTCGTCGACCTGTGGAACGAGATCCTGCCCGACGATTTCATCCAGCGCCCGCGGATGAGTCGCATCTATTACGAAGGCAAATTCTACAGCTATCCGCTGCGCGCCTTCGAAGCGCTGGCGAACCTCGGCATCCTGCGGTCTACCGCCTGCATGGCGAGTTACCTTCGCTACAAGTTGTTCCCGATCAAGGACGTGCGCAGTTTCGAAGACTGGACCACCAACCAGTTCGGCCACAAGCTCTATTCGATCTTCTTCAAGACCTACACTGAGAAGGTGTGGGGCATGCCCTGCAATGAAATGAGCGCCGACTGGGCGGCGCAGCGGATCAAGGGGCTGTCGCTCTGGGGCGCTGTCGTCGACGGATTGAAGCGCAGCCTCGGCCTCAACAAGAAACCCAATGACGGGCAGGCGGTGAAGACACTGCTCGAAACCTTCCGCTATCCTCGTCTCGGCCCCGGCATGATGTGGGACGCCGCGCGGGACAAGATCATCGCATCGGGCAAGGGCCAGGTGCTGATGGGCCATGCGCTTGAACGGCTGGCAAAGATCGGCCCCAATGCAGACGGCTATGACTGGTCGATGGTGGCCAGCGGGCCGGGCGGCACGGCGCAAATCCGTGCAAAGCACGTGATCAGCTCCGCACCGATGCGTGAATTGTCGAAGCGGATCCATCCGCTGCCGCAATCGAGCCTTAAGGCCGACAGACTGCGTTACCGTGATTTCCTTACCGTGGCGCTGATGGTCAAATCCGAAGACCTGTTCCCTGACAACTGGATCTACATCCACGATGACCGGGTGCAGGTGGGCCGGGTACAGAACTTCCGCAGCTGGTCGCCCGAAATGGTGCCGGATGAGGACAAGGCCTGTGTGGGTCTCGAATATTTCTGCTTCGAAGGGGACGGACTGTGGTCTTCCTCGGACGAGGATCTGGTGGCGCAGGCCACGCGCGAGATGCAGATCCTTGGCCTGTGCGATCCTTCGAAAGTGGTTTCCGGCGCGGTCGTCCGTCAGGAAAAGGCCTATCCGGTCTATGACGACGATTACGAAGCGAACGTGCAGGCGATGCGCGTCGAGCTGGAGGATCAGCACTCCAGCCTGCACCTTGTCGGGCGCAATGGGATGCACCGCTACAACAATCAGGATCACGCCATGATGACGGCGATGTTGACGGTGGAGAATATCCTCGCGGGCAAGCGTGTCTATGACACATGGTGCGTCAACGAGGATGCCGAATATCACGAGGCGGGCGACGAAGGCGCAGACGCAGCGATCCCCGCACGCGAAATCGAGGCTCAGCCGCTTAGCGAGGATCAGGTCGCAGCGCTCACCAGCCTGCGCGGCGTGCCCGAACGGATTGCGCCCGATGACGGGCAGGCCGAAGAGATCCGCAAGAGGGCCTGATGCCGGTGCAAGCCAATCCCGCCTCTGTTCTGGCGAAGATCGGGGACATACGTTTCCTGCGCTATGTCTTTGCCAGCGTGGGTGCGCTGGCAGTCGATGTCGGCTGCTTTCTGGGTCTGATGGCGGTGGGCACTGCAGCCGCCCCAGCTTCGGCAGCGGGCTATTCGCTTGGCATTCTGGCGCATTGGCTGATGTCGAGCCGCGCGGTGTTTCAGGATAGCGTGGCCGACGGCGGGATCGCACGTACCCGGCAAAAGGCGCTGTTCGTCATTTCCGCGATAATCGGGCTCGGCCTGACCACCGCGATTGTCGGCTTTGGCGACTGGAGCGGCATCGATCCACGTCTGGCCAAGGGCGTGGCGATCGTCGTCAGCTTCCTTGTGACATGGCTGCTCCGCAGCCGCATCGTCTTCCGCAGCCCTGACGCTTCTGCACAAGGGGCCTGAGCGATGCTGGTCGAGCGGCGACGGGCGGCGTTTACGATCAACTTTCTGGTCCGGCTCGGCCTCACCTGGCTCGCAGTCAGCGCGCTGCTGGTCGCAATCAACTGGAGCGCGATTACAGCACTGCGCTTTCCCGATCCCGATGACACCATGCGCCTTATACAGGTGCGCGACCTGCTTGGCGGACAGGCGTGGTTCGATCTGTCGCAGCACCGTGTCGACGCACCGGGTGGAGGCGTGCCGATGCACTGGTCGCGCATTGTCGACATTCCGCTTGCGCTTGTCATCCTGTTGCTGACCCCGATGATTGGGCCGGAGCCGGCGGCGCTGGTGATCGTGCCTCTGATCACCCTCGGTCTTGCAATGATGCTGGCGGCGCGCATTGCGTGGCGGCTGCTTGGCGACGAAGAAGCCATCCTGACTTCGCTGGTGCTCGCCATTTCGGTGCCGGTGTTGTTCCAGCTTGGCCCTTTGAGGATCGATCATCACGGCTGGCAGATCGTCTGTGCACTCGCGGCGGTGAACGGGCTGATGGCGCGCTCCCCGGTGCTTGGCGGACGGATCATTGGCGCATCGCTGGCAACATGGCTGGCGATTTCGCTCGAAGGACTGCCGCTGGCGGCGATCATCTTTGCCGTGATTGCGGTGCGCTGGTTGCGGCACAGGGATGCGCGCGTGATGATGGTCGGTGCGATCCAGTCGCTCGCGCTGGTCAGCCTCGCGCTTTTCCTGCTCACCCGCGGCATTGATGATCTTGCCCTCTATTGCGATGCGATCAGCCCGGTGCACCTTGCCATGTTCCTGTGGGGCGCAGTGGTGCTGACGCTGTTCGCGAAGTTCGAGCCGATGCCGCGCGGCATATTGCTGTTCGGGTTCGCGATCGCAGGCGGAGGCGCGTTGGCGGGGCTGCTGATGGCTGCTCCGCAATGCGCCAGCGGCGGCGGATTTTCCGCGCTTGACCCGATCGTGGCAAAGTTCTGGCATGCCAATGTGCTCGAAGGGATGCCGATCTGGCGGCAATCGCTTTCAACCGCGCTGCAATATGCGGTGACGCCGCTGATCGCGCTGGTCGCGGCGATTGCGCTTGCGGCTCGGTCGCGCGACTGGCTGCGGCAGTTCTGGTTCGATTACGCGGTGATTCTGGCCGGCGCCTTTGTGGTGTCGATCTTTGTCTCTCGCGCAGGGGCAGTGGCCTGTGTGCTCGCCGCACCGCCGCTCGCATGGCAGCTGCGCCAGTGGTTGCGCGCGATCCGGACGATGGAGCAACCCGCGCCGCGCATGGTCGCCATGGTCGGGGTGGTGTGCGCACTGCTGCCCGCCTTCCCGGCAATCCTGCTGGCCAACGCCATGCCCGCCCGCGCATCGCTGGGCGGTGTGCCCGATGTTGCGGTGAAGGCGGTTGACTGCCGGATGCAGGATGCCGGGCCGGTGCTGGCCGAGCTGCCGAAGGGTGAATTCTTCGCGCCGATGGATATTGCGCCCGAGCTGTTGCTGACGACGGATCACACCGTGATTGCCACCGGCCACCATCGCGGCGACGCCGGGATGCGCGTGCTGATGGAAACGGCGCTTGGATCGCCAGACGATGCAAAGGCGGCGCTGGCAAAGCGCGGAACAGCCTATGTCGCGCTGTGCCCCGCGCTTGGCGAAGCGCGCATGTATGCCAAGATCGCGCCGGAAGGGTTTGTCGCTGACCTGATCGACGGGGATGCCCCCGGCTGGCTCGAACCTGTCGCGCTTGATCAGGGCAACGGACTTAAGGTCTGGCGGATCAGGCCGGAATGAACTTCAGCGCAAGCCCGTTGATGCAGTGACGCTTGCCTGTCGGCCGCGGTCCGTCGCCGAAGATATGCCCCAGATGCCCGCCGCAATCGGCGCAGTGCACTTCGGTGCGGGGGTAGCCGATCTTGTAATCGACGGACGTGCCGACAGCCCCGCCGTCGATTGCGCGCCAGAAGCTAGGCCAGCCGGTACCGCTGTCATATTTGTGGGCCGAGGCATAAAGCCGGTTGTCGCACCCCTTGCATACGAATGTGCCGGGCCGCTTTTCATCGTTGAGTGGCGATGAATAGGCGCGTTCGGTGCCCGCTTCGCGCAGGATGTAGTATTCGTTGCGGGTAAGCAGGCGGCGCCATTGCGCTTCCGTCTTCGAAATGCGGAAATTGCCCACCTCGCGCGCTTCGGCGCGACCGCTGCCGCAGCTTTCAAGCAATGGCATGGCCGCGAGCGCACCGGCAGCGGCGACAAAGCCACGGCGGCCAAGGCGCTGTTCCGTCAGGTTGAAACGCATGGGTATCTCCCCTCGCAATCGCATGTATCCTACAGACAATTACGCCGAGAAGCGCCCAAAAGTTTCAGCCGAGGGGCTAAATCAGAACTCGGTGATCTCGACTTCGAGCTTGCGGAAGCCATGGACGAAGTTCGCCCGCACCCGTTCGACATCGCCGGCGACGTGCACGCGCATGCGGCGCTTGTGCATTTCCTCCAGGAGGATGCGCAGTTGCAGTTCGGCGAGACGCGCACCGACGCAGCGGTGGATGCCGTAACCGAATGCGATGTGGCGGCGTGCGTTTTCGCGGGTCAGATCAAGCTTGTGCGGATCGGGGAAGATCTCTTCCTCGTGATTGGCGGCGAGGTACCACAGCACCACCTTGTCGCCTTTCTTGATGGTCTGGCCGAACACTTCGGTATCCTCGGTGCAGGTGCGGCGCATATGCGCCAGCGGGGTCTGCATACGCAGCATTTCCTGCACCGCATTGGGGATGATCTCGGGATTTTCCTCGAACAGCTTGCGCTGGTCGGGGAATTTGTCGAGCGCGTGGACGAACCCGCTCATCGAATTGCGGGTGGTGTCGTTGCCGCCAACGATCAGCAGCACCAGATTGCCCATGAATTCCTCGGGCCGCATCTGGTTCATCGCCTCGGAATGGATCATCATGCTGATGAGATCGTTGCCCGGCTCCTTGTCCATGGTGCGTTCGATCCACAGCGACTGGAAATAGGCCGCCATTTCCTGGAGGATTTCCCAGCGCACCCCGTCCAGCTCGCGCACGGTCGCAAGTTCGGTATCGCCCGACCAGTCGGACCAGAAGGTCAACAGGCGGCGGTCTTCCCACGGGAAACCGAACAGGATCGCAAGCATGCCGGTAGTCAGTTCGATCGATACCTTGTCGACCCAGTCGAACACCTTGCCGCGCGGCAGCGTATCCAGCAGCTCGCCAGTGCGCTGGCGGATCTCGCCTTCCATCTCGACCATCGCGCTTGGAGTGAACTTGGGCGCGACGGTGCGGCGCTGGCCGGTGTGCTGCGGCCGGTCCATCGCGATGAACATTGGCAGTTCGCGGGTGTCGGCCCCGGCGGCCGCCGCTTCTTCCTCGGTCAGCCGTTCGAGGATGGTGATGCCGCCATGTTCCCAGCTGGAGGAGAAGGTTTCAGGAAGCGCCTCGATATGCTGGATCGCCTTGTGGCCGACCACGGCCCAATAGGGGCCATAGGGACTTTCCGGGATGTAATGCAGCGGCCCTGCGTCCTGCATTTCCTTGAAGATCGGCTGCCACTTGTCTTCGAAATAGATGTCGGAGCGACTCACGTCCCACTTGTGCGAATGCTTGGGGCGTTCTTCCGGATGCTGCTCGAAATGCGTTTTCAGTGCATCGTAGGATGTCGGCGAAGTGCGGACTTTCGGGCGTTCCGGTGCGATCGTGGCCATGACTCTCTCTCCCTGCGAGAGGCCCGGCGTTTCTTTCCGCCTGACCGGCCTCTACCTCCACCAAGCATCCTGCCCTAACTGACAGCCATGTCAATAGTGGGTTGCGAATTGGAACCTATTCCGCAGGCTCCAGCGTGGCGGGCTCTGTCGCCGACTTGCGGCCCCAGCGGCGCTTTGTCTTCTCGCGGCCCGCTCCACCCGATTTCATTACGCGTTTGCGGAACAGCAGCGAGCCGCCCTTCACCAGCAATCCGACCCACAAGGCCTGCCACACCAGCGCGGCGGCATGGACCCACAGCGTTTCGTCCAGCGCCGCACGGGCGAGGAAGGCAAAGGGCGACGACAGCGGGAAAGCGGCGGCCATCAGTTCAAGCTGCGAACCTGCATCGGTCAGCGTCGCGGCGGCAAGGAAGAACACCATCAGCTGCAACATCGTCACCGGCATCGAAAGCGTCTGAACTTCGCGCACCGAATTGGCCATCGCCCCGATTGTCAGGAACAGCGAGCCCAGCAGCAGATAGGCCATCGAGAAATAGGCCACGCCCAGCGCAAGGAACAGCGGCCAGCCCACGGCGGGGCCGGGCAGGTTGCGGAAATCGGTCTGCGTCACGGTGGTGATCGCGTCTTCGGCGATCGCCCAGAAGCCCCAGCCGAGCAGCCCCCAGACCGCGATGCCGACGAAGGAGACTGCGAGCATGGCGAACAATTTGCCCATGAACACCGAATCCATCGGAATCGCCGCGGCGAGGATTTCGATGATCTTGTTGCCTTTTTCCTCGGCAAGGTTGGAGAGCACCATGCCTGCAAGCAGCATGGTCAGCAGGAACATCACCATCTGCGCCGCTTGTGCGGTGCGGATGCGATTGGTCCGTTCGGAAGCGGCGCTCGACGCGACGGTCTGGCTGGTCGACTTGGGCACCGCCAGCGGCGTCGCCGCCATGGCGTCAGCGGCGAGCAGTTCGATCGGGCCCTGCCAGCGGCGCAACTGGCCTTGCGTGCCGACCACTTCCGGCGCGGCAAGCGTGCCGGTTACGATTGCAGCATAATTGCCCTGCCGTGCCTCCATGTAACCGCGCGCATCGAAGTCCGGATTGCCGGCGGCTTCGGGCACTTCGACCAGCGCCGGCACTGCACCGCGTAATTGCGGGGAGAGCCGTTCATGCGCGGCGAGCATGGCGGCATTGTCCTGCGCGCTCATCGCAAGCCCGACTTCGACCACCGCGGCTTCGCGCGATACCTGGCTGCCGATACTGCCTGCCAGTCCGCCGACCAGCACCGGGAACAGCGGCCCGATCAGGAAGAACAGGAAAGCGCGGCTGAACAGCACGGCGACGAAATCGCGCCGGGCGATGACCCATGCGGCTTCGAGCCGGGACAGGCGCGGCCTCGCGTCGATTGCGGCTTGATCGTGGGCGCTCATGGCGGTCTGGCTCATGGCTGGCCTCCCTGTGCGTCGGCTTCAAGCTGGCGGGCGGCGGCTTCCCCGGCGATGGCGACAAAGGCATCGTGCAGCCCCGCGCGCTCGATCGACAGGGAAAGAATCCCCGCATCTCCTTCGATCAATTGCCGCAGCAGCGGTTCGACCCCGGTTTCGGGCAGCGGGAAATAGAAGAAATCGCCTTCGCGCCGGGTTTCTTCGGGAAGCGCGGCGGTCCACCCGCCTTCGCGTGCCCGCGTTTCCAGCCGCACCTGTGCCGGAATCCGGTCACGCGCGGTTTCGACGCTGCCGGCATAGGGCACCTTGCCCCCGGCAATGATCGCGACGCCTTCACACAGGCGTTCGGCATGGTGAATCACATGGGTTGAGAAGATCACCGTCACCCCGTCTTCGGCGAGGCTGCGGATCATCCCTTCGAGCTTGCCTTGGTTGATCGCGTCAAGGCCGGAGAACGGTTCGTCCAGCACGACAAGGCGCGGACGATGCACCAGCGTGCCGAGCAATTGCACGGTCTGCGCCATGCCTTTCGACAATTGCCGGATCGTCCGGTCTGCCGCGTGCAGCAGATTGTGCCGCTCGAGCAATTCCATCCCCCGCTTGCGCCCTTCCTTCAGCGGCAGGCCGCGCAGCGCACCCATGAAAGCAATCGCCTCGATCGCCTTCATCGCCGGGTAGAGCCCGCGTTCTTCGGGGAGATAGCCGATCAACCGGCCGATATCATGGGGCCGATCATGCCCGAACACGCGGCGCACGCCTTCGTCCGGGTCGATGATGCCGAGCAGCATCCTCAGCGTCGTGGTCTTGCCCGCGCCATTGGGGCCGAGCACGCCGTAGATCGCGCCTTGGGGAACCGACAGGTCCACCCCGTCAACAGCGCGCGTGCCGTCAAAGCTCTTGACCAGCCCCCGCGCCTCTATGGCAAGAGGACGCGGATCGGGAGAGGACAGCGCCAGCGCCTCTTCCCCTTCACCCAGTTCGGCAGCATTGCCCAATATCGATCGATTGCTTGACGCCATATCCATGCATGTGAGGGTTAACGTGTGAGCCTAAACGGGAGTAACCCCAAGCATGGTTAATGGCGAGGCAGGAATTGCACTGGCAGAGCGGATCGCCGATCAGGCGCGCAAGCTCGGCTTTGTCGCCTGCGGAATCGCCAGCGCGGCGGAAGATCCGGAGCGCGCCCGCAGGCTGGAACAATGGCTGGGCGAAGGCCATCACGGCTCGATGGAATGGATGGAAACGCGGGCGGAGCACCGCCGCTCGCCGCAAGGGCTGTGGCCAGAAGCGCGCAGCGTCATTGCGCTTGGCATGAGCTATGCCCCGGCAACCGATCCGCTGGCGCTGGAGGCGCACCCCGATCGCGCCCGCATATCCGTCTATGCGCAGGGCAAGGATTACCATGATGTCGTCAAGAAACGGCTGAAGGCCCTTGCCCGCTGGCTGGTGGCGGAAGAGCCGGAGGCGCAGGTCAAGGTGTTCGTCGACACCGCCCCGGTAATGGAAAAGCCGCTCGGCGAGGCGGCAGGGATCGGCTGGCAGGGCAAGCATACCAACCTCGTCAGCCCGGATCACGGTAGCTGGCTGTTCCTCGGCGCGATCTACACGACGCTGGAACTGGAGCCGTCGCAGCCGCACCGCGACCAGTGCGGATCGTGCCGGGCGTGCCTTGAAGCCTGCCCGACGGATGCTTTCCCCGCGCCGTACAGGCTCGATGCGCGGCGCTGCATTTCCTACCTCACGATCGAGCACAAGGGCGAAGTGCCGCATGAATTCCGTGAGGCATTGGGCAATCGCATTTACGGCTGCGACGATTGCCTTGCCGTCTGCCCGTGGAACAAGTTTGCGAGCGAGGCGCACGCCGCGCGTGAATTCCTGCCGCGCGCCGAATTGACCGCGTCGCGCCTCGCCGAATTTCTGGCGCTGGACGATGCCGGATTTCGGAGCCTGTTTTCCGGCTCCCCGATCAAGCGGATCGGGCGCGACCGGTTTGTGCGAAACTGCCTTTATGCGGCGGGAAACAGCGGTGATGCCGCTTTGTTGGCGCAGGTTGAGCCATTGCTGGCCGATCCCGATCCGGCGGTGGCGGATGCAGCCGGGTGGGCGAAGGCGCGGCTCGCCTGATCGTTTTCCTACTGCGAAGCCGTGCGCTATTGCGGGGGCGGCTCTTTCAAATCGTGGGCAATATCGGATCACCGGGAGGGAGGAGAATTTTTAAAACAGGATAAGTGTCAATTACGCTTTTCGGGTGTTTTTCCGCCGGTTTTCAGACGGATAGGGCACGCAGAGCCGCCTGACACCGTGTCAGCTTTATTCGCAGGTGTAGCATGATGGCCGCCGGCGATGGTCAGAGCAGGTCTTTAAGCGCCACTTCCGGGTCGGCCAGAATGGCCGGATCAATCCGCTCCGCCCCGTTTTCAAGCAGTTTGCGGCCCTGCACATAGTCCTTCATCGTGCCCACACAGTCGAAGGCGATCGGACGGCCTTCCTTCATGTAGACCACGGTGAACTTGCGGGTTTCCGGATCGCCGCGCAGCACGGTCGCGTCAAAGCCGAGGTTCAGCCCCGCCGTCTGCAGCTTGAGATCATACTGGTTGGACCAGAACCAAGGCAGAGCGTGATAGGGTTGTTTGTCGCCCATGATCGCGCGGGCGGCGGTGTTCGCCATGTCGTTGGCGTTCTGCACCGATTCGAGCCGGATCACCGCGCTGTCGGCAAACGGATTGGCGTGCGCCGCGCAGTCGCCGATGGCGTAGACGTCATCAAGCGTGGTGCGGCAGAACACGTCGACATCGACCCCGTTCGATCCGGCGGCTCCGGCGGCGATCAGCGGGCCGACCGCAGGGACAATGCCGATCCCGACGATCACCATGTCGCAATCGATCACATCGTCATTGTCGAGCCGGACGCCGGACACCTTGCCATCGGCGCCGAGGATCTCCGAAACCCCGCGCGACAGCAGCACTTCGACGCCCTGCCGCCGGTGCTCATCCTCGTAAAAGCGCGACAATTCCTCGCCCGCGACGCGCGCCAGCACCCGGTCCAGCATTTCCACCAGCGTGACCTCGCAGCCCAGCTTGCGCAGCACGGCGGCGGCTTCGAGCCCGATGTAGCCTCCGCCGATCACCACCGCGCGGCGCGCACCCGATTCGAGCGCCGCCATCATCGCGTCGGCATCGCTTTTGTCGCGGACGTAAAAGATGTTCGCCAAATTGGCTCCGGGAATGCCCAGCCGCCGGGGATCGCCCCCGCCTGCCCAGATCAGCTTGCGATAGCCAAGCGTGCTGCCGTCGCTCAGCGTGACGCTGTGTGCTTGCGGATCGATCGCGCTGACACCGCTGCCAAGGCGCAGTTCGATGCCCTTGTCTTCCCAGAACTTTTCCGGGCGGATCATGATCCGTTCGAAAGGCTTGTCCCCGGCAAGATATTCCTTGGACAGTGGCGGGCGTTCATAGGGCGGTACGCTGTCGCGCCCGACCATCACGATCCGCCCTTCATGGCCCTGCTGGCGCAAGGCAATTGCTGCCTGCGCCCCGCCGTGGCCGGTGCCCACGATCACGACATCAGCCGTGTCCGATGCTGTTCCCTCTCCGCTCATGCGACGCCGACTTCCGAAAAAATGGGTGCGCGTCAAGCGGCAAACGCGTTTTCCCGGTTCCTAGCGTTCCAGCAGATTGCGTGCCTGGCTGGCTATCTGGGCCAGCACGGCGGGAGCAACCGGGGGTCGCGCCTGGGCGCGGGCAACCATCGCGCGGAACTGCGCCATCGCACCGGCATTGTGCGCCGCCCAGTCCGCAACCGCGCCCGCCGGGTCGCTCTTGCCCGACTTACGGCGGAGCAGGCGACGCAGGAATTCGAGCCGCATATGCTGGAAATCGCGCGCCAGCCCGTCGACGAGCAGACGCTCCCAGATATCGCTGGGCGACATATGCGCCGCCGTTCCCTGCGCCCAGTCAAGCCCGATCCGCTGGCCGATGTCGGAAAACGCGCGGGTCAGGTCTTGCGGGTCGATCTCGGTCTTGATCGCAAGCTGTGCAAGGCCGATCGAGCCGTCGTAGTCGAACAAATCCGCCACCCGGTCGGCGAGCGATTGCGGGGCACCCTGTTCGATGAAGTGGGCGCGCAATTCCTCCGAACGCTGGCGGGTGTCACCCGCGACCAGCTCGGCGCGGCCTTCGCAAAGCCGGGTCACGCCCTTGCGCAGATGCTCGATCATGGCGCCTGCCTCGACCCGTCCCGCTCCGGTCCGCAGCACGTCGGACATTAGATTGCCAACTGCCGCCGCGGCGCGATCAAGCAGGGCAATGCGCGCCGTCTCGCTCATCGTCTGACTGTCAATGTCGCGCCACAGCGTCTTGAGATCGAACAGCCGCTCCACCACCACGAATGCGGCGGCGACATCGGCAAGGCTCACCCCTTCTTCCTCGGGCAGTTCGAAGGCGTGGATCAGGCCCAGCCGGTTGACGATGCGGTTGGACAGATCGGTGGCGATCAATTCGCGCCGCAGCCGGTGTTCGCGGATCTGGCCGAGGAACTTCTTCTGCATCGGCTCGGGGAACATGGCGATCAGATTGCTTTCGAGAATCGGATCGTCCGGCAGTCCGCTGGCCTCGATCGCGGCCTGCAGTGCCAGCTTTGCCGAGGACAGCAGCACCGCCAGTTCGGGCCGGGTCAGACCGTGGCCGTCGGCGGCGCGTCGGGCAAAGCTCTCGCTGTCAGCAAGGCCCTCGGTCCGCCGGTCGACTGTGCCGGTTTCCTCCAGCTGTTCGATCAGGCGGATATAGGACGCCGTCGCCTGCGAGCCGCCGCTTTCCGCGATCGACAGGGCAAGCGCCTGCAAGCGGTTGTCCTCCAGCACGATCTCGGCGACTTCGTCCGTCATCTTGGCCAAAAGCGTGTTGCGGGCCTTTTCGGTGAGCTTGCCTTCGCGCGATGCGGCGGCAAGCGCGATCTTAATGTTGACCTCGTTGTCGGAGCAATCGACCCCGGCTGAATTGTCGATGAAGTCGGTGTTGATGCGTCCGCCTGCGAGCGAATAGGAAATGCGCCCGGCCTGAGTGATGCCGAGGTTCGCGCCTTCGCCGATCACCTTGGCGCCGACTTCCCCGGCGTTGACCCGCAAGGTGTCATTGGCGGGATCGCCAACGTCGAGATGGCTTTCGCTCTCACCCTTGATGTAGGTGCCGATGCCGCCGAACCATAGCAGATCGACCTGCGATTTCAGGATCGCGCTGATCAGCGCATCCGGTTCGATCTCGCTCTCGGCGATGCCGAGCATTTCGCGCGCCTTCTTCGACAGCTTGATGCGTTTCAGATCGCGCGAATAGACCCCGCCGCCCTTGGAAATGAGATCGGGGTTGTAATCCTCCCAGCTCGAACGCGGCAGTTCGAACATGCGCTTGCGCTCTTTCCAACTTGTGGCCGGATCGGGATCGGGATCGATGAAGATGTGGCGGTGATCGAAGGCGGCAACCAGCTTGATCGCCTTGGACAACAACATGCCGTTGCCGAAAACGTCACCCGACATGTCGCCACAGCCGGCGACGCGGATGCTGTCCTTTTGTACGTCGATCCCCATTTCGAGGAAGTGGCGCTGCACGCTGACCCACGCGCCCCGCGCGGTGATGCCCATCGCCTTGTGGTCATATCCGTTCGATCCGCCGCTGGCGAAGGCATCGTCAAGCCAGAAGCCCGCACCTTCGGCAATGCCGTTGGCGACATCGGAGAAGCGCGCGGTGCCCTTGTCCGCGGCAACCACGAAGTAGGGGTCCTCTCCGTCGAGCACGGTGACGCCCTCAGGATGTGCCACCTTGCCGTCGACGATATTGTCGGTGATCGACAGGAGGGTGCGGATGAACACCTCGTAGCTGGCCTGACCTTCGGCAGCCCAGCCATCGCGGTCAATCGCGGGCGAAGGGAGCTGCTTGGGATAAAAGCCGCCCTTTGCCCCGCTGGGCACGATCACCGCGTTCTTGACCTTCTGGGCCTTCATCAGGCCGAGGATCTCGGTGCGGAAGTCGTCGCGCCGGTCCGACCAGCGCAGACCGCCGCGTGCGACCGGGCCGGAGCGCAGGTGAATGCCCTCCACCCGGCGCGAATAGACGAAGATTTCGCGCCACGGCACAGGCTTTGGCAGGTTCGGCACAAGGCTGGAGTCGATCTTGAACGCCAGCGCCTCTTCGGAGGCCGGGGCAAAGGCGTTGGTGCGCAGGATCGCATCGACGACTGCGCGATACAGCCGCAAGAGCCGGTCATCGTTGATCGCCGTCACCTTGGCGAGGCCGCGCTGGTATGCGCTGCTAGCAGCGTTGATCGCCGCTTCGCGGTCACCTGCAAAGGCCGGATCATGGCGCGCGACGAACAGGTCGATAATCGCCTGCGTCACGCCGGGCGCACGGCGCAGCGCATCGACGACAGTGTAAATTGTGAAGCCCATGCCGGTCTGGCGGAGATAGCGATAGATCGCGCGCAGCCAGATCGCTTCCTGTGCGCTGAGGCCACCGCCCACCACCAGCCGGTTGAACGGGTCATCTTCCGAATGGCCATTGAGCACTTCCGCAATCGCGGTTTCGATGATGTTGGCGCGCTCCAGCAGCGGCTCGATCGCGGTCCCTTGGGGCAGGTCGAGCGTGAATTCGTGGATCGTGCCCAGCTTCCCGTCGTCCAGCCTTGTCGGCATTTCGGCGAGCACGCGGAAGCCGAAGTTTTCGAGCGCCGGGACCGCGTCCGACAGCGGCATTTCGCCGGTGGTGTGATAGATTTTCAACCGCAGGTCGCCGACGGGATCATGCGGAAGCTTGTAGAGACGACAAGAACGCGCTTCGGGATTTTCGCCCTGTGCCAGTTCACGCAGTTCGATAATGTCGAGAGCCGCTTCGGCAGCGCCATAGCGCGAGCGGTAGGCGGGCGGGAATGCGCCAGCATAACGAAGTGCGATCGCCGGCACGCGCGAGCTTTCGTCAGCCTTGGCCAGATGGCCTTCTACCGCTTCGTTCCAGCCCTTGAGCAGATCGATGAGTTCGCCTTCGATCCGTTCCGCATCGGGAACCTGACCGGTCATGCGCGAATCGAGCAGGAATTGGAGCAGCGCGAGGTTGCTGCCTTCGACCTCAAGGCTCCAGCTGAGCAGATCGACCCCGGTCGTCTGAGTCAGCAGGTCCTGAATTTGCAGGCGGACATCGGTGGAAAGATAGTCACGCGGCAGCCATACGAAGGCGAACACGTGCCGTTCCAGCGCGGATTGCACCAGCACCAGCCGCGGGCGGGGGCGGTCGATCAGGCTCATCATCGCTGTTGCCAGCCGCTGGATGTCGGGCGTGGCAAAGGCGATCAGCAGATCGTGCGGCAGCGTGGTGAAGGCATGCACCAATGCCTTGCCCGCATGCCCTGCCGGATCGAATCCCATCGCCGCATTGATATCGGCCAGCGCCTTGCGCAGCAGCGGCACCTGCGTCGGCGGGGTTGCCAGACCCGCGCTGGTCCACACACCTGCATGGATCGACAGGGCGCTGATCTTCCCACCTTCGCGGACTGGCACGATGAACAGGTCAAGCGGTACGCGGCGGTGGACGGTGGCAAGGCGATTGGCCTTGATCACCAGCAATTCGCGCTGAGAGCCGGATTTGTCGTGCGCTTCGAACCAGGCAAAGGCGCGTTCATAGGAGGTGTCGGCCAGCAGTTTGGCCGCGCTCTTGCGGCAAATGCCCAGCGCGTCTCCTTCGATGCCGTCGCGCATCCGGGTGATGTGGCCCAGCTGCGTCAGCATCCCGTCGTTCAGCCAGTCGAGCAGGGCCGCGCTTTCGGGATCGCGCGCCTCCATCGTTTCGGCATCCGCAGCCATCGCCCCGCGCAGTTTGGGCCAATCGCTTACCGCTGCCCGCACATCGCCCAGCGTTACCCGCAGCTCCGCGATAAGATCACGCCGCTGACGCGCATCGACGCGCGGGGTTTCGATGTAGATCATCGATTCGTTGGCACCGTTCCCTTTTTTGCGAAGCTTGGTCAGCGCGCCGTCCGCATCCCGTTCAACCCCGACAACCGGGTGAATCAGTTGATCGATGCTGAGACCCTGCGCGGTGATCGCCGAGGCAATCGAATCGACCAGAAACGGCATGTCGTCATTAATGATCGCGATCCGCAGACGGCGTTCGCCTGTATCGGATTCCAGTTTGAGCGCTGAGCGCGAAGGCGCACGCTGCTGCGCCGCTTCGAGCAGGAAAGCGGCGGCTTCTTCCAGCGCTGCACCGTCCAGCGGCGTGTCACCGGGAAGGATCGCCGCGCCAAGGTGCTGCTTCAGCTCCTTGAGCAATGAACCGGGTTTGGCGGAACTCGATGCGGGCTTTGCACTCATCGCCTGTATGCTCCTGGCATCCTGCACCCCGGCCTAACTGCGGTGTAATTATATTATGCCGGGTTATTTTTATCGTGCGGAAGGCAATACAGGCATTCGGGGGCGTCGCGCAAGCAGGATTGGCGCCTAAACGGTGACGCTCCGGCAAGCTTCTACCGTCATTTCCAGCGAACGCAGGCGTGCATCGGGGTCGAAAGTCGCTCCGCAAAGGATGATTTCGTCAGCGCGCGTCCGTTTGACGAAAGCGTCGATCTGTTCGCGCACCTGGCCCGGCGTGCCGACTGCGGCGGCCTGACCGAGATGATCGAGCATGGCGCGCGAAGGGGCGGGCAGGCTGTCGGTGTAATTCTTGATCGGTGGCGGCAGCTTCCCCGGCGATCCGGTGCGCAGGGCGACAAAGCTTTGCTGCTGGCTTGAGGCAAGCGTTCGCGCTTCTTCATCCGTATCAGCAGCAAAGACATTCATGGCGACCATGACATGCGGACGATCCAGCGCCTCTGAAGGCTGGAAATCGCGGCGGTACAGAGCCAGCGCGGCGTCAAGGTGATCGGGGGCGAAATGCGCGGCGAAGGCATAGGGCCTGCCCAACTTGGCCGCGAGGCTCGCGCCGAACAGGCTCGACCCCAGCATCCACAGTTCGATCTTCGCTCCCAGCCCCGGTGTGGCGGTTATCGGAAGATCGACATCCCCGGTAAGCAGGGCTCGCAATTCCAACACATCTTGCGGGAAATATTCTGATGCCTGATGCAGGTTTTTGCGCAGCGCCCGCTGCAATTCCGGACCCGCTCCGGGAGCGCGGCCCAATCCCAAGTCGATCCTGCCCGGAAACAGCGCGTCGAGCGTGCCGAATTGTTCGGCGATCTGGAATGGCGTGTGGTTGGGCAGCATGATCCCGCCCGAACCGATCCGGATGTTGTTGGTGGCATTGCCGATATGCGCCAGCACGACCGACGTCGCTCCGCCTGCGATCCCTTCCATCGCGTGATGCTCTGCCACCCAGAAACGCTTGCAGCCCACTTCCTCGGCCTTGCGCGCAAGGTTCGCGCTCGCAGCCATGGCTTCGGACACTGTGCCGCCTTCGCGCACCGGAACCAGATCGAGAACGGAAAACTGCGTCATGAGGTGCCTTCTGCCGGATTGGCTGCTGCCGGGCCGATCTGCCCGAGGTAATCGCGGGCAATATCGGCAGCCTGCCCTTCGGGCTCAAGCGCGATTACAGATTCCCAGCTTGCGCGCGCCGCGTCCTCGCGCCCTGCGAGGATTGCGATCACCCCTGCTTCGAGCCAGATCGCCGGATCGAGCGGAGCGAGTTCACCCGCACGCTCAATCGCCGCTTGCGCATCCTCGATCCGTTCGAGCCGCCGCAGCAGCGTCGCCTTGAGCAACCAGCTTTCCGATCCTTCCGGTTGCAGGCTGATCGCTGTTTCGAGCTCTACCAGCGCCTCCTCGCCCCGGCCTTGCGCCACCAGCGCACGAGACAGGTCGCTCGCCGCGAGTGACTGGATCGGCGCTGAGGCTGCATTGGTCGCATCCTCTTTTGCGCGGCGCAGGATCGCTTCGGCGCGCACCGGATCGCCGCTGGCGAGCGCCGCATTGCCGGCCATCGTGCCGAACCTTGCCCGGACCCGCAGTTCATCCTCGGGGCTTAAATCGCGGGCTTCTCCAAAGGCGACGATGGCATCCTCCCACAGGCCCAGCTGCGTCGATGCGAGGCCCAGGCAATGATTGGCCAGCACCCGTTCGGCTCCGCTCGTTTCATTGCGGCGCAATTGGGCGAGCGTGTGCGCGCGCGCCGGATCATCCGATACGAGCTCAAGGCATTCGGCCAGCCATTGCGCCTCCGGAGAGGGCTGGCTGGCATCGGTTTCGCGAGGCGGGCGATTGCGCAGTTCGTCATGCCCATCAGGCAGAGGGGTGGCGATCGGATTGGGGCCGACTTGCAGGAGCAGCGCGAGGATCAGCGACATTTCAGGGGTTTTCCGTTGAATAGAAGCGGGCAACTTCGGCTTTGAGCCGCGCAATGTCCTGCTCGCGCGACAGCCGGTGGTCGCCATCCTTTATCAGCACCACTTGAACCGCGTCCGAACGAAGCGCCGCAGCCAGTTTCAGGCTGATTTCCCAAGGTACATCGGCATCGCGCTGGCCGTGCAAAAGGCTGACGGGGCAATCGATCGGGATTTCGCGGTCGAGCCGCAATTGCTGTTCCGCATCGGCAAAGAAGCGGGCATGTGTGGGGGTGGGCTCGGGGCCATAGGGATTGTCTTCGTAGATCGTTTCCCCGGCCGCGAGACGGGTGCGCTGATTCTCGGAATAGCCCCATCGGGTGAAGTCGGGCGCAGGCGCGATCCCGATCATCCCTGCAAGCCGATCGCCCAGTCTCTCGGCCACCAAGAGCATCAGCCAGCCCCCCATCGACGATCCCGCCAATAGCACCGGCCCCGTCACACAGGCTTCGATCAACGCCAGAATCTCGTCTCGCCAGCGCGAGAGCGAGCCGTCCGCGAAATCTCCCAAGCTTTCCCCGCAACCCGAGTAATCGAGCAGCAGGCAAGCACGGCCCTTGGCCTGTGCCTCTGCGAACAAAGCCGTCGCCTTCCCGCCGGCCATGTCCGACATGTAGCCGGGCAGAAAGACAAGCGTCGGGCCATCGCCGGTTGCATGGCGATAGGCGATCCGGCGCCCGTCGGGCATTTCATGAGATGCGATTTCCTGCATGCGGGTCTTTTGCATCGACCGAACCGGCTTGTCACGGGTGTGCAACGCATGCGATCTAGTCAGCCGCCATGATCAAGACCGAACCTGCGGCCCAGCCCGCCCCTTCGCCCACAGCCCTCACCCGCCGCGGAGTTTTCGGCCTTGCCGGTGTTTCCGCCGCCGTCGCCGCGTCTCCGGTTGCGGCTCGAGGGTTTGGTACGGGCTTCACCCATTGTGTCGCCAGCGGAGAACCCGGATCGGACAAGGTGATGCTGTGGACGCGGTATGTGGCAGAGCAGACGACCGATCTCATGTGGCAGGTGAGCGAAGGCGAAGACTTCTCGAATCCCGTGGCCGAGGGCAGCGCACGCGCCGCGGCAGAGCATGACTGGTGCGCCAAATCCTGGGCGGACGGGCTCATGCCCAACCGCTGGTATTTCTACCGTTTCATCGCTCCCGATGGCACGGCCTCTCCAGTGGGCCGGACGCGGACACTGCCCGAAGGACCCACGCACAAGTTCAGGCTCGGCGTGTTTTCCTGTTCCAATTACGGTTTTGGCTGGTTCAACGCCTATGGCCATGCCGCCGAGGCAAACGACATCGACCTCGCCGTGCATCTGGGTGATTACATCTACGAATACGGGGCGGGCACCTACCCCTCTGCCGGTCAGGCGCATCCGGAGCGTGTTCTCGCTCCCGAAAGTGAAATTGTTGCGCTGACCGACTACCGCCTGCGTTACGCCACCTATCGCGCTGACCCCGATCTCCAGCGGCTGCATCAGGTCGTGCCGATGATCGCCGTATGGGACGATCATGAAAGCGCCAACGACAGCTGGAAGGATGGCGCGGAAAACCACCAGAGCGAAACCGAAGGCGAATGGGCAGTGCGCAAGGCCGCCGCGATCCGCGCCTATCGTGAATGGCTGCCGGTGTCGGACGCACCCTATTCCTCTTTCGAGATCGGTGATCTGGCGACATTGTTCCGGCTCGACACCCGGCTTGAAGGGCGCGACCAGCAATTCAGCCTTGCGAAAATCATCGAAGGGCAAGCCAATCCCGAAGCGATGGTTTCCGCGCTTTCCACGTTCCGCGACGGCGAATGGTCCAGCCCTGATCGGCAATTGCTGGGCGCTGCGCAGGAGCAATGGCTGGCAGATGGCCTCGCGCAGTCAAAGTCTGGTGGGACGACATGGCAGGTGCTGGTGCAGCAGGTGCTGATGGGCAAGCTGGCCTCGCCCAAGGGCATGCTCGATCTGCTGGGAGACGGTCTGCCCGATTTTGCGCGTCGCCGCCTTGTCGCATCGAGCATGGCGGCAGAGGCCGGTCTGCCGCTGAACATGGACGCGTGGGACGGCTATCCCGCTGCGCGCGAAAGGGTGTTCAAGGCCGCGCTTGAAGCCGAAGCGAACCTGCTGGTGCTGGCAGGCGACACGCACAATGGCTGGGCGTTCGACCTTGCGCAGGATGGGCAGAACGTCGGCGTGGAATTTGGCGTGTGCTCGGTCAGTTCGCCGGGCTTCGAAAGCTATCTGTCGATGATCCCGTCCGATACGCTTGCCGCGGCTGTGGTCGGATCGAACGAGGAACTCAAATGGGCCGACACTGCGCAGCGCGGGTATATGACGGTCGAATTGACCCCCCAACGGGCAACCACCGAATACCGCTTCCTCGAAGGGGTGCGCCAACGTTCGACCCGGCTCGCCGCGACCAAGCGGATCAGCAGCGAAGCCGGATCGAACGCGCTGACCCTGTGATCAGTCGCGGCTGAAGATTTCCTCGATCGCGAGGCCGAACACATCGGCAATCGCAAAGGCAAGTGGAAGCGAGGGGTCATAGCGACCCTTCTCGATCGCGTTGACACTCTGGCGGCTGACGCCCAGCCGGTCGGCGAGATCCTGCTGGCTCCAGTCGCGCTCTGCGCGCAGCACCTTGAGACGGTTCTTCACCGGATCTCTCCATAGGTGCCGTACTTCACCTTATTGAAAATTGCGCCGACACCGAGGCCCAGACACCATATGGTCGGCCACCAGAATGCGGCAACCGGATCGACGATCTTGTAGGTTTCGAGAAAGCCCCAGATCGCCGCAAGCGTGAACGAGATCGCGGTCGCGATCAGGCCCTGTCGGACATAGAGCATGCGAAAGAACTCGTCGTTTTCCTCGATGATCAGCGCGCCGAAAACCCAGATCACCCCCGCGAAAGACAAGCCCGGAAGCATGGCCAGCACTACCGCAAGCCAACCGGTTACTCCGCGCTCTTCGATGAAGTGTTCGGCCAGGAACAGCGTGATCAGGTAGAACGCCATGGTGATTGCCATGCGCGCCAGATAACGATGCGATGCGCGCGTCTTGTCCTTCGAACTGCGCAGCGTCTTGACCAATGCAAACACCATCAGGCTGACGGGCAGCACTGCGAGGACATAGGCGGTGGTGATGTTAATCGCGTCCGACTTCCATAGGAACAGCAACGCCAGCGCGCTGAGCACCGAGGAGCCGGCCGCGACCAGACAGGCCTTGCTCGAAGAAATGCCCGTCGCGCTCATTGCAGGCAACTCCGCCCGCACCCTGTTTCGGCATTGAGCGAAGCCCAGGCCGCGCCGGAGAGGCCGGCGATCACGCCGAAGCTCGCGCCGTCGCTCATTCCCTGTGCCTGCATGAACACCGCTGCCGCAATGATGCCCGCTGCCCACAGCAAGGCTTTTCCAATATTGCTCATCGTAAAGCTCCCTTTCAACTATGGAAAGGATACTTGTCATTGATTCGCACAAATGTCAAACAAACTTTCCAATTTGGAGCCAACGCTTTCCCTTTTGGGCGGTTTCGAGATGGGTAATGACATCGCAACCCGGCGTCGCTATCTAACCCTCCCATGGCATCGATGCTCACCTCGACTACCACCACGACAACCTCGGCTTTCCGGGGGCGGTTGTTGTTGGGTTAGGTCCAGCGCTATCGCCATCCGGTTTCGGGTGGCGCGGTGTCCTCCCGAAATCGTTCGACACTTCAACACCGCTCTTCCGGTATGCGCCCCTTTGTGGCAGGGCGCGCGCCATACGAAACGGAACGGATACGATGACGGAACTGCTCAAGATCAGCCTGCCCGACGGATCGGTGCGCGAAATGGAGCCGGGTTCGACCCCGGCAGACGTTGCCGCTGCAATCGGCCCCGGCCTTGCCAAGGCCGCGCTCGCCGCGCGGGTCAATGGCGAAGTGCGCGATCTCAACCGCCCGTTCGAAGGCGATGCCGAACTTGCGCTGATCACTTCGCGTGACGAGGAAGACGCGCTGGAACTGGCGCGACACGATTATGCGCACGTTCTGGCCGAAGCCGTGCAGGCGCTTTGGCCCGGCACGCAGATCACTTTCGGTCCG
Source organism: Erythrobacter sp. Dej080120_24 (assembly GCF_036322605.1). GTDB lineage: Bacteria > Pseudomonadota > Alphaproteobacteria > Sphingomonadales > Sphingomonadaceae > Erythrobacter > Erythrobacter aurantius. The sequence goes on from NZ_AP027262.1 coordinate 560,652, forward strand.
GCGACCGATGACGGGTTCTATTACGACGTCATGGCCCCATCGAGCCGCGAACCATTCGGCATGGATGACTTGCCCGCGATCGAGGAAAAGATGCGCGAGATCATCCGCGCCGACAAGCCGCTGCGCCGAGAAGTGTGGAGCCGCCAGCAGCTGATCGAGAAATGGGAGGCCGAGGGCGAAGCCTTCAAGGCCGAATGGGCCAAGGAGCTTCCCGAGAACGAGGAGCTGACGGTTTACTGGTCGGGTGACGACTGGCTCGATATGTGCCGTGGCCCGCACCTTGCCTCGACCGGCAAGCTTGATCCCGATGCCTTCAAGCTGATGCGCACCGCCGGGGCATACTGGCGCGGCGACCAGAAGAACGCGCAGCTGACCCGCATCTACGGCACCGGCTGGCTCAACAAGAAGCAGCTGAACGCTCACCTCACCCGGCTGGAAGAGGCGGCAAAGCGTGACCATCGCAAGCTGGGGCGCGAGATGGATCTGTTCCACTTGCAGGAAGAGGCGCACGGGAGCGTTTTCTGGCACCCCAAGGGCTATCGCATCTGGCGCGAGCTGGAGGCCTACATGCGCCGCAAGATGGACGGCGCGGGCTATCGCGAGATCAAGACCCCGCAGGTGATGGACGCACGCCAGTGGGAACAATCGGGCCATTGGGGCAAGTACCGCGAAAACATGTTTGTCATCCCTGACGAGGTGCCCAACACCGATGAAGGCGCGGAGCTGGTTTCCAAGGACGCCGACTGGATGGCATTGAAGCCGATGAACTGCCCCGCGCATGTGCTCGTCTTCAAGCAGGGCATCACGTCCTACCGCGATCTGCCGATCCGGCTGGGAGAGATGGGCTGCTGCCACCGCAACGAGCCGCATGGCGCGCTTCATGGGCTGATGCGCGTGCGCCAGTTCACGCAGGACGATGCGCATATCTTCTGCACCGAGGCACAGGTGGTGTCGGAAGTGCAGGCCTTCATCTCGCTGGCTGACAGCGTCTACAAGGACTTCGGTTTCACCTATGACATCAAGCTGGCGCTGCGTCCCGAGCAACGTTTTGGCAGCGATGCCGACTGGGACAAGGCCGAACAGGAACTGCGCGACGCGCTTTCCGCCAACGGGCTCGAATGGGAAGAACTGCCCGGTGAGGGCGCGTTCTACGCACCCAAGCTCGAATGGCACCTGACCGACGCGATCGGGCGCACCTGGCAGGTCGGCACAATCCAGTCGGACCGTGTGCTGCCCGAAAGGCTCGATGCGAATTTCATTGGCGAAGACGGCGAGAAGCATCGCCCCGTCATGCTGCACCGCGCGATCTTCGGTTCGTATGAACGGTTCATCGGCATTTTGATCGAGCACTTTGCCGGACGCCTTCCGGCGTGGCTCGCACCGGTGCAGGCGGTGGTGGCCACCATCGTGTCTGACGCTGACGGATACGCCGCGGACGTTGCCGCGAGACTGAAGGCGGCGGGCATCCGCGTTGAAACCGACACCCGCAATGAAAAGATCAATTACAAGGTGCGCGAACACAGCCTTGCGAAAGTCCCGCACCTGCTCGTCGTCGGCAAGCGAGAAGCCGAGGAAGGCAGTGTCGCAGTGCGCACCTTGGGCGAGCAGCACCAGAAGGTGATGAGCCTTGATGAAGCGATCACCATGCTGCGCGATGCGGCGACCCCGCCCGATCTGAAGGCCTGACAGCTTGGAATTTCTTGACGGCTTGAGCGCGGTCCAGATCGCGATCGCGCTTGTCGCGACGCTGGCATCGGCCTTTGTGCGCGGGCTCACCGGGTTCGGCATGGCGATTCTGCTGGTGCCGATCCTTGCGCTGGCGCTCAGCCCGGTGGAGGCTGTGCTGGTCGGCAATGGTCTGTCACTGCTGATCGGCGCGATTGAGCTTCCCCGGCTTGTGCGCGGCGCAGAGCGCTCGGCCTGGACGATTGGCACGGTGTGTCTGCTCGCGACGCCGGTCGGCCTTCTCGCGCTTGCTGCGACTGGCGCCGATCTCGCCCGGCTGATCATCGCGCTGATTGCCTTGAGCGCGTTCTTGGCAATCCTTCTGCCGCGCCGTTCGGCCGTGCAACCGGGGGCAATCACTACCGGCGGAGTTGGTCTGATCAGCGGTTTGATGACCGGATACGCTGGGATGCCGGGCCCTCCGGTCGTGCCCTATTATGTCGGGCGGGTTTTGCCGCGTGAAACGACCAAGACTTCGATGATGCTGATCTTCACGATCGCGGGCGGAGCAGGTCTGATATCGGGCGTTCTGACCGGAGTGATGGCGCTTGAGCTGCTGCTGCTGTCGCTGCTGCTGTTTCCGGCAGTCATTGCCGGAAACCGCTTGGGCGAACGCGCAAGCGGCGCCGTGAGCGATCCGGTATGGCGCACATTGGTCGGAATGGTGCTGGGCGCGGCAGCCATCGCTGCCCTGCTGAAACTGCTTTAAAAGGGCAGAACCTTGCCAGCGAAGATGAGCGCGGCGGCGCATCCCAGCACGATCGCGCTGCTCAACGCGTCGCGTTGACGGCGACGGGCCTCGTCATAGGCTGCGCGGGAAAGGGCAATTGCTCGGCTCATACGCTGAGGATCGCGAAAAAGTCCTAAGGGATCGTTAAGCCTTCGGCATCTGCTGACTGGCGCAGTGAAAGCCGCCCCCGCCCGCTAATACGGCTTCGGCCCGAAGTCCGACCGTCTCGCGGTCAGGGAACAGCGCGGCAATCGCCGCAACCCCGGCCTCGTCATGCGGCGATCCGAAAGTCGGCACGACCACCAGATGCGTGGTGATTGCAAAATTGACGTAGCTGGCGGGCTCGATCACGCCCTCTCGGGTAATCAAACCGGGCGAGGGTATGCGCACCGCTTCGACGCCGAATGCCTCCGCCCGCGCCGTGGCCTCGGCATAGATCGCGGCGTTGGGATCATCCTTGCCGGTGGCTTCGGGTACGATCAGCCGGTTCGGGCCGACGAAGCGCGCAAGATTGTCGACATGGCCATCGGTGTGATCGTTGATCAATCCGTCACCCAGCCACAACACCCGGTCAAAACCCAGGGTGCGCGACAATTCGGCCTCGATCTCCGTGCGTGACATGCCGGGATTGCGATTGGGGTTGAGCAGGCACTGCTCCGTGGTAGCCACAAGTCCGGTGCCGTCCCCATCAAGCGCACCGCCTTCGAGCACCATGGTCGAGGTCTGGAGCCGCAAACCGGCATCCTGTGCGAGTTCGGCGCCAATGGTCTGGTCACCCGGCATCAGGTACTTTCCGCCCCAGCCATTGAAGCCGAAGCGCCACGCCGATTGGGCTTCGCCAGCATTGACGATCAGAGGCCCGGTGTCGCGCAGCCAGACATCGCCATAGACGCGCTGTTCAAGCCGCACTTTCCCGCTCACCAATTGCCGGGCCCGCGCGGCATTGGGTTCGTTGCGGACCAGTAGCCGGACTTCCTGACCACTTTCGGCGACCGCACTTGCGAAAGCCGCGATCTGAACCTGTGCCGGCTCCAGCCATCCGGGCCATTCATCGGCGAGGTGCGGGAAGCCGATCCACAGCCAATCCTGCGCCGCCCATTCAGGGGGCATCAAATACGCCATCTCCGGTCTCAGCCCCCTTATGCGGCTCTTGTGCTGCCTTCAGCCCCGTTCAACAGCCCGAGGCGGATGCAGCGCAGCTTTCGTCGCGGATGGCGCGGAATTCGTCGCCTTCGACCCAATTGGGCCAGCTCGAACTCATCGCCATCATCCGGCCGAGGCGGTACATCAACTGGAGATCAGCCATCACGCCCGACCAGTCCCAGTTCTCGTCAAACTCGTCCTTTGGTCCGTGATAGCGGTTAGCGCGATACTCCTCGGAAATCGCCTTGCCAGCTTCGCGACCCCCTTCAATCAGGTCTTCCCCGCCATCGACGTAAAGCATGGGCACACCCTGCTTGGCGAAGGCGAAGTGATCGGAACGGTAGTAATAGCCCGCTTCGGGATTGGGGTTGGGTGTCGCCACCCGTCCGTCGGCCACCAGTGCGGCTTCAAGAAATTGATCCAGCTGCGATTTTCCGGGTCCGACCACGGTCACGTCCTTGGACGGGCCGGCAATCAGGAAGGCGTCCATGTTGACCCCGCCCACCGTCTGATCGAGCGGGAATACCGGATTGGTGGCGTAATAATGCGCGCCAAGCAGACCGGATTCCTCTGCCGTCACCGCAAGGAAGACGAGGCTGCGCTTGGGCGCACCTGCCTTAGAATGCGCCTCGGCAAGGGCGACCAGTGCGGCCGTCCCGGTGGCGTTGTCCACCGCACCGTTGCAGATGTTGTCACCGTCCTCCGCCGGGGGATTGCAGGTGCCCAGATGATCCCAGTGTGCGGTGTAGAGCACGTATTCATCCGGCGCCTCACTGCCCGGCAGCACTCCGATCACGTTCTGCGACTTGAAGCTGCGCATGGAGTTCTGGAAGCTCGTCGACGCCGTCATGCCAAGCTCGACCGCCTTGAAGCCCTTGGTCTTCGCTGCCTTTGTAAGAGCGTCGAGATCCTGCCCTGCGGCAGCCAGTATTTCGCCGGCCACATCCTTTTGCACCCAGCCGTTCACCAGCGTCATCGGTGGCGGATTGTCGCCGCGCGCAGCATAGGCCTGCGGTCCGCCCCAAGAGCTTTCGACGACGTTCCAGCCATAGCTGGCCGGAGCCGTGTCATGAACGATCAACGCAGACGCGGCACCTTGCCTTGCGGCTTCTTCATACTTGTAGGTCCAGCGGCCATAAAACGTCATGGCCTTGCCGTTGAACGGCCCTTCGAGACCTTCCGATTCCCAGTCAGGATCATTGACGAGGATGACCACCGTCTTACCTTTGACATCGACCCCTTCGTAGTCGTTCCAGCCGCGCTCTGGTGCGTTTATGCCGTATCCGACGAACACCATTTCGCTGTTGGCAAGCTGGGTCTGCGCGTCTTCGCGATAGGTCACGCCGGTCCATTCGCTGCCGTAATCATAGACCAGATCGGTTTCGCCATTGGTGATCGTAAGCGGAGCGAAGTTGCTGCCAGTGATTTCGACCAGCGGCACTTCCTGAACCCAGCTCTCACCATTGCCGGGCTGCAGGCCGGCAGCGGCAAAGCGCTCCGTCAACAGGGCAACCGTCAGTTCCTCGCCCTTTGTGCCGGGCATCCGCCCTCCGAATTCGTCGGAGGACAGCTGACGGGTAATGTCGACCATGGTTTCCTGAGAGATTTCACCGGCGGCGATCTCGGGAATGTCGAGCTCGGGCGCCGAACCCGTCATCAGATCCTCGCAACCCGACAGGGTCAGCGCCCCGGCAGCAAGGCTGGCCAGCATCAATGCCCGTTTGATCATCGAAATGTCCTCTCATCGCAAAAATTCGTGGCGACCCTTTCGCAGATGGGCTTGCGGCTCGCAAGCGGCTTGGCCAAGGACTATGGCGAGATGGCGAAACCTGCCGAACCCGACTGGATCGCAGCGCTGGCGCGTGCGCGCAGCCATGCGCCGTTTCTTGCCCGGGCTCTGGAGCGGCAACCTGAACTCGATGCGCTCTTGTGTGATGGCAGGTGCGAGGAAGCACTGGCATGGACAAGGGAGCAAGGTGAGAGCGCGGATGATCCCGCAGTCGCCTTGCGTCGGCAACGCCTTGGATTGGCGACCACCGTAGCCATCGCCGATCTTGCCGGAGCTTTCGATCTTGCTCGGGTGGTAAGGGAACTCACCGATTTTGCCGATTACGCGCTAGACAAAGCGATCCGGACAGCCATCAGCGAACGAACCGGAGAACGGCATCCGCACGGCATGATCGCGCTGGCTCTCGGCAAGCAGGGTGCGGGCGAGCTCAACTATTCGTCCGATATCGATCCCATCCTGCTGTATGATCGCGAGCACCTGCCATGCCGCGCAAACGAAGACCCCGGCGAAGCGGCGCAGCGCTACGCGAGGCGGGTCATCAAGCTGCTTTCTGATAACACCCCCGAGGGATATGTCGTGCGCGTCGATCTCCGATTGCGGCCTGCGAGCGAGATCAGCCCGCTGGTCGTGCCGGTCGGGGCGGCGCGTACGCATTACCAGGGGCAAGCTCTCGCGTGGGAACGCGCCGCCTTCATTCGCGCCCGTGCGGCGGGGGCTGACGTTGCTGCTGGTGAAGCATTCCTGTCAGAGATCTCACCATTCGTGTGGCGATCAATGCTCGATTTCGGCGCGATCGAGGAAATCCGCGCGCTCACCTTGCGTATCCGGCAAAGCAACGAAGGATCACTCAAACCCGGCCCCGGCTTCGATGTGAAGCGTGGCAGGGGCGGAATTCGCGAAGTCGAATTTTTCGTCCAGACACATCAGTTGATTCATGGCGGGCGTGATCGTTCGCTACGGGTCAAGGGCACCCGTGCGGCGCTTGACGCACTGGCGGCGGCGGGCCGGATTGAAGCCGGCGAGGCAGAGATGCTGGGCGTCGCCTATGACAGGCTCCGCACCATCGAGCACCGGCTGCAAATGGTGGGCGACCGGCAGACCCACTCCCTGCCCGATGGGGAGGCGCTGGATAATGTCGCCTGGTTGGAAGGGCTCGGTAGCGGTGAGGCTCTGGTGAAAGAATTGGTTGAGATCACCGCGCGCGTAGCCGGCAGCTATGATCGGCTGATCGGCGATCCGAAGCCGCTGGCACCCCAAGTTGCCTCACCAACCCCGGTGATCGAACGGATCGGCGACCTCTCATTGCCTGAACGGATTTCAGGGCACGAACAGCTTGCGGAAAGGATCGAGGGCTGGCGTGACGGGCGTTATCAGGCCTTGCGTTCACCACAGGCGTTGGCAGCCTTCGATGCGCTGATCCCGGTTCTGGCCAAGGCTTTCGTCGAGGCTGATGATCCCGAACATGCATTGGCGCGATGGGAGCGACTGCTGGAGCAGGCTAGCTCCGCAATCAACCTGTTCCATCTCCTCAAGGCCCGCCCGGCGCTACTGAGCAGGCTAGTATCCACCCTCACCCTGTCGCCGACACTGGCCGATGACCTTGGTCGGCATCCCGGATTGCTTGATGTCCTGATCGACGATTCCTCGATGGAGCTTCCGGGTTCGGTATCTGAGTTGGCGGCCTTGATGCGCCAGCGCGCCCCCCGCGACGATTACGAAGCCACGCTCGACGGCATCCGTCAGGTAACGAGCGAATACCGGTTTGCGCTTGGGGTGCAGCTGATCGAGGCACGCCACAATCCACCCGACATTGCTTGCGGACTTTCGCGCTTGGCCGAAGCGGCGATCCTGACGGCAGCGCAGGCAGCCGAGCAGGAATTTGCGCGGGTTCACGGGCGCATCGCGGATAACGAGCTGGTTATCCTCGGGCTGGGCCGCCTCGGTGGTGGTGCGCTGACCCATGCTTCCGATCTCGACATGATCTACCTCTTCTCAGGGGATTATTCGCGTGAATCCGATGGCAATCGGCCTCTTGGCGGGACCCTCTATTTCAACCGGCTCGCCAGTCGCGTGACGGCGGCGCTTTCGGTGCCGACCGCGCAGGGCGCATTGTATGAAGTGGACACGCGACTGCGCCCTCAAGGCAATCAAGGCCCGCTGGCGGTTTCGATCGAAGCGTTCGAGAAGTACCAGAAGGAGAGCGCGTGGACCTGGGAGCACATGGCTTTGGCCCGGGCACGGGTTCTGGTCGGCCCAGACGCTGCGCGTGCGCGGCTGGCGCAGGTTTTCTCCGATGTCCTCGCGAAACCACGCGACTTGGAAGAGGTTCGCACAGCAATCCTGACGATGCGCGGCGAGATGGCAGAGCATAAGCCGTCCCGCGGCCCGCTTGACGTGAAGCTGCTGCGCGGCGGTCTGGTTGATGTCGAGTTTCTCGTCCATTGCCTCCAGTTGCAACACGCCTCGCGACTGGCCCCGGTTGAACCGTCCTTGCTCAGCCAGGATCTGCCTGAGGATATCAGGGCGCTGCAGCGCCAAGGCCTTGTCCCCGAAGCGCTGCTGCCCGCATATCTCCTGATGACAGACATTCTGGTTGCCGGCCGGCTGCTTGCCCCCGATGGGCTTGAGCCGCCTTCCGCCGCCGGACAAGCGCTGGTGCGGGCATGCGGAAGGGCCAGCTATGCGGAACTGCTAAACGATCTTGCCGTTGCCCGTTCATCCGTTGCCCATGCATGGGCGCAGACATTCGATCAGACATTGGAGACAGACAATGAGTGACTTCCCCTCGGTTGGCGATGCCATCCCTGATATCGCGATGGAGACCCCTGACGGCGGAACGGTGAAGCCGTCGGACTTCAAGGGCGAAAAGCTCGTCATTTTCTTCTACCCGAAAGACGACACTCCGGGCTGCACCACCGAGAACAAGGATTTCTCCGCACTCGTCGATGAATTCACCGCTGCTGGCACAAGGCTGCTGGGTGTGAGCAAGGACCCTGCCAAGAAGCACCAGAAGTTCATTGCCAAGCATGATCTGAAGGCGCCACTCGCCAGCGACCCGGAAGAAGCGGGACTGGCCGATGCGCTCGGCGTGTGGGCCGAAAAGCAGATGTACGGCAAAACCTATATGGGAATGGTCCGAAGCACCTATCTTATTGATACCGATGGAAAAATCGTTCAAGTCTGGAGCAAGGTGAAGGTCAAGGGCCATGCCGAAGAGGTGCTGGTCGCGGCAAAGGCGCTCTGATCGCGCCGATGCAAAGCGTTTCCAGTGCCATTCGCGACGCGTTGCTGACGGGCGACCCGACCGCCAAGTGTTTTGCCGCGCGCGATGTTGCCCGCCGTTGGCGCAGGGGTCAGCTCACGCCCGAATTCGAAGCCAAGATGCCCGATGAGCCTGCGCGTCCCGGGCGTCCGGAATTGCTGCCTCCGGGCCAAATGCCCAAGCGCGGCAAGTTCGGTTCCGAGCGAGCGCGCATCGCGCTCTGGCACAGCCTGGCGCACATCGAATTTGTCGCGATTGACCTCGCGCTTGATATGGCAGGGCGTTTCGGAGCCGAGATGGGGGATGAGTTTGTCTCCGATTTCCTGTCCGTTGCGGGCGATGAGGCGATGCATTTCGCGCTGCTTGACCGAAAGCTCGGAACTCTCGGCAGCCACTACGGTGCTTTGCCGGCTCATGGCGGATTGTGGCAGGCGGCGCATGAAACCCGGTATGACGTTGCTGCGCGCCTCGCTGTGGTTCCGATGGTGCTGGAGGCGCGCGGACTTGATGTCACACCTGCGACATTGGAACGGGTCAAGGCGGCGGGTGATGAACACGGCGCGAAGATTCTTGCGCGCATCCTTGACGACGAAATTCGCCACGTCGGATTCGGCACCAAGCACTTTCTGAAGGTTGCCGAGGGACGCGACGAGTCACCGCAAGCTACGTGGAAATCCTTGGTTCGGGAGCACTTCCGAGGGCCGGTTAAGCCACCGTTCAACGACTCAGCGCGTCTTGCAGCCGGTTTGTCGCGGGACTTTTATACAGATGTTGCGCTTTAACGAATCGCGTCGATAACTGCCTCCACCACGAAGGACGGTCAGGCGTCCGCCAACAAGATCGAGACGTCCGGGCAGCTCCGTTTGCCTGCATAAAACAAGAATTGGCGCTCTTGATCGAACGAGGAATGGCAATAGCCAGTCAGGACCGGGTCTGTATGAATTCGCTTTTCAAGCGTCCAGTTTTCAGGATTGCCGCAGCATTTGGCGCCGCCATTTCGCTGATGGCCACCAGCCCGGTTTCTGCAAGTTCATCTGCCAATGCGGTTGCTTCTGCCGATGTGGCCGAGCCCGTTCGTGACGCCTCCGGCGACACTCTGACTTCCAGTGATGACCGTTTCCGTGAACTCTTCGCCAGCTGGACTTCGCTCGACAATGCCGGCCCGCGAGCGCCGGGCGCGCCTTCACCTGCCTTTGAGCGTCCTACGGTATCCGTTCCCTCGCTCATGCCGCTGAGCACTGCGCGCCTGACCAGCGGATATGGAATGCGTGACCATCCGGTCCTGCGTTCACGCCGCCAGCACAACGGGGTTGACCTCGCCGCTCCGACGGGCACTCCGGTTTATGCAACGGCAGATGGTCTTGTCAGCCGTGCCGACTGGTTTTCAAGCTATGGCCTCTACATCAGTATCGATCACGGGGCCGAACTGGAAACGCGCTATGCTCACCTGTCGCGCCTTGCGGTCGCTGCGGGTGAACGTGTCCAGAAAGGTGACTTGATCGGTTATGTCGGTTCCACTGGCCGGTCGACCGGGCCCCACCTTCATTACGAAGTTCGTGTTGATGGGGTTGCAGTCAATCCAATTCCCTATATGGTAGAGACCGAAGCGCAGATGCGCATGGCGACCAGCAGCGTAGATTTGCTGCCCGGTCGTCGCCGCGCAGGAGCAGCGGGCGGCCCCTGAGCTGCCGGAAAAGGATAGCCCGCCTGGAAGCGGGTCGGACATTGGAGAGGGTGTCCGAGTATAGGCGGCGGGTTTTCCCGCCGCCTTTTTTCGTAACTGATCCGGTTGCGTGAGGCAGCATTCGCAGGCTCCGTTTTCGCTTGAGTGCTCCGCCGCTCCCGCTAGTTTTGCGCAAGAGAGAGGCGCGTGTGCATTGAATCCGCACCGCGCTGCATGGGAGAAAATCTGAAATGAATTTGCATCCGGTTGCGTATGCCGTGAGTCGTCCTGATCACCCCGCCGTCATCATGTCCGGCAGCGGTGCGCAGATGACGTTCAAGGAGATGGACGACGCATCGAACCGCTTTTCCCATCTGGTGCGCGCGCGGGGATTGGGCGTCGGCGATGCCTTTGCGGTACTGCTCGAAAATCGAATTGAGTATTTCGCGCTGATCTGGGGTTCCCAGCGTGCAGGGACGATGCTGGTGCCGATTTCGACCCGGTTGACCGCACCCGAAATCGCCTATATCCTGAAAGACAGCGAAGCGAAGTTTCTGATCACGTCGGATGCCTATCGCGGCGTTCTCGACGGAATTCGCGCCGAATGCCCCGAATTGCCCATTCTCGTCGTTGATGGAGATGCTGGCGAGAGCTTTCATCAGGAACTCTCAGCCCAGCCCGCTGAGCCGATCGCCGATCACAGTGCGGGTATGGTGATGCTGTATTCGTCCGGTACGACTGGGCGCCCGAAAGGCATTCGCCCGGCGCCGCCCGCGGATCCCGATCCCTTTGCGCCCGTGCCCTTGATGGGTCTGGCGACCATGGGGGCAGGGATGCCTGCCGACGGATCCATGGTCTATCTTTCCCCCGCGCCGCTGTATCATGCTGCGCCCATTGGCTGGTGCTCTGTCGCACACCGTCTGGGCGCGACGATTGTCGTGATGGAAAAATTCGATCCCGAGGCTGCCCTTGCCGCTATCGAGAAATACCGGGTGACCGACAGCCAATGGGTGCCAACGCATTTCGTGCGCTTCCTGAAGCTCGAACCAGAGGTTCGCCAGCGCTATGATTTGTCCAGCCACCAGCGCGCGCTTCACGCCGCAGCGCCCTGCCCTGTACCGATCAAGCGCGAAATGATCGAATGGTGGGGTCCGATCGTAAATGAATATTATGCTGGCAGCGAAAGCATCGGCATGACGCTGGTGAAGAGCGAGCAATGGCTCACCCACCCCGGCACTGTCGGTGTGCCGATCTATGGCAAGCTGCATATCTGCGGCCCCGATGGCGAGGAATTGCCCGCCGGTCAGGACGGCCTGATCTATTTCGAGAACGATCTTCTGCCGACCTACCACAACGATCCGGAGAAGACCCGCGAAGCGATGCATCCGAAAGGCTGGATGACCTTGGGCGATATCGGCCATGTCGATGCGGACGGTTTCCTCTACCTCACCGATCGCAAGAGCCACATGATCATCTCTGGCGGCGTGAACATCTATCCGCAGGAGATCGAGAACCTGCTGGTGACGCACGAGAAGATCATGGATGCCGCCGTAATTGGCGCGCCGTGCCCCGATCTGGGGGAAAAGGTCGTCGCGGTGGTGCAGCCGCGCGACATGGCAGACGCGGGCGACGCGCTTGAAGCGGAGCTGCGTGAATTCCTTGCTCCAAGCCTGTCGCGGATCAAGATGCCCAAGCTGTTCGATTTCCGCCCCGACCTTCCGCGAGAGGCCAATGGCAAGCTCTACAAGCGCGAGTTGCGCGATGAATATGCGGCGAAAGCCGCGTCGTGAGCGGTCCAGCCATTCTGCCGACCGGTCTCGCCAAGGCGGTGATCGATCCTCATTCCTACGCTGAATGGGGAGGGCTGCTGGACACCTTTGACCATATCCGGGGCACCACCCCCGTTGCCAAGGTGGTGCCGGAGATCGAGGGGTTGTTCGAACCCTTCTGGCTCGTCACCGCCTATGACGATGTGATGCGCATTTCGAAGGATAATGCGACATTCCTCAACAACCCCCGCCCGGTGGTCTTCAGCTTCAACCAGGCTATCGAGTTCTCCCGAGCGGCGACCGGTTCCAATATGCTGGTGGATTCATTGGTGGTGTTCGATGCACCAATTCACCCCAAGTACCGCAAGCTGACGCAGGACTGGTTCATGCCGCGCAATCTCGCGCGGATCGAAGCGGAGATACGGGACCTTGCGCATAGGACCGTTGATCGAATGATCGCGGCCGGACCGGAGCTGGATTTCGTCAAGGAGGTGGCCGGGCCCTATCCGCTGCGCGTGGTGATGCAGATCCTCGGGGTGCCGCCTGAGGACGAGCCGCGCATGCAAATGCTAACCCAGCAATTGTTCGGCGGGCAGGACAAGGACCTTTCGGGGACGGGCATGGACAACATGACCCCGGAACAGGTGGTGCAGATCGTTGCAGGAGCGGTGAAGACCTTCGAGGATTACTTTGCCGGGATAGCCGAGGACAGGCGGCGTCACCCGACCGATGATGTCGCCAGCGTTATCGCCAATGCGCTGGTGGATGGTGAGCCGCTGCCGCCGCGCGATATGGCCGGGTATTACATCATCGTCGCTACGGCGGGCCACGACACCACGTCGGCAAGCACGGCAGGGGCAATGCAGGCGCTTGCGAACGATCCCGAGCAGTGGGCACGAGTGAAGGCAGATCGTTCGCTGCTACCCGGGATTGTTGAGGAAGCGATTCGCTGGACCAGCCCGGTGCAGCACTTCATGCGCACGGCGGCATGCGATGTCGAAATTGGCGGGCAACAGGTCAAGGCGGGCGACTGGATGATGATCAATTACGTCGCTGCCAATCATGACCCGGCTCAATTCGCCAATCCGCGCAAGTTTGATGCTTCGCGTTCGCCAAACCGGCATCTGGCGTTTGGTGCCGGGGCGCATCAATGCCTGGGCCTGCATCTGGCCCGGCTCGAAATGCGCATTCTGTTCGAAACATTGCTTGACCGGGTCGAAACAGTCGAACCGGCTGGCGAAGCAAAACGGGCAACCAGCACATTTGTTGGCGGTTTGAAGACGCTTCCACTGAAGATCAGGGCGGGGTAAGCACTGGATATGGGGTCGCGCCGTAATAAAACAAGAACGATTGCGAACAAAAGTTTCGCATTGTGTTTTATTGCGACTCAAATACGAATTATCTGGTCTTTTTCGCCTGATTGCGCTAGTTGTTTCCCTATGGGAAAAATCAGCAACAACATCGCTGCTAGCTTTGCGGCGCGCTCCTTTGCAGGTGAAATCCGATGATCCTGCTCGAGCCGCACAACATTCCGTTCGCCATTGCTCTGGCTGCGCTCTTCGTCATCGCGTTTCTGCAGGTAATCGGTGCGGGCGACCTGTTCGAAGGTGCCGACGATATCGAGATCGAAATGGATGCCGATGTTGCCGACGGGCTTGAAGCCAGTGGCTTCATGGACGGACTGTTCACGCTGCTGGGGCTCGGCAAGGTACCGTTTCTGATCTGGCTTTCCTGCCTGCTCTTCGTTTTTTCGGTGACCGGCGTGGTGGGGCAATGGATCATTGGCGGTGTGACGGGAGCGCCGCTCGGCGCCGGCTTTGCGGCCTTGCTGGCGGGCGTTGCCGCGCTGCCGCTTAACGGACTGTTTGTGCGCCCGTTCGGCGCCTTGCTGCCCAAGGATGAATCCACGGCGGTCAATCTGGAAAGCCTAGTGCGGCGCGATGCCGTGATCCAGACCGGCACAGCCCGCACTGCATCGCCCGCGCGCGCCAAGGTGAAAGACGCATTCGGCCATCCTCATTTTGTCATGGTCGAACCGCACGATCCCACCGCAGAGCTGGCCGAAGGCGAAACCGTGATGCTGGTGCGCCGCGAAGGGCAGGTGTTCTTCGGCGTACGATACGAAAGCCCGATGCTGAGGCCCTGAGCAGGCTGAGAGGGCGAGAGAGTTAGACAGGAGAGTATATGGACCTTTGGACGATCATCACCATCGGCGGCGGCGGTATCGCGCTGCTGCTTATCATCTTCATCATGCTCACGACCCTTTATCGTCGTGCATCGAAGGAAATCGCCTTCGTTCGCACCGGTGTCGGTGGTGAAAAGGTGGTGATGAACGGCGGCGCGCTGGTGCTGCCGGTGTTCCACGAGACCATGCCGGTCAACATGAACACGCTCGTGCTGAGCGTGGTTCGCAAGGATACCGAGGCACTGATCACGCTCGACCGGTTGCGGATCGACGTGAAGGCGGAATTCTACGTGCGCGTGCGCCCGGATGCGGGGGCCATTGCGATGGCGGCACAGACCTTGGGCATGCGCACTATGCAGCCTGATGCTCTCAAGGATCTGGTCGAAGGCAAGTTCGTCGACGCGCTGCGTTCCGTCGCAGCCGGCATGAGCATGAACGAACTGCACGAACAGCGCGCCGATTTCGTCCAGAAGGTGCAGCAGGTTTCGTCCAACGACCTCGCGATGAACGGGCTTGAACTGGAATCGGTCTCGCTCACCGGGCTTGACCAGACCAGCATCGAGCACTTCAACGCTAACAACGCGTTTGACGCCGAAGGTCTCACCAAGCTGACCGAGCAGATCGAAGCCCGCAAGAAGCTGCGCAACGACATCGAACAGGACACCCGCGTCCAGATCGAGACGAAGAATCTGGAAGCCGATCAGCGCAGCTTCGAGATCGGTCGCGACAAGGAATACGCACGCCTTCAGCAGGAACGCGAAGTCGAAATCCGTCGCGCTGCGCAAATGTCCGAAATCGCCCGTGAGCAGGCGGAGCGTCAGCGCGAAGCGGACGCCGCACGGATCGAAGCCAAGAAGCAGGTCGACGCCCAGCAGATCGAGGCTGATCGTCTCGTCGAGGAGGCGCGGATCGATCAGCAGCGTGCGCTGGAAATCGCCCGGCAGGAACAGCAGATCGCGGTGCAGAACAAGAGCCGCGAGGAAAGCCAGGCGAAAGCCGAAGCTGACGATGCCCGGGCCAAGGCAGTCGAGGCGGAAGAACGTGTCACGACTTCCCGTGAGAGCGAGATTGCCGAGCGTCAGAAGAAGATTGAGCTCATCGAGGCTGCGAAGCAGGCCGAGCGCGACGCGATCAAGATCAAGGTCGATGCCGAGGCTGAGCGTGATGCCGCATTGAATCGCGCCGAAGCGATCCGCCGCGAAGCCGAGGGTGAAGCCGAAGCCGAAAAGCTGCGCGCCGAAGCGGCCCGCGTCCGCTTCGAGGTGGAGGCTGCCGGCCAACGCGCCGTCAACGAAGCTGCGAACATCCTCTCGATGGATCAGATCAGCCTTCAGACCAAGCTGGCTTTGCTCAAGGTCCTGCCCGAAGTCATTCGCGAAAGCGCGAAGCCGATGGAAGCGATCGACTCGATCAAGATCGTTCAGGTCGACGGCCTCACCAATGGGGGCGGATCGGGCGGCAAGGGCGCTGCGGGCGGCGGTACCGGCAACCTTGCGACCGATGCCGTGTCCGCCGCGCTTGCCTATCGCGCGCAGGCTCCTGTGCTTGACGGGCTGATGAAGGAACTGGGCCTTGATGGCTCCAATCTTTCGGGTCTGGTGAACGGGGCGGCCAGCGGAGTAGGCGGGGTTGACCTCGGTACCGGCAAGGCGCCGGCGGATGCGGAAGCGCTCGTCGCGGACCAGCGCAAGACTGCCCCGACCAAGGACGACAGTCAGAGCGCCGAGGGTTAAGCCGACCCCGCATTTGGCAACCAGAAGGGGCGCTGCATTGCGGCGCCCCTTTCTCTTCCCGGAGATCCGCAACCATGCCCCGCAAGCGCAAGACTTTACCCAAGGACTTTGACGAGATCCTCAGGTCCGGCGATCTGTCAGCCATGCGTGCGGTGTTTGATGCCTGCGAGCTGGATGCCCAAGGGAGCTATCTGAAACACACCGCACTCGCCTATGTAGATTGCCCTGATGACCTCGCGCGCTGGCTTGTCGCCGAAGGGGCCGACCTTGAGGCAGCCGACAGATACGGCCGATCCCCTTTGCATTCGCGGGCCGGGCATTGGCAAGGTGACATTGCGGTACTCATCGAGCTTGGCGCGAAGGTCGATCGCCCTGACGGAGCAGAAAGCCCGCTTCACGCAGCCGCTCGGGTCCAAAATCTCGCCGCTGCGCGGTTGTTGCTGGAACATGGGGCGCGCTGGAATGCGCGCGATCGCAATGGACTGACCCCCCTTGCAGCGGGATTGCAACAGTGCAGCAACGGCTCGCTCGCTGGAATGGCGTCGATGGCTGAACTCCTGATTGATGTCGGCGGTGCAGGCCCGAAACCCGGCCTGTTCACCCGGCTCATTGGCAAGGCTCCGCGCAGCGAGGCCGATGATCCCGCGCTCAAGGCAATGGTGCGAAAGCTGGGGGAGAATTTCGAATTCCATCGTGCCGACTTCAATCATGACACGGTCGATGAAGCGAGCGCAGGACTTGAGCGGCTGTATGCGTTGTTCTCTGTACCCCCGGTTCCACGCCGGGATCTGCACCCGATCGACAAGCCGATCATCTTGCCAGAGGGTGGTTGGCAAGAAGCGCATCAGGCGCTTTGGAAGGCGCTTGTCCCCGGCACGGGTGCAGCGCCGACGGTGCAAGGCGAGGTCATCCGCATTTCCGGGCGTGTCGCGGCTGAGATTGTCCGCAACGGCGGGATCAACTGGGGCGATAACTACCGCGAGATGGTCGATGCTTTCGACGCTCATATGGCATCGGGCATGCCGCTGCCGGATGAAGCGCTTGCCAGGTCGCGTGTTGCGGCAAGCGAGATCCGGCGCAAGCGGGGCGATCCTGCGGTCTTGATGGAGCTAGCGGTCCAATGGGTCGCGCTGAACCCCATGCCGATCGCATTGGCAAAGCCCGACTACGACCGGTGAGTTGCGGCGCCTAACGCGCCAAAAGCCGCTCCGCTATCGCTCGCACCTCGGCGCCCATGTCTTCGCGCTCAAGCGCCAGCGCCAAAGTCGCCTCGACGAAACCCGTCTTGCTGCCGCAATCGTAACGCTTGCCATCGAAGGTGACTGCGTGAAACGGCTGAGTCCCGATCATCCGCGCCATCGCATCGGTCAGCTGGATTTCACCGCCCGCGCCCTTCTCCTGATTTTCGAGCGTACGCATCACTTCGGGTTGCAGGATGTAACGGCCCGAAATGATCTTGTTCGAGGGTGCCTTTTCGACCGGCGGCTTCTCAACCAGTCCCTTCACCTCGGTCAATGCGCCGTCAGCCGCGCCCGGATCAATCACGCCATAGCTGGAGACTTCCTCCATCGGCACTTCCAGCACGCTGATCAGATTGCCGCCGACCTGTTCATAGGCGTCCACCATCTGCTTCATGCAGCCGGTGCCGCCCTTGTGGCCGATCATCAGCTCGTCCGGCAGGAAGATGGCGAAGGGTTCGTCCCCCACGATGGCCCGCGCACACCAGATCGCGTGACCCAGGCCCAAGGGTACCTGCTGGCGAACGGTGATGATGTCACCCGGAGTCGCACGGGTCGGGTCGAGCACGCTCATGTCCTTGCCGCGTTCGCTCATCGTGCTTTCGAGTTCATAGGCCATGTCGAAATGTTCGACGATCGCGGTCTTGCCGCGGCCAGTGACGAAGATCATCTGCTCGATCCCCGCCTCGCGCGCTTCGTCCACGGCGTACTGGATCAAGGGGCGATCCACGATCGGCAGCAATTCCTTCGGGATCGCCTTTGTCGCGGGAAGGAAGCGAGTGCCGAGCCCGGCTACCGGGAATACGGCCTTCTTGATCGGTTTCTGGCTGTTCATGACGTACCGGTTAGGCCCTCGTTATCATTTCCGTCAACTGCGCGGGTTGTAACCTTGCCATGTGACGTTTGCGCGGCGCTGCAAACACGATAAAGGCAGAGGCCATGGACAAACTCATCATTCGTGGCGGCAACCGCCTTTCCGGCACCATTCCGATCTCGGGCGCCAAGAACGCCGCCCTCACCCTGATCCCCTGCGCTCTGCTTACCGAAGAGCCGGTGACGCTGCGCAACCTGCCGCGGCTGGCGGACATCGACGGTTTCCAGCACCTGATGAACCAGTTTGGGGTCACCACCGTCATCCAGGGCACGCGGCCCGAAGATTTCGGGCGCGTGATGAGCATGGAGGCGACGCGCATCACCTCCACCGTCGCGCCATACGATCTGGTGCGCAAGATGCGCGCGTCGATCCTCGTGCTTGGCCCGATGCTTGCGCGCATGGGAGAGGCGACCGTGTCCATGCCCGGTGGCTGCGCCATCGGCAACCGGCCCATCGACTTGCATCTGAAGGCGCTTGAAGCGTTCGGGGCGAAGATCGAGCTGGCACAAGGCTACGTAAAGGCGACCGCGCCTGACGGCGGATTGCCCGGCGGCGAGTTCGACTTTCCCGTCGTATCCGTCGGCGCGACCGAGAACGCGGTGATGGCAGCCGTGCTCGCCAACGGAACCTGCAAGCTCTTCAACGCCGCACGCGAGCCGGAGATCGTTGACCTGTGCAACCTGTTGGTGGCGATGGGCGCGGAGATCGAAGGTATCGGTACCTCCGATCTCACCATCCACGGGGTCAAGCGGCTGCACGGCGCGACCTACCGGGTCATGCCCGACCGGATCGAAGCCGGTTCCTATGCTTGCGCCGCCGCCATCACCGGAGGCGAAGTGCGGCTCGAAGGCGCCAACGCGCATGACATGGCTTCGACCATTCACGCCCTGCGCGCCATCGGAGTCGAGATCGACGAGGACAAGAAGGGCATCACCGTCCGCGCCAACGGCAAGCTCAAGCCGGCAAATCTCACCACTGCGCCTTTCCCCGGCCTTGCCACCGACATGCAGGCGCAATTGATGAGCCTGCTGTGCAAGGCCGAAGGCACCAGCGTCCTCAAGGAAACGATTTTCGAAAACCGTTTCATGCACGTGCCCGAACTGGCGCGCATGGGGGCTGACATCGCCACCGAAGGTCGCACCGCGATTGTCAAAGGGCCGGTCAAGCTGACCGGAGCCGAAGTTATGGCGACCGATCTGCGCGCTTCGATGAGCCTGATCATCGCCGCGCTCGCCGCGGAAGGCGAGACGACCGTGCGCCGCATCTATCACCTCGACCGCGGATACGAGCGGCTGGAGGAGAAGCTGCAACTGGTGGGTGCCGACATCGAACGCGTCGACGACTGAGGCATTTGCAGGCCAGCCCGGCTTCCGCTCTGGCCTTCCGGTGCTCACGATCCGATAAGGTCGCTGCGCGCCGGGTACCCGACCGGCACAATTTTCGGCGAAGCCCAAGCGAAAGCGTCTTTGAGGCTAGTTTCCTTGGAGAGTCGCTTGGCTCACCAACCACACCCGGATCGCGCTGGCGAGGCCGGGCGGGGTTGGTGACTTTATCCGCTCCGCATCGATCCGCCCGACGAGCGCGCTGATCGCAACGCCTTCGTTGTGTGCCGCTTCCTTGAGCATGTCCCAGAATACGGGCTCCAGGCTGATCGAGGTCTTGTGCCCGGCGATCTGGATCGAGCGTTTGACTGGGGGATGGTAGGGCGGCGTCATGCGCGATGCGATAGCATGGAAGCCGCACCCTGTCCGCATCGCGCTTTTGCGCGGTTGCGAAGGAAATTGACAAAGCTGACACGGTGTCACGCGCCATTTCGGCGGCCAATTATCTGATTAAACGAAGGAAAATGGGCGAAAAGTGAAATTGACACTTATCCAAATTTAAAAAATTTCTCTCCCGGCCAACTGGACCAGAAAACCGACAGTTTGAAAGAGACGCATCCGGCATAGCGGGCGCAAGCCATGCAGGAAAATCGCGATTGCACCCCAATCGTTGCGCGTATGTCATGGCGCACACAAGATTTTTGGGGTGGCCCTTCGCCGGGCTTGTCTCCACACAATCGGGCATGACTGCCGCGATCGATCAACTCACCGAAAAGGAGAAGGAAACCCTGCGCCTGATCGTGCGCGGGCATGACGCCAAATCCGCCGCGACCGAGCTGGATCTCTCGGTGCATACGATCAACGAAAGGCTGCGATCCGCGCGGCGCAAGCTGGATGTCACCAGCAGCCGCGAAGCCGCGCGCGTGCTTTACGAGAGCGAAGCGCAGGCCGCCGAGAGAACCTCCAAAAAACTTGCATACGAACATTTGGGGGATGCGGCGATGCTGCCATCGTCCGATGATCCTTCCATCAGGAAACGGGGCCGAAGCCCGGCTCTCTGGATTGGAGGAATTATCATGATGATGACACTCGCAGCCGCAATCGCGTTTGTTCAATCGGGCGGATGGGAAGTGCAAACTGGTGGCTGGGAAGCCCGGTCTGAAATGGCAGAGTCATCCGCCGCTGCACAGGAAGACGCGGTCCGCGAACAAGCTGCACGGGAATGGCTGGCTCTGGTCGACAAGAGCGATCTGGAAACCAGCTTTGCGGCAACCACGTCAGCTTTCCGCTCTGCCGTGGACCTTGCCATGTTCAAATCCGCAACCGCTGCAGCAAGGGCGCCACTCGGCGAAGTGTTGGACCGGCGGGCAATCCAGTTCACTACCGTGAATGAAGCGGGCAAAACCTATGAAATCGCGCTGTTCCGCACCGATTTCGAAAACCGCGTTGGCGTGATCGAGCGCGTCGCGATGGAACGCGATGGCGGGCAGTTGAAAGTCGGCGGCTATTTCATCCAGTAGCCGTCACGCCGCGCGCGAGCGCTTGAGCGCCGCAGTGGCGAGATCGGGCCCGCGATCGAGTATCGGCTGGAGGGAAAGCGATGCATCCGCGAGTTGCTGCAACGTCAGCGGATGGTTGAACTGCATCCCGAACAGTCGCCCGTCCTGCCATCGCACCTCGCCGAGCCTTTGCGGCAGCCCGAGAGCTTCGAAGCTGAGGATCGTGCCGCAGGGGTGTATCGCATCGCTTTCAAACCGGGCGCCCTCGCGCGAAAGATCCATCAGCGTCACCTTAGCGCGACGCTGGCCGTCGGTGATCACGGCGGGAGCCGAAAGTGTCAGCCTGACAGGGCGGCAACCGTGCGGGGCATCCTCGTTCAGGAACTCTGCCAGATCGATGCCATTGCCGAAACGGTATCCAGCCTGTTCGCGCCCGGCCCAGACCCGTTCGATCGGGTAAGTCAGCCCATTGGTCAGCTGCAACAGGATGCGCGTTTCGCGCGGGGCTTCGTGCAGGAATTTGAGGCTGAGGCCGATTTCCGAAAGCTCGCGGATCAGGCAGAGATACTCGCCCGCCTCGCAGATCACCTTTGCCGTCCGCAGCAGCGTTGCTTTGCGCCGCGACGGGTTGGCGTCAGCCTTTGCGTCTTGCGTACTTGCGTGAACTCCTGGCGACATGACGACCTTCGCACCTCTCAAACATGATTGATGCGGTGTAACCCATTGAGGTTAATGAGCTGTCAACACTATCGCCGGTGAAAGCGCGGCGTCAGGCGACGGCGGTTCCCTCTATCTCGATCATGATATCGGGATGGTACAGCGCCTGAACCCCCAGCAGCGTGCTGGCGACGGTCGCCCCGGCACCAATGTGATGCGCGGTGATGGTTTCGGCCTGTTCCATGAAGCCGGCGACATCGGTGGTGTAGAAATTGAGCCGCACGAGATTGCTCGCAGCCATGCCCGCCGAATCCAGCGCATCCATCAGGCATTGCCATGCAGAGGCATATTGCGCGACGAGATCGCCCGGATGGAGCGGAGCACCATCGGCATCCGATGCGGTTTGCCCCGACAGGTAGAGCGTTCGCGTCGCACCGCTGACTTCGACCCCGTGGTGCAGCCCGAAATGTTCCAGCCACGGCGTCGGATTGTGTGTCTTCTTGTCCATTGCTGTTCCCCCAATGCAGCCGGTATCAGTACATGTGCTGGCCGCCGTTGATGCTCATGGTCGACCCGGTCATGAAACCGCCGTTCTCCGATGTAAGGAAGGCGACGCCGCGGGCGATCTCCTCCGCCATGCCGAGACGGCCGACGGGGATCTTGGCGACGATCTTTTCCAGCACCGGTTCCGGCACGGCGGCGACCATGTCGGTGTCGATATAACCGGGTGCGATCGCGTTGACGGTGACGCCGAATTTGGCGCCTTCCTGCGCCAGCGCCTTGGTGAAACCGTGAATGCCGGACTTCGCAGCGGCGTAATTGACCTGCCCGTATTGCCCGGCCTGTCCGTTGATCGAGCCGATGTTGACGATCCTTCCCCAGCCACGCTCCCGCATGCCGGGAAAGGTCGCCTTGGCCATGTTGAAACAGCCACCCAGATTGACGCGCATCACGTCGTTCCAGTCGTCAAAGCTCATCTTGTGCAGAGTGCCGTCGCGGGTGATACCGGCGTTGTTGACGACGATCTCAACAGGGCCGAATTCGGCTTCGACTGCGGCGCAACCGTCAAGGCAGGCCTGATGATCGCCGACGTCCCATTTGCGCGAGGGGATGCCGGTTTCCTCGGAGAAGGTGCGGGCCTTGTCCTCATTCCCGGCATAGTTGGCGATGACTGTATGTCCCTGCCGTTGCAGACGCTTGCAGATCGCTTCTCCGATACCGCGCGTTCCACCAGTGACGATTGCTACCCGGCCCATGAATCCCTCCCAATTGCTGTGCGCCGAGAGTAGCGTTGCCGTTAGGGCAAGCAACAAAAAACCCCGCCGCAGCGAGGTCTTTGTGACGAAAGTCGGATATCCTGACCGGGTAGGCGTCAGAAGCGGATTTGCGTGCCGACGTAGACGGCCTGGCTGTCCTGCACCGAGTTGGTGAGCGGAGCGAGACGATCACGCTCCTGCGAATAGCGTACGCCAGCCGTCACATCGAGATTGGGCGAGAGCCGGAAGCTGCCGCCAACGCCCAAAGTCTGCGATCTTGCATCGAGAGTGTTAGGCGAACGGCCGGCGATGGTTTCATCCTCAAGCTCGACCAGCGGCTGAAGCCGGCTGGGCTTGTCTTCGCGCGTGGGGCGCGAAGGCTCGAACTCGGCAAGATCGGGCATCGATAGGTTGCGCAGGTCATCGGGCAAGGTCGATGCCGCCTGAGTCCGCGCGAAGCTTTGATAGCCGCGCGCCGTGCCGAGGTTGAAGCGGGTGGCCTGCAGCCCGGCAATACCGGCGGCTTTGCCCGGAGCAGGCTCAAGCGCCTTGCGGACCGAGATGGCTTGTGCGGCCTCGTCGTCGATGCGCACGGCGACGGTAACAAGCCGTTCGTTGCGGATCGCATTGGCGCCAGCGGGCGTGAACCGGATACCGCGCTCACGCGCTTTTTCCGCAACGCGCGCGGCCAATTCCGGATCGATCGAGGCCGGGGTGAAAAGATCGTAGGCTGCCGCCGCACGCGGGCCTTCACCCGCGGTGATGCCGACAACGGCAAGTCCGGCAGACGGCACGCCGAGCAACAGCGCGGCAGCAATGCCAAGCAGCGGCAGCTTGCGCTGCTTCATCGCCGTCTTGTCCATCCCGCTAGCCATTTCAAACTGTACCTTCGTCCCAAACTTGCGACGGATCCAAGCATAAGAATCCTGAACCGTCGCTGAGCATAACTGCCAAAGACTCGCCTGTCCCGCATTACGCTACGTCTGTGATAGGTTTGTGACTGCCAAAGTTGCAATATTTTCCACAGGCAGCGGGCCGCTTCCCGGCAGGACTGTTGCGCAGACCACACAACCTCCCCCTTTGAACTGAGGGAGTTCAGCCGCCATACAGGCACGCAAATGGTAGGAAGGTGGGCGAAAGACTATACCATCTAGGCGGGTGCGGGGGTTCAATACGCTTGCCGCTGTGCCCCGGCCCGTTATAGAGCCTTCCAAGGACACAAGCGAGGGACATTACCGCAGTGACAAGCGCCAAGACCGCACTTTCGAACACGACACGCATCGCAGGCCTTGCCGCTGCGCTTGGGCTGCTGGCTGCCTGTGGCGGCAACGAACGCCCGACCACCGAACTGCAGGCCGCGCAGATCAACACCATTGGCGTCAACGCCTATCTTTGGCGCGGTGCGCTCGAAACGTTGAGCTTCGCGCCGCTGCTTTCCGCTGACAGTGCAGGCGGGGTCATCATCACCGATTGGTACGCCAACCCCAGCAACCCCAACGAACGGGTCAAGGTGACGGTGACGATCCTCGATCAGGATCTGCGCGCCGACGCGCTGCGGGTTTCGGCCAGCCGTCAGGTTGCTCAGGGCGGCGGCTGGGTGGATGCGCCGGTGCAGGCCGCAACCGTGCAGAAGCTTGAGGACATTATCCTCACCCGCGCACGCGATCTGCGTCGCAAGGCTATCGCCGGATAAGCCTTTCCCTTTGCGTTGGCGCTTCGGCGCATTAGCGAGCTTGTCATGACTGACACCCGATTCGATCCGTCCCAATCCGACGGGCGCTGGCAGCGCGCGTGGGAAGAGGCCGGCACCTTCACCGCCGATTCGAACAGCGAAAAGCCCAAGAGCTACGTGCTGGAGATGTTTCCCTATCCTTCGGGGCGCATCCACATGGGTCATGTGCGCAATTACACCATGGGTGACGTGCTGGCGCGCTACAAGAAGATGCGCGGGCACGAAGTGCTGCACCCGATGGGCTGGGACGCCTTCGGCATGCCCGCCGAAAACGCGGCGATGGAAAAGAAGGTGCATCCCGGCGCCTGGACCCGCTCCAATATCGAGGCGATGAAGGCGCAATTGAAGCGCATCGGCTTCGCGCTCGACTGGACGCGTGAGTTTGCGACCTGCGATCCCGAATATTACGGCCACGAACAGGCGCTGTTCCTCGACATGTACGCAGCCGGGTTGGTCTATCGCAAATCGTCCGAGGTCAACTGGGACCCGGTCGACATGACGGTGCTGGCCAATGAGCAGGTGATCGACGGCAAGGGCTGGCGATCAGGTGCCGAGGTCGAGAAGCGCAAGCTTGACCAGTGGTTCCTCAAGATCACCGATTTCGCCGAAGACCTGCTGACGGGACTGGGCGAGCTCGAGCACTGGCCCGAAAAGGTCAAGCTGATGCAGGAAAACTGGATCGGCAAGTCGTCGGGTCTGGAATTCAGTTTCGATCTCTCGAACGGCGAGACGCTGCCCGTCTACAGCACGCGGCCCGACACGATCTTCGGGGCGAGTTTCTGCGCCATCGCCGCCGATCATCCGATCGCGCAAGGGCTGGCCGACGATCCGGTCGTCGCCGCGTTCATCGAGGAATGCAAGAAGGGCGGCACCACCGCCGCCGCGCTCGAAACCGCGGAAAAGCTGGGCTATCGCACCGATATCACCGCACGGCATCCCTTCACCGGGGCGGCCATGCCCGTCTTCATCGCCAATTTCGTGCTGATGGATTACGGCACCGGCGCGGTGATGGGCGTGCCGGGGCATGACCAGCGCGACTTCGAATTCGCGACCAAGTACGAACTGCCGATCGCCCGCGTAGTGGCCAAGGATGCGAGCCAGGCCGACGCGCCGATGGGCGGTGAAGCCGAACCCGGCGACGGTGTGATCGTCAATTCGGATTTCCTTGACGGGATGAGCGTCGAAGACGCCAAGGCCGAAGTCATCGCCCGCGCCGAACAGGGCGGCTGGGGCAAGGGCACGACGGTCTGGCGCCTGCGCGACTGGGGCATTTCGCGTCAACGTTATTGGGGCACGCCGATCCCCTTCATCCATTGCGATGGCTGCGGCATCGTCCCGGTGCCCAAGGATCAATTGCCGGTCACCCTGCCCGATGATGTCGATTTCGACACGCCGGGCAATCCGCTGGAACGGCACCCGACGTGGAAGCATGTCGATTGCCCGAAGTGCGGTGCAAAGGCGCGGCGCGAGACGGACACTCTCGACACTTTCACCAACAGTTCCTGGTATTTCCTGCGTTTCGCATCGCAGCCGGCAGACAAGCCGTTCGACCCGGAGGAAATCGCCAAGTGGATGCCGGTGGAGCATTACATCGGCGGGATCGAGCACGCGATCCTGCACCTCCTCTACGCCCGGTTCTGGACCCGTGCACTTGCGCATATCGGCAAGCTGGAGGTGAAGGAGCCCTTCGCCTCGCTGTTCACGCAAGGCATGGTGACGCATGAAACCTATGGCCGCACGGTGGACGACAAGCCCGTGTGGTATTCGCCCGAGGAAATCGAGCGGACTTCCAGTGGCGCGACGCTCAAGTCTGATGGTGCACCGGTCGAAATCGGCCGTGTCATCAAGATGTCGAAGTCGAAGAAGAACACCGTCGATCCCGACAACATCATCGCCAATTACGGTGCGGATGCGGTGCGCTGGTTCATGCTGTCCGACAGCCCGCCCGAACGCGACCTCCCGTGGTCCGAAGCGGGGATCGAGGGCTGCTGGCGTTTCGTCCAGCGGCTGTGGCGGCTGTTCGGCCAGATCGACGATGCGGCGACGGGTGAGGACAAGGACCTCGCGCGCAAGGCGCATCAGGCGATTGTCGCTGTCGCCAGCGATATCGAGGCGCTGTCCTTCAACAAGGCGGTGGCGCGCATTTACGAATTGACCGGGGCCGCCGAAAAGGCCGCACCTTCGCAAAGCCGCAATTTCGCGATCCGCACGATCCTGCACCTGATCGCGCCGATGATGCCGCATCTGGCGGAGGAAGCGTATTCGCGGCTTGGCGCAGATGCCCTCATCGCCGATGCCGCCTGGCCCGATCATGATCCGGCGATGCTGGTGGAAGACGAGGTCACCATCGCGGTGCAGCACATGGGCAAACTGCGCGACACGCTGAAGGCGCCCAAGGGATCGTCGAAAGAAGATCTCGAGGCGCTTGCGCTCGCCAGCGAGAACGTCCAGCGTTCGATCAACGGAGCAGACATTCGCAAGGTGATCGTGGTGCCCGACAGGCTGGTGAACATCGTAACGTGATGCGGCGCGGGGCCATCCTTCTCGCGCTGTGCGCGCTGCCTGCCCTTTCCGCCTGCGGATTGCAGCCGATGTATGCGGGCGGGGCGAGTTCCGGCGTGGCGCAGGGGCTTGCCGCTGTCGAGGTTCCGCCAATTCCTGGCCGGGATGGCTGGCTGGTGCGCAACGCGCTGCGCGACAGGCTCGGTGTGGCCAATGCCGGACAAGGCGATGCCACGCCGCGTTATCGGCTCGACGTCCGGCTGGACGATGCGCTGGAAGCCCTGGGCGTGCTCAACGACGACACGATCAGCCGTGAACGCCGCATCCTCCGTTCGCGCTATCAGCTCACCGATCTGGCGACGGGAGAGATCCTGCTCGATGCGACTGCGGGATCGGATGCGGGGATCGACGTGGTTTCCTCTGAATATGCGACCATTGCCGCAGAACAGCGCGCGCTGGAAAACCTCGCGCAGGATGTTGCCGACCGGATGGCGACCCGCATTGCGCTCGTCCTGAGAGAGCGCCAGCGCGCGGGCGGCGCGCAGTGATGGCCCGATGAAGGGCAAGCATTCCGAATTCCTCCGCGGGGTGCCGCGCTCGGCTTCTCAGGCCACGATCTTCTTCTTTTGCGGGCCGGATGAAGCCGGGGCCTCTGCCGCCGCGACCAAGGTGATCGAGGCGCTGCCCGATCCCGGTGAGCGGGTCGAACTGTCGGGCGCGGATCTCAAGCGCGATCCGGCCTTGCTCGGGGACGAAGCGCGTTCGGGGTCGTTGTTCGGCGATGCGCGGCATATTCTGGTGCGGGCCAGCGGTGACGAGGCGCATGACGCGGTTCAGGCCCTGATCGATACCGGTGAAGCTGGCGCGGGGAAGGCGGCCCCGGTCATCATCGTCGCCACTTCCGCCACGGACAAGGCGCGCACCGCCAAACTCCTGGAGAAACGCCAGGACGCGCTGGTGGTGATGTTCTACCAGCCCGATCTGTCGAGTGTGGCGGCTTCGGTGCGGACCATGGCGGATGGTGCCGGCCTGCGACTGGGCGGCGATCTTGCCGAGAGGATCGCGCGGGCAGCGGGCCTTGATGTCCGGCTGGCGCAGTCGGAAGTCGACAAGCTGGCGCTTTACATGGATGCCTCGCCGCAGGCGCCGCGTAATGTCTCGCCCGAAGATTACGCGGAAATCGGCGCGGCCACCGAAGAGGATGGGTTCGGCCCGGTGGTTAATGCCGTGTTGGGGGGCGAGCTGGGCAAGCTGCCGGTTGAATTGAAGCGTGTGCGCGAGCTTGGCCTCAATCCTGTCGGGCTGGTGCTGGCGCTCGAACGGCGAGCGACCCAGCTTGTCCAGATCAGCGCGAAAATCGGCCCGCGCGGTTCGCTCGACAATCTCGGCAAGGGTGAAAAGGCGCAGCTTGGCATCTTCTGGAAGGAAGAGCGCGAAATCAGGCAACAACTGGGAGCATGGCAACCCCGCAAGCTGGATCGTCTGGTGTCCCGTCTTGTTGCATTGCACCGAAGTCTGCTTGCCAACAGTCAGGCGGCGGAGCTGCTGCTGGTGCAGGATCTGGCGGAAATCGCCCGTTTCGCCGCCAAGCGGTAGCATTTTCGGACAGCTTTTCATTTCGCATTCGCAAAATTACGCACTTGTGCGTATAGGCTTAACGAAGAATAAGGGGTTTCTCTTAAGGAGCGTTCCGGGGGAGCGCGAGGCTGAATGAACAAGATTTCCGGCACGCTGCTTGAGGCAGCGAACTCAGAGCAGGTCGAATACAGGATAGCGCCCTCGCTCGAGCGGCGGCGCCTGCGCGCTTATATCCTGCTGCTGTTGCTGGATGCCTTGCTGCTGCATGGTGCATTTGCTCTCGCCGGGCAGGTGTACGAAGGCCAATGGTGGCACGAGCGCAATATGCTTGCAGTGCAAACCATGCTGCCTCTCTTCTTCACCATCGCGCTCTACAACCAGACCTACAGCGGACGCTCGCTCGCCGATTGGCTCTATGGTGCGCGTCAGGCACTGGTGGCGCTTGTCATTTCGGCGGCATTGCTCAACTTCGTAGCATTCTACACCAAGTCCAACGCCCAATTCTCGCGCGTGTCGGTGACGTTGGGATTGATCATGGCTGCGGTCGCCCTCGTGGCCCTGCGCCGCCTTGTGCCGGTAGTAATCGAAAAGTTCTGGGGCGGCCGCACCATGAACCGTCTGATCATTGACGATGGCGGCCCTGATTTCACGCTCCATAAGGCGATCTCCATTTTCGCACAGCAATATGATCTCGATCCGACCAGCCACGATCCCTTCATGCTGGATCGGCTTGGAAGGTTGCTGCAGAATCAAGACAAGGTCGTCGTCAGCTGCCCCAGCGAGCGGCGGCAGGCATGGGCGTTCCTGCTCAAATCGGCCGGGGTCTATGGCGAGATCGTGAGCGAACCCGCGCACCAACTCGGGGCGACGGATGTGCACCGTTACGAAGGACAGGGGCGCACGACCCTGGTGGTTTCAACCGGGCCGCTCGGCCTGCGTTCGCGCATTTCCAAGCGCCTGTTCGACATCACCATCGCGGGCGGTGCGCTGGTCGCGCTTTCGCCGGTGCTGCTGATTGTCGCGGCTCTGATCAAGCTCGAAGATGGCGGGCCGGTGCTGTTCGTCCAGCGGCGGCTTGGGCGGGGCAACCAATTCTTCGACATGCTGAAATTCCGTTCGATGCGGGTCGAGCAGAACGATGCCAATGGCGATCGCTCGACCGGACGCGAGGATGACCGGATCACCAGAATCGGAGTATTCATTCGCAAGACTTCGATCGACGAGCTGCCGCAGCTGATCAACGTCCTGCGCGGGGACATGTCGATCGTCGGCCCGCGCCCACATGCCCTGGGCAGCCGCGCCAACAGCAAGCTGTTCTGGGAGGTAGACGCGCAGTACTGGCGCCGTCATTGCCTCAAGCCGGGGCTGACCGGTCTGGCTCAGGTGCGCGGCCATCGCGGCGCGACCGAGCAGGAGAAAGACCTGACCGACCGCTTGCAGTCCGATCTCGAATACATTTCGGGCTGGTCGCTGCGCCGCGATATCGCGATTGTGTTGCAGACCATCTGGGTGCTGCGGCACGACAACGCGTATTAGTGTTTCGAAGGCGCATCCGCGCCTTCATCTTCGGTGCTATTGTTCGCTGAGCTCACGCACCTGCGGGGCGGCCACTTGGCCTTGCGGCCCTTCGGGCCGTTGGAGCGCGAAAACCATGATTTGGATTGGCCCGGACCCGCGAGGATTTCGCAGCCCGGATGGGCTGCGCCAAACAAAGATTTCCAATCAATCCTGCGGGATGGTGAAGGTACCGGTGACCCTGCCGCTGTTGCCAGTCTCCCCCGGGGTGCCTCCGCCAGAACGCCCGTCAACGCTCGACAATCCGCTGTCGAGATCGATCACCAGTCGCCCGCCATTCAGAGTGTCGCTTCCCCGGCGCAATTCGACATTCCCGGCCACGGTGATCACCCTGCGGCCGAAGTCATAGACCGCGACATCGCCGCTCGCGCGTTCGTTCCCGCGAGTGACGACAACCCCGCCATTGGCCGTAATCCGGGTCACGTCGAGCGAGCCGTCATCGGTGTATTGCGCCAGCATCCGGTTGGAACGGACCGTCAGCGCACCCTGATTGATCGTCACGCCGCCGGTCAGGACAACTCGGTTTGCCCTGTCATCGAGTGCGATATTACCCGCATCGAACGATACCGGCGCCTTGGTGTCATGGCGGGCGATGGCCTGCGCCCCCGCCCCGCTTACCCCGGCGAGCGCGCTCGCCAGCACAAATCCTCCGACTGCCCAGGCAATCGCCACCCGGCCCAGCTGGCCATTCTTTCTTGCCATCATCACGGCATCCTCAACTGCCCCGGCACCATTGTCAGCCGGGCATTGCCATTCAATTCGAGCGTGCGAGCGTCGATATCCGCCTGCATCCTGTCCGCTGCGAAGGTCCCTGCAGGCACGGCACCCGCCACGCCAGCATCCCCGCGCATCATGCGGGTTTCAAGATCGAAGGACACGCCGCTGGCCGTCAGCGAATAGCCATCGGCGGTGCGCACGAGGATCGACCCGTCAACCGTCACGACCTCTTCGTTGATGTCGTAGACGCCGCCGGGCGCAGACAATCGCGCCGGGCCGTCGTTCAGCAGAAGTTGCGCGAGCAGGTCTTTCATCCGTACCAGCCCTTCGCTGCTCGATCTCTGCACGGCTTCGCCCGCAGTGATCGAGAAAGGTCGCCCGGTGTTGTCCCGCCCGCGATACATCGCATTGTCGACGCTCAGCCGCTCGTCGATCACCGCCACTTTTGTCCGGTCGAGCAGGAAGCTGACTTCGCCGCGTGGGGAAAGCGGGGTGATCACCATCAAGGCCGCGACGACCCCGACACCCATCGGCAGCGCACGTGCAAGAAAGCCGACCAGCCTGTCATGACTGCCACCCGGCGCGGCGAAGTGCTGCCTCCGGGAGCGCAGGGCCTTGGCCTCGCTGGTTTCGATGCGCTGTTTGATCGCCATGGGGATCGCCTAGGATGTGTATCCTTCATTGTGGCTGAATATGTCGCGGTTGTCCCATCCGGCAATATCCAGCTGCGCGCGCGCCGGAAGGAAGTCGAAACAGGCCTGCGCCAGCTCCATCCGCCCCTCGCGTTCCAGCCGCACGATCAACTCATCACGCAGCCGGTGGAGATACCGCACGTCGGAGGCTGCATATTCGCGCTGCGCCTCGCTCAGGACAGGGCCGCCCCAGTCGCTCGACTGCTGCTGTTTTGACAGGCTTTCGCCCAGCAGTTCCTCGGTCAGGTTCTTGAGCCCGTGGCGATCGGTGTAGGTGCGGACCAGCTTGCTCGCGATCTTTGTGCAGAACACCGGCGCGGCCATCACGCCGAGATAGTACTGGATCGCGGCGAGATCGAAGCGCGCGAAGTGATACAGCTTCAACCGGCTTTCATCCGCCAGCAGCGCGGTGAGATTGGGCGCTTCGTAATCGCTCCCCGGCGAAAAGCGCACGAGATGTTCGTCGCCCGAACCGTCGCTGATCTGGACGACGCAAAGCCGGTCGCGCGGGGTGATGAGGCCCATGGTCTCGGTATCGACGGCCAGCGGGCCGGTTCCTTCGAGCACGCCTGCGGGCAGGTCTTCTTCATGAAAATGCACTGTCATGGCCGGGACGCTTACGCGGATTGGGGATAGAGGGGAAGAGGCGTCTCGCCCAGCGGGCGCGCGGGCGTGTAGCCTTGCCGCATCATGGCATCCGAAGACATCCCCGAAAGCTGGCGCGAGGCGCTCGATCCGGTGCTTTCGACACCCGAAGCGCGCAAGCTGGGCGGCTGGCTGCGCGCGGAGGAAGACGCGGGCAAGGCGATCTACCCGCCGCGCGGGCAGCGGCTTGCGGCTCTCGCCAGAACGCCGCTCCCCTCGGTGCGGGTCGTGATCCTCGGGCAAGACCCCTATCACGGGCCCGGTCAGGCGCATGGCCTGAGCTTTTCGGTGCAGGACGGGGTCAAACAGCCGCCCTCGCTCGTCAACATCTTCAAGGAGCTGGAGAGCGATCTGGGTATTCCCCGCCCCAACACCGGCAATCTGTCGCGCTGGGCCGATCAGGGCGTGCTGCTGCTCAACAACACTTTGACGGTGGAGGCAGGACAGGCGGGCAGCCATGCGGGGCGCGGCTGGGACGCCATCACCGATGCCTGTGTGCAGGCGGTTGCGGACCGGGGGAAGCCGACCGTTTTCATCCTGTGGGGCAGCCATGCCAAGAAGAAGGCCGGGCGCGTGCGCGGACTTGGCGCAGGCGATCATCACCTTGTCCTTGCCAGCGCGCACCCCAGCCCGCTTTCTGCGCACAACGGCTTCTTCGGATCGCGCCCGTTCAGTCAGGCCAATGCCTTCCTCGAAGCGCATGGGCGCGAAGCCATCGACTGGTCGCTTGAGCCGCAGCTCGTATGAGTCGCGTGGGGCGGCATGGAACACCGAAACGGGTGTTTTGAAAAAATCGGTCCTGCGCCCAAGATTATGAAAAACAGCGATAATATCGCACTTGCGGGAATGGCGGGTGTGAACTTTCAATTTGCGTCCGATCCGGGCCATGCCGACGCCGCCAATGGCCCGGCAAGAATGACGTCGGATCATGCCCCCGACGGGCACGAGTAGGAAAGCCCGCGCTTGGGCGCAAATCGCGCCGGGCCAGATTGCCCTTTCCCGCTAGAGACGCGGGCGTCACGCCGGACCGATCAGAAATTCATGAACAGGTTGACGTTGGCGACGTGATCGATCCGGTCCGGGCCGTTCCGAACGACATACTGGTTGAGATAACCCGGCACCACTTCGATGCCTTGCGCCAGCGGAACCGAGACGCCCGCGAAATTGCGCCATACGCTAAGGCCGCCGCGCTGGAACTGGGTTTCATTGAGCTCGATGAACGGCTCTGAATAGGCGACCAGCTTGTTGTTCTCGCTGATCGGAACGCGAAGCTGCACGAAATTGCGCAGGCGCCAGGATGTGCTGTCGCCTTCCTCGAAAGTGCGCTGTTCCAGACGGGTGCGCGACTCCAGCGTGACCCCGCCATCGGTGCGGATCAGCCGGACGTTGAGCTCCTGATAGAAACGGTGCTCGTTCAGCTCCACCGGGCCGATCGGATCGGTCAGGATATAGGCATAGCCGCCACCGATGCTGACATCCTTGTTGATGCGATATCCCACAAGCCCGCGCAGCAGCAGCTGGCCCAGCCGGTCGGCATCATTGGTGAAGCGTTCCTGCGCCTCGGCGCGCACGAACCAGTCCTTTTCCTCGTCGATATCGACGGTGACGAACTGGCCGGTCCAGATGTTGAAGTCCTCCTCATTCGCGGCGGCGGGGGTGGCTACCGAAATCGAGAGGGCAAAGGCAAGCGAAGCGATGGCTGTGTTGCGCATGGGTCTGGCGAACGGTCTTTCGTGTTATCTTGGGAAGCAATAAATGCGGGCGGCATCGGTGGGATGCCGCCCGCTCTCCCGGAGTTGCTGGTCCTGGAGAATCTCTCTTGGAGAGGAGAGTTTAGTTGGCAGCGACAGTGGTCGGCTGGAACGGTACCGAGCTGTGGTGCGTGTTGATCTTGAGCTTGCCATCAGCACCACGGACATAGCCGAAGGTGTACTCGACCTTGGTCACGCTGCCGTCGGGGCCGGTGAAGAAGTAGTTGCCCATGGCGATTGCGTTGTCGTCATCGGTCACGATGCCTTCGTTCTCGAAGCGGACATTGGTCCAGCCCTTGATCGCAAAGCCGCTGTCTTCGGCATACTTGCCGCGCACGAAGTAGCTCAGCGCTTCGTCATAGGTGCCGCGGAACTGGTCTTCGGCAGCAAGCGTCGGCTTGAACAGCACCATCGAGTTGCCGTAGTTGTAGAGCGTGTCGAGGTGCTGGCGTGCCCGCGCTTCATAGTCGCCGCCCTGGGTGTAAACGGTGCTGATGTCGACGATGCCCTGGCCCCATTCGGCCTGTGCGGCTTCGACTTCTTCGGTGGTGATGGGCATGCCGTTGTCTGCGACGGCCGGAACGGCCAGAACGCTGGCGGTGGCAAATGCGATGGCTGCGGTGAGCGAGGTTTTCATCGGTTGTTCTCCTGCTGGCCGGGCAGATGACGATATCTCCGGCTGGTGGGTTGGAGATAGAGGCCGTGTTTCCACCATAAATCAGCCGCTTGGCAGGCTTCGCGGCCTACGCCGAATGGCCTATGCAGATTCTCCCGGCATCCCTAGAAAGGGGCATGGCCAGTAACCTTCCCGTCCTTCCCTCCGATACGGAGACGATCGCCGAGCTGCGCGAATTGTACCGCGCAGCAGAAGCGCGTGCGGCGCGCATGCGGCTGCTATCGGTATCAGGCCGCGAACTGGCCGAGGCCACTCCGGAAACGCTGGAGCCGATCCTTGCGAAATGCGCGGAGCGGCTGGCGTTTTTCCTCGGGCGGCGCACGGCGATGATTCTGCCGGTGGGTGCGGAAGGCGGAATGCCTATCAATGCGCCGGGATCATCCGGCGCCCCGCTCGCCCGGCTCGTGATCGACAGTTTGCGCTCTATCCGCGAGATAGACGATCCCGAAGATCGCGAAACCGTGCGGATGGAGCTGGATCTGATGGGCACGACCATCGATCGCATCCGCCGCGAGCAAGAGCGCGCGCAGTTGCTCGATGCCCTGCAACAGCGCGAGAAAAGCCTCGAATTCGTGGTCGAGCGGCTGGTGAGCGTGCAGGAAGAGGAGCGGCGGCGTGTCTCGCATGAATTGCACGACGGGGTCGCTCAGACCGCGACAGCGCTGGTGCGGGTGCTCGAAAGCGCCGAAGGTGGCCAGCCTGGCGAACTGCGCCCGGCAGAGATAGCGCGCGGGCTGGTGGCCGAATTGCGCCGCGTGATTGCCGGGTTGCGGCCGACCCTGCTCGACGATCTGGGCTTTGTGCCGGCGCTGCGATCCCTGTGCGAGGCGCTGGAAGCGGACGGGTATGATGTGTCAGTGCGGATCGAAACCGGGGCCGCGCGGCATTCGACTGCGATTGAAACCGCGCTGTTCCGCGTCGCGCAGGAGGCCTTTGCCAATATCCGCAAACATGCGGGCGGCCCATGCCGGGTGGAGGTCGATGCGCTGCTTTCGCCCGATGCACCGCGCCGGGTGCTGCGGATTGCCGACAATGGCTGCGGGCCCAGCGCCCAGACCCGCAAGGCGCAGCCGGGAGCGGGGCTCAACCTCGGGATCGAGGTGATGCGCGAGCGCATGACGGCGGTTGGCGGAAGGCTCGATTGGTGGGCGGGCGAACCGCAGGGCGTCGTGGTCGAGGCATGGCTGGCGCAAGGCTGATCGCGCGCATGACTTCTCCACGCATCCTGATCGTCGATGATCACCAGCTTGCCCGCGAGGGGTTGAGCGCAGTGCTGTCGCAAGGCGGCTATGACATCGTCGGCCTTGCGGCGAGCGGGGAGGAGGCAATCGAACTCGCCGCCCGGCTCGCGCCCGATATCGTGTTGATGGACGTGCGGCTGGGCGATGGGATCGACGGGCTGGAGGCGACCCGGCGGATCGTTGCGCAAGGCCTGCCAAGCCGGGTGATCATGCTGACCTTGCACGAAACCCCCGCTTATGTGCGTGAGGCTCTGTCGGCGGGAGCGGCGGGCTATGTGCTGAAAGAAGCCGCGATCGAAGAACTGCGCGGCGCGATCGATCAGGTGATGGCGGGCCATTCCGCGCTGCCGATTGAGCTCCTGAATGCGGCGATGCGCGGCAACGCCCCGACACCGCGCCGCGAAACGCTCGACCAGATACTCACCCGGCGCGAGCTCGAAGTGGTCGAACGCATTGCCCTGGGGCTGACGAACAAGCAGATCGCGCGCGAACTCGACATCAGCCCGGCGACGGTAAAGGTCCATGTCGAACGGCTGATCGGAAAACTGGGTGTCGCCGACCGCACGCAGGCGGCGGTGCTGGCGGTGCAACTCGGGGCCGGAGGGCAATGACGCGCATGACCGAACGCAACGCCAACCGCCCCGCGATCCCGCTGCTGCGGTTCTGGACCGACCGCCCGCTCGCATACAAGGGGCTGGTGGTGATCGCCCTGCCGCTGGCGATCCTGCTGGGCTCGCTGGTTTCGCTCTACCTCGCCAGCACCGCCGAATCCCGCGCCGAGGACGATGTCCGCCGCGCCTTCGCGATCCAGCGCGATACCTATCAGGTGCACGCCCTGCTGGCCGAAGCCGCCGCCGGAGTGCGCGGCTATGCGCTGACCCGCGAAGGCCAGTTTCTCGACAATTACCGTCAGGCCGAAGCGGAAATTCCGGTGACGATGGAACGGCTCGACATCGCTATCGAAGACCAGATTGTGCGCGGCCATTTCGAGGATCTGCGCCGCGTCGTCGCGCAGAAACGCGATGGCTTGCGCGCCACTGTCGAACTGGCGGAGGCGTCAACCACGATCAGCGCGGCAGACCTTGAAGCGGCCCTGGCCGAGAACAAGGCCGCGCTCGACACCGTGCGGACCGAGATCGAAAACGTGCAGCGCCGCGAAGCCGTGGTGCTCGACGAACGCCGCCTGCTGGTGGAAGAGGTGCGTTCGGGCTTCCTTGCGCTCACCACGATCAGCGCCATCGTCGGCCTGCTCGGCAGCCTGACGGGCGTGTATCTTTTCTCGACCGGGATCGTGCGGCGCGTGAACAAGCTTGAAGGCGATGCCGAACGGCTTGCCCGTGGCGAGCGGCTAGTCGAACAACCTGAGGAAGCCGATGAAATCGGTCGCCTGACACAGCGGCTCGTGGGGGCCAGTGCATTGCTGCGCGCGCGCGAGGACGACTTGCGCGCAAGCGAGGAACGCTTTCGCCTGATCATCGAACGCGTGCGCGATTACGGCATCTTCACGCTCGACACCGGCGGTGTGGTGACCAGCTGGAACCTCGGCGCGGAACGGATCAAGGGGTGGCA
This sequence comes from Erythrobacter sp. Dej080120_24, assembly GCF_036322605.1. Lineage (GTDB taxonomy): Bacteria > Pseudomonadota > Alphaproteobacteria > Sphingomonadales > Sphingomonadaceae > Erythrobacter > Erythrobacter aurantius. The sequence goes on from NZ_AP027262.1 coordinate 598,175, forward strand.
GACCGAAGAAATCCTCGGCCAGCATTTCAGCAAGTTCTATCCCGAGGAAACGCGTGATTACCTACCTGGCGCCATGCTCGAACGGGCGCGCGCCGAAGGTGCGGCAGAGGACGAGGGCTGGCGCGTGCGCAAGGACGGGTCGCGCTTCTGGGCCAACGTCGTCATCACCGCCCTGCGCGATGAGGCGGGCCAGCTGCGCGGGTTTGCCAAGGTCACCCGCGACATGACCGAACGCCGCCGCAGCGAGGAAGCCCTGCGCCTCGCGCGTGAGGAAGCCGAAGCCGCCAACCGCGCAAAAAGCGAATTCCTGTCGCGCACCAGCCACGAATTGCGCACCCCGCTCAACGCCATCCTCGGCTTTGGCCAATTGCTTGAGATCGACGAGGATGACTTTTCCGACGAGCATCGCGAGGCGATCGGACAAATCACCAAATCGGGCCGCCACCTGCTCGCTTTGATCAACGATCTGCTCGACATTTCCAGCATCGAGGCGGGCGGGGCCGACCTCCAGATCGACACTTTCGAGATTTCGGAATTGCTGGAGGAAGTCCACCGTCTTGCCGCGCCGATCGTGGCGAGTGCGGGGCTGGATTTCGAGCTGGAAGACCCCTTCTCACCGATCAGCGTGCGGGCCGACCGGCGGCGGGTGACACAGGTGACGCTCAACCTGATCGGCAATGCCGCCAAGTACAATCGCGAGGGCACCCATGTCCGGCTGGTTGCGCGCAACACCGATCAAGGGGTGGAAATCGCGGTCGAGGATGACGGGCCGGGCGTGGAGGAGGCGCATATCCCGCGCCTGTTTACCGCGTTCGACCGGCTCGGCCAGCAGAAGCGCGGCAAGATCGAAGGGACCGGCCTTGGCCTTGCCCTGTCCAAGAGTCTGGTTGAATCGATGGGTGGTACGATCTGGTACGAAGCGATGGAGAACGGATCGCGCTTCTGTTTCCGGCTCCCCGATGCCGCCGCTTCCGATGATCAATCCGCAGCAGTCCAAGGGGCCAAGTGATGAAACGTCTGGTCAGCAGCAGCGAAGTTCTGGCGTGCCGCATTCTCGCCATCGACGACGAGGAAGCCAACGTCATGCTGTTGCGCAGCGTGCTTCAGCGCGAAGGCTACACCGATGTGCACTGCCTGACCGATCCGACGGAGGCGCTGGCGGCCTATATCGACCTTCAGCCCGATATCGTCCTGCTTGACCTGATGATGCCCGAAATCGACGGTTTCCAGCTGCTCGAAGCCTTCGGGCGGCATGACAAGCCCGACGAGTTCCGCCCGGTGCTGGTGCTGACGGCGGACACCACTATACAGGCGCGGCGCAAGGCGCTGGCACTGGGGGCAAAGGATTTCGTTTCAAAGCCCTTCGACGTGATCGAAGTGGGCTTGCGGATTTCCAACCTGCTGGAAACGCGGCTGCTGTATCAGCGCCTGCACGGGTAAGACCCCGCGCAAGCGCCGGATACGGTTCAGAACACCGTCGTCAGGCGCGCGCCCACGGTGACGCCGGTGTCGCGAAAGGCCACCGCGCTATCGACCACCTGCACATTCGCCGTCAGCCCGACGCTGTCGAAGATCTGGTGGGTGTAGAACGCCTCAACGCCCGTCTCGTCCTCGATCCCGAGGCGGAAGGCGATGTCGTCGACCAGTTCGTCGGTCAGCGAATACTGGAAATAGGCTAGGCCAAAGCGGTCTTGCGGACGGAAGCGCGGATTGCCTGAAATCCCGAAATATCCCGAATAATCGAGGAAGGTGGGATCGCCCATCGACGCCTGAAAGCGTGCGAGGATGCCCCAGCCCTTGCCGCGGGCTTCGGGATAGAGCTTCACGAACTGGTAGTAGGAAAGCTGCATCGCCAGCTCGCCGCTTTCATTGCCGAACGTGCCGAACGGCTGCGGCGGCGGGGTGAGCGCGCGCGGCAGGATGTCCTGCGCGAAGCTGTCACGGGTCGAACCGACGATGGCGAGGTTCACGATCCCCGGCTTGTTGTCGATGCTGACGCGGCGGGCGGCAGCGGCCATGAAGGCGACCCCGCTTTCGAACGCCGTCTCAAATCCCGTGCGCTGATACTGGCTGTCCGGGTCGAACACCCATGCGCGGTAGATCATCTTGCCCTTGGGCACGGTCAGCATCGCGCCGGTAAGCGTGTTTGGCACAACGGCCGTGGGCGGCAGGGCAATGCCGAGGTTCTGGAACCCGAAATGCCCGTCGCTCGCCACGATCGGCAGAGCGCCCGATGTGTCGAGCAGGTTCATCTTGCCGACTTCGAGCGTCGCGCCGGAATTCCATTTCCACAGCAGGCTGGCGGACAGATCGAAATCGCCCGAATTTTCCGGACGGAACAGCGCGGTGTTGCCGGGGATCAGCCCGACCTGGCCATTGCTGTCCTGGCCCCATGTGTATTCCGGGCGCAGCTTGATCGTGAGATTGGACGGGCCGCCGTAGACGCTCGAATTGACTTCGATATAGCCATCGACCCGGCCCGAATATCGCGCCAGACTGCGCGCATCGCCGCTTACGGGGACATCCACGAATTGCGAAGCGACCACCCGCACGTCGAGCGGCTTTGGCGCCGGGCGTGCCGGCGGGGCTGCCGCCGGTGCGGAGGATTGTGCCAATGCCAGCGCCGGTGGGTTGATGTTGGTAAGCGCGCCCAGCGTCTCGACCTGCCGCTCAACCCGCTGATCGGCGATGATGATGGTGTCGTTATGCGCGGCGGCGAGTTCGAATGTTTCCGGAGTAATTTCCGTCCCGGCGGCGTTTTCTGCCATGGCCGGAGCTGCAAATGCGATGATCAGCGCGCTTGCTGCGCAGCGGAACTTAAATGATGACACGACCCTCTAATCCCTGTTCCCGTCATGAAGCTTCTGCCGGCTTTTCACGACTATCGTCCAACGTTCCTCGCGCCCGTTCGACCACCCGGACTCTGACAAGTCAAGCCGAGGGGAGCAAACGGGAGCGGAGCGATCTACCAAGATCGCTTGGAAGCCATTGTATTGGAACGACAATTTCACCCATTTTGCAGGGTTTTGTTAACCGTTTCAGATGGTTCGGGTGATCAGCGCGGCAATTCTGTCACACCCATCAGCGCCTCGTCCACGGAGCGCGCGCATTGGCGCCCTTCGCGGATTGCCCACACGACAAGGCTTTGCCCGCGCCGCATGTCGCCGCAGGCAAAGACATTCTCGACGCTGGTGGCATAGCTGTTGGTGTCGGCATCGACATTGCCGCGCGTGGTCAGTTCCACCCCGGCCTGTTCGAGCAGTCCGGCCTTTTTCGGCCCGACAAAACCCATCGCCAGCAGGATCAGGTCTGCCTTGATCGTGAATTCGCTGCCCACGATTTCGCGCATCTGGCCATCGACCCATTCGACCCGGGCGCATTCGAGCCCGGTCACGGTTTCGCCGTCACCGATCACACGCTTGGTCAGCACGGCCCAGTCGCGCTCGACGCCCTCCTGATGGCTGGAGGACGTGCGCAGCTTCAGCGGCCAGTCGGGCCAGGTCAGTGCCTTGTCTTCCTTTTCCGGGGGCTTGGGCATGATTTCGAGCTGGGTGACGCTGGCTGCGCCTTGACGATTGGAGGTGCCGACGCAGTCCGATCCGGTGTCCCCCCCGCCGATCACAACGACGTGCTTGCCAGTCGCCTTCAGCGTGCCGCGCGGGGCGGCGCGTTCCTCGGCATCGCCCGCCACACGCTTGTTCTGCTGGGTCAGGAATTCCATTGCAAGGCGCACACCCGGCATTTCCGCACCGGGGATAGCGAGCGGCCGCGCGTCTTCCGCGCCGCCTGCCAGCACCACCGCATCAAAGTTTTCCTGCAGGCTCTTGAACGAGATGTCGACGCCCACTTCCTTGCTGGTGCGGAATTCGACGCCTTCGGCTTCCATCTGGACGCAGCGGCGGTTGATCAGGTGCTTTTCCATCTTGAAGTCGGGGATGCCGTAACGCAGCAGCCCGCCGACCCGATCGGACTTTTCGAACACAGTGACGCTGTGCCCTGCGCGCGCCAACTGTTGCGCGCAAGCGAGCCCTGCCGGGCCGGAGCCGACCACGGCGACCGATTTGCCGGTCTTCTTTTCGGGAACTTGCGGCGTGACCCAGCCTTCGTTCCATCCGCGATCGATGATCGCGCATTCGATGCTCTTGATCGTCACCGGCTGGTCGATGATGTTGAGCGTGCAGCTCGCCTCGCACGGGGCGGGGCAGATGCGGCCCGTGAATTCGGGGAAGTTGTTCGTGCTGTGCAGCAGGTCGAGCGCGTTCTTCCAGTCCTGTTCGTAGACCAGATTGTTCCAGTCCGGGATCAGATTGTTCACCGGGCAGCCGTTGTGGCAGTAGGGAATGCCGCAATCCATGCAGCGCGAAGCCTGCGACGAAAGCGTCGCGTCATCCGGCTGGATGACGAATTCCCGGTAATTGTTCAGCCGTTCCTTCGGATCGAGATAGTCGCGTTCGCGCCGATCCAGCTCGAGAAATCCGGTGTCCTTGCCCATGTCGTTCGTCTCGTTCCTGAAGTCTTATTCCGCGGCCACGCTGGCGGCTTCGAGGCGTTCCGCCTCAAGCGTTTCGAGCGCCCGCTTGTAATCGCGCGGCATCACCTTGACGAATTTGCCAAGGGTCGCGTCCCAATCCGCCAGCATTGCGCCAGCCACGGCGCTGCCGGTGTGCAGCTGGTGCCGTTCGACAAGGATGCGCAGACGCTCGGCGTCGTGGCGCAGCATGTCACCCATGCCCATGTCATTGACCGAGCGAGTGCGCTGCTGCGGGCGGCCTGCGCCTTCCTCCGCGTCATTCTCGGCGGAAACCGGCACCAGATCGACCTGGGCGTGATTGACGAGATTGGTGAATTCGCCATCGGGATCATAGACATAGGCGACCCCGCCGCTCATCCCTGCGGCAAAGTTGCGCCCGGTCTTGCCCAGTACAACCACGACGCCGCCGGTCATGTATTCGCAGGCGTGATCGCCAGCGCCTTCGACCACGGCAATCGCGCCGGAATTGCGCACGGCAAAGCGTTCCCCGGCAACCCCGCAGAAATAGGCTTCACCCGCGATGGCGCCATACAGCACCGTGTTGCCGACGATGATATTGGCATCCGAAGCGCGCGCCACCCCTTCGGGCGGACGAACGATGATGCGGCCGCCGGACAGCCCCTTGCCGACATAGTCATTGGCATCGCCGACCAGATCGAGCGTCACCCCATGTGCCAGCCAAGCGCCAAAGCTCTGCCCGGCAACGCCGGCAAGGTTCACCCGGATCGTGTCCGCCGGAAGCCCTTCGTGGCCATGCGCCTTGGCGATTTCGCCCGAAAGCATCGCGCCCACGGTGCGATTGACGTTGCGGATCTCGTAATTGAGCTCGACCGGGGTCTTGGCCGTGATCGCTTCGCGCGCGTCGGCGATAAGCGCATTGTCCATCGCCGCTTCGAGCCCGTGATCCTGCCCTTGTGTGTTGCGCAGCGGTGCGCCGTCGCGCAGCTTGGGCATGTGCAGCAGGCGCGACAGGTCGATCCCGCGAGCCTTCCAGTGGCGATGCATCCGGGTCATGTCGAGCCGATCGACCCGGCCCACCATTTCCTCGACCTTGCGGAAGCCCATTTCGGCCATGATCTGGCGCAGTTCCTCGGCCACGAAGAACATGTAGTTGACGACATGTTCGGGCTGGCCGGTGAAACGCGCGCGCAGCACCGGGTCCTGCGTGGCGACACCCACAGGGCAGGTGTTGAGATGGCACTTGCGCATCATGATGCAGCCGGCAGCGATCAGCGGCGCGGTGGCAAAGCCGAATTCATCCGCACCCAGCAGCGCGCCGATGGCAACGTCACGCCCTGTGCGAAGGCCGCCATCGACCTGCACCGCGATCCGGCTGCGCAGATCGTTGAGCAGCAGCGTCTGCTGAGTTTCGGCGAGGCCAATTTCCCAGGGCGAGCCGGCATGCGTCAGCGAAGTCAGCGGCGATGCGCCCGTGCCGCCGTCATAGCCCGAGATCGTGACATGATCCGCGCGCGCCTTTGAAACGCCCGCCGCGACGGTGCCGACACCCACTTCGGACACCAATTTCACCGAAATCCGCGCGCCGGTGTTCACGTTCTTGAGATCGTGGATCAGCTGCGCGAGGTCTTCGATCGAATAGATGTCGTGATGCGGCGGCGGGGAAATCAGGCCGACGCCCGGGGTCGAATGGCGCACCGCGCCGATCCGCTTGTCGACCTTGTGACCGGGCAGCTGACCGCCTTCGCCGGGCTTTGCGCCTTGCGCCATCTTGATCTGGATGTCGTCGGAATTGACGAGATATTCGGTAGTGACGCCAAACCGGCCGCTTGCGACCTGCTTGATCTTCGAGCGCATCGAATCGCCATTGTCGAGCGGCTTGAACCGGAATGGTTCTTCACCGCCTTCGCCGGTGTTCGAACGCCCGCCAATCCGGTTCATCGCCACGGCCAGCGTCGAATGCGCTTCGTGACTGATCGAACCAAAGCTCATCGCCCCGGTGGAGAAACGTTTCACGATCTCGCTTGCGGGTTCGACTTCCTCCAGCGGGATCGGCGTTTCGGCCTTCTTCAACTCCATCAACCCGCGGATCGTCAGCAGGCGCTCGGACTGCTCGTTAACCGATTTGGCGAATTCTTCGTAATTCGCATGGTTGTTGCCGCGCACCGCGTGCTGCAATTGCGCGACGTTCTGCGGGGTCCATGCGTGTTCCTCACCGCGCAGGCGGTATTGGTAGATGCCGCCGACATCGAGCATGCCCTTGTACAGCGGATTGTCGCCATAGGCTTGCGCGTGACGACGCACGCTTTCCTCTGCCACCTGTTCCAGTCCGACACCTTCGATGGTGGTCGCCGTGCCGGTGAAATACTTCTCGACGAATTCGGTTGAAAGGCCGACCGCGTCGAAAATCTGCGCGCCGCAATAGGACTGGTAGGTCGAAATCCCCATCTTGGACATCACCTTGCGGATGCCCTTGCCGATCGCCTTGATGTAGTTCTTCTGCACCTCCTCGGCGGTCAGATCCGAATGCTTGCGGACGCGGATGTCCTCCAGCGTCTCGAACGCGACATAGGGGTTGATCGCTTCGGCGCCGTAACCTGCGAGCACGCAGAAATGGTGCACCTCGCGCGCTTCGCCGGTTTCCACGACCAGCCCGGTCTGCATCCGCAGGCCCTGCCGCACCAGATGGTGGTGCACCGCAGCCGTCGCCAGCAATGCCGGCATGGGCACGCGGTCTTCGCTCTGGGCGCGGTCCGACAGGACTAGGATGTTCTGGTCCTGCAGCACAGCTTCGGTCGCGGCCCAGCACATCTCTTTCAGCGCCAGTTCGATCCCTTCGACGCCCGCACTGGCATCCCAAGTGATGTCGATGGTGGAGCAACGGAACGCACCGTCGAGCCCCGCCTCGACCGAGCGGATTTTCGCCAGGTCCTCATTGGTGAGGATCGGCTGTTCGACTTCGAGCCGCTTGTGCGTCCCGGCCTCGTGACCCAGCAGATTGGGGCGCGGGCCGATCATCGACAGCAGGCTCATCACCAGTTCTTCGCGGATCGGATCGATCGGCGGGTTGGTGACCTGTGCGAAGTTCTGCTTGAAGTAATCGTAAAGCAGCCGCGCGCGGTTCGACAGCACGGCAATCGGCGTGTCGGTGCCCATCGATCCCACCGGATCGTCGCCATTGGTCGCCATCGGTTCAAGGAAGCGGCTGATGTCTTCCTGAGTGTATCCGAAAGCCTGCTGGCGTTGCAGCAGCGTCGTCGAATGTTCGGGAACGTGGGACAGTTCCGGCTCGATCTCGCTGATGTCGGAAAGCTTGTACTGCGCCTGTTCAAGCCACTTGTCGAAGGGCTCGGAATTGGCGAGTTCGGCCTTCAGTTCCTCATCCTCGATGATCCGGCCTTCCTCAAGGTCGATCAGCAGCATCTTGCCCGGCTGGAGACGCCATTTGCGCACGATGTCTTCCTCGGCAAAGGGCAGAACGCCGCTTTCCGAAGCGAGGCAGACGATGTCGTCCTTGGTCACGCAGAAACGCGCGGGACGCAGGCCGTTGCGGTCAAGCGTCGCGCCGATCTGGCGGCCGTCGGTGAAACACACCGCTGCCGGGCCGTCCCACGGCTCCATCAGCGCGGCGTGATATTCGTAGAATGCGCGTCGCTTGGGATCCATCAGATCATTGCTTTCCCACGCTTCGGGGATCAGCATCATCATCGCGTGCGCAAGGCTGTATCCGCCCGCCAGCAGCAGTTCGAGCGCGTTGTCGAGGCAGGCGGTGTCGGATTGGCCGTGCGGGATGATAGGCCACATCTTGTCAAGATCGGGGCCGAGCAGGTCGCTTTCCATCGTGCGGCGGCGCGCGTTCATCCAGTTCACATTGCCGCGCACCGTGTTGATTTCGCCATTGTGGGCGATGAAGCGGAACGGGTGTGCCAGCCGCCAGCTGGGGAAGGTGTTGGTGGAAAACCGCTGGTGCACAAGGCCGAAGGCGGAAACGCATTCGGGATCGCGCAGGTCGTCGTAGAAACTCTTGACCTGCGTTGCGAGCAGCAGCCCCTTGTAGACGATGGTGCGGCTGGAAACGCTGGGCATGTAAGTGTCGGTCAGGCTCGGCAGGCCGTGCTTTTCCGCGAGCTTGGCCAACGGATTGAGCGACTGCTTGCGGATCGCCAGCAGCTTGCGCTCGAACGCGTCCTGATCGGCGCAGTTCGGCCCGCGCCCAACGATGCCCATCTGGATCACCGGCATGGAGGCGATCACCGCATCGCCGAGGCCGTCGAGCGTGGTCGGCACGTTGCGCCAGCCGATGAAACGCTGGCCTTCCTTGGCAGAGAACTTCTCGAACTGCTCCGCCACGAAATCGCGGGCTTCGTCGTCCTGCGGCATGAAGCACATGGCGACGGCATATTCGCCCGGCTGCGGGAGATCGTGGCCGTTTTCGTCCGCCCAGCGCCTGATCAGCGCGTCGGGAATCTGCATCAACAGGCCCGCGCCATCGCCCAGCAGGGGATCGGCGCCAACGGCACCGCGATGATCGAGCTTTTCGAGAATCTCCAGCGATTGCTCGATGATCGAATGGCTGCGCACGCCCTTGATGTGCGCGACCATGCCCACACCGCAGGCGTCATGTTCGTTGGCGGGGTCGTAAAGACCCTGGGAATTGGGATATCCCATGGCAAAGTTCCGTCCTGTCAGATGCCGATGCGGGGTGAAGCGGCCATCGGGCTCACCTCGCAAAGGCGCAAATGTCGAGCGCACCCGGCATGGAGCAGGGCCGCGCATCTGTTCGCGACCCCTATTGCAGACGGATCAGGCATATTGCAACCGCGAAGAACGAATTATTGTTTCGCCATGCAGTAGCTGGGCTTTATTTTGATTGCTTCACGAGCGATTCAGCCCTTCCGGAATTGCGAAACAGGCAACATCCGCCCGAAATTCAGGCGGCACCGCGCAGCGTTTGCAACTTCACCAAAGCATCGCGCAGTTCGCGCTCGGTCTGGCTAAGATCGCTTGCCTCGCTGTTTTCTTCTCGATGATCGAAACCGCGCTCGGTAAACAGCGTAAGCGCCTTCAACGCTTCAGCGAGAGCGGCATCGCGGGCCGGGCCGCTGCGTGGCAGGCGCGATTGCTCTTTCTGCTGGTGTTCGTGCAAGGCACCGGCAAAACGCTCGACCATTTCGACCAGGCTGAGTTCTTCCGGCGGTGTCTGGCGCAGCTTTTCAAGCGCGCTGGCAGGCACAGCGCGCGGCTTGGGGGCAGCAGCCGTCTCTTCGACCCAGACCGCGTTGCGGCCGGGAAGCTCGGCAAATTCGGCCAGATCAAGCTCGCGCGGCCTTTCTTGCGCGGCCGGCTTGGCCTTGCTCGAAGGCGGCGTGAACTGGGTGAGGCTCCATGCACCATTCGAGCCGGGACGGCCGAGCGGTTGAGGCGCGCTCACTCCGGGTGTGACGGATTTGATGCTCACCGGCTGGACCTTTTCGGGCGCAGGATCGGGCGTATTGAGAGGCGCGGCCTCGCAACTTGCGCCTTCGCAGGATTCGATCAACGCACTCTTGAAATGACTGCGGGTGAAGCTGGGCTCAGGGCCATCGGCCTCAGATAGGTCGCGCGGCTCCTCGATCTCGTAACCGCGTGCGGAAAGTTCGCCCAGCGTGGGCTGGCGCTTGGCGGTGGGTTGAACCGGCTCCGCTTCGGGCTCCTCTTCCTCGCCTTCCAGCGTGTAAGGCATTTCCTCGATCGGGGCATCGAGGCTTTCGCTGCCGAGATCGGTTGCCGGATTGATCGGATGGATGCGCCGGCTTTTGACTGCGGAGACGACAGGCGCCGATTCGATCTGTGCGCGTGCGCCATCCCGCAAGGCAGCGGCCAGAACAAAGGCAAGTCCGCCGCCCAGCACCGCCCCGACGGCGGCAAAGATGAATTTGGCCAGCATCCCGAGCGAAACGAGCCCAGCCAGAACCGCCATGCGCGCAATCAGCACATCAGGCAGGACGAACACGCAAAGTCCCAGCAGCGTCGCCCCCCAAGCTGTGAGCATGGGGACAAAGATCTTGTGATTCCGGATCGAACTCGCAGCACCCTTGCTGCGCGACCGCACGCGCCGTTCGGGCTCTTTCTCAAGGTTCTGTCGAAGCCGCATCTTACCCTTTGCCTGCTGCCGGACGAAGGGACTTCTTGTGCGACCCCTATGCCCGTAATCCCTGTTTCCGCGATTTCGCCTCAAAGGCGCTCCCGCGATTAACCTTGGCTAGCAGGAGATGGTAAACGTCGAGATAACGCCGCGCGTTATCGTGCCAGTCGTGGCGATGGCGGACATGTTCGACGCCGCGGTTGCGGATCGCTTCCCATTGATCGCGTGCGTCAAGCATTTCGGCAAGCGTCGCGGCGCAGGCTGCGGGATTGTCCGGATCAAACAAAAAGCCTGTTTCTGAGTGGGTTATCAGTTCGCGGTGGCCGCCCACATTCGATGCCGCCACAAGCCGCCGCTGCGCCATCGCCTCCAGCGGTTTCAACGGCGTTACCAGATCGGTCAGGCGCGAAGCCTTTCGCGGGTATGCCAGTATATCTACTAGCGAATAATAGCGTTCGACTTCATGATGCGGCACCCGCCCGGTAAAGATCACGGCATCGGGTTCGGGAAGGCTGGCGGCTGCTGCGCGCCAGCTTGCATCCATCGGCCCGGCCCCGACAATGAGCAGCCGCGCTTCGGGGTGGATCTTGCGCAGGATTGGCATCGCGGCGATCAGATCGTCGATGCCTTCGTAATCGTAGAAACTGCCGATGTAGCCGATGACCGGCGCCCCCGGTTCAAGGCCCAAGGCATCGCCAAGCGCCGCATCGCGAGCAACCGGTTCACCGAACAGGGTCAGGTCGACGCCATTGGGCATCACGCCGATCTTGCCCCCGGGTATCCCGCGCGAGACAAGATCGTCGCGCAGACCTTCGCAGATCGTGAAGACGGCATCGGCGCTGTTGGCGATCCGTGTTTCGAGTGCGCGGGTCAGGCGATACTTGGCCGATCCTTCGGTCCCCGTCCGGTTCCCGACCGCCGCGTCTTCCCAGAAAGCGCGAATTTCATAGAACAGCGGAATTCCGAGGCTTCGTGCCGCGCGCAGGGCGCCGCCGCCATTGAGCGCGGGCGAGTGGGCATGAATGATGTCGGGCCGCCATTCCTTCGCCAAAGCCTGAATTGAGGAGGACAGTGCCGCCATTTCCTTGAATTCGCTTACCAGCATGGGGCCTTCGGGTGTCCCCGCGGTGCGATGGAAGGTCAGGCCGTCGATTTCTTCGACATCGCATTCCCATTCGGCTTCGAGATTGTGCCGTTGCGAGGTGATGCCGCGCACCTCCAGCCCCAGTGCTTGCTGCGCTTTCAGGATGGCGCGGGTGCGGAAGGTGTAGCCGCTGTGGAGCGGCAGCGAATGATCGAGGACGTGAAGAACGCGGGTCATGCGATGCGCAATAACCCGATTGTGCTTAACGGGCCGTCAACCGCATTGGGGTAATGGCGCATGTGACATGATCGACTATTTCTCTCTCGCGCTGGGCCACGGGCTGCTCGCCATCGCGCTGTTGCGGCTGGTGATGCGCGAAGAGCTGGATGTCGATCCGCACATCCAGAGTTTTGTCGATGCGCTGCGCGCACGGCGCGATGCTGCAAGCGTCGCTGGGCGAAATGCGTCCCGTCGAGGGCAATCGCAAGGCCATGATGATTCGGCGGATGGTCCGCAGGATCAGGATGAGATCACCTGATGCTTGACCTCGTTTTCCTGTCCTTCATCGCTTTCGTCCTGCTGCTGGGGCTGCGTCGCCCGTTCCTGTGGGTGCTGCTGTATGTCTACATCGACATTCTCGCGCCTCAGCGGATCGGATATTCGCTGATCACCAGCCTGCCGGTGTCCCTCATCGCGTTTGGCGCCGCATTCGGCGGATGGTTGCTGCTCGATCGCAAGGAAGGCGCGCGGTTCTCGCTGCGGCAGTTCCTGCTCCTGATTTTCATGGGGTGGTGCTGGTACACTTTGCAAGGATCGGCCTTTCCCGAACCGGCGGGGACGAAGTGGGACTGGGTGTGGAAGGCCCTGCTGTTCGCGATCTTCCTGCCGCTCACCATTACCACCCGCGCCCGGATCGAGGCTCTGGGCCTGACCGTGATCCTTTCGGTCGCCACCATCGTCGTTTCCACCGGTCTCAAGACGGTGCTGGGCGGAGGCGGCTATGGCAGCCTCAAGTTCTTCGTCAACGACAACAGCGGCATCTACGAAAGCTCCACTCTGGCCACCATCGCCATCGGCCTGATTCCGATGATCGTGTGGTTCATGAAGCATGGCACCATCTTCCGGCCGCACTGGACGGTGAGCGTCTTTGGTATCGCCTTGATCTTTGCCAGCCTGCTGATCCCGATCGGCACCGAAGCGCGCACCGGCCTGCTGTGCATTGCCGCGCTGGGGGTGCTGTTGCTGCGCTTTACCGAAAAGCGGCTGATCTTCGTTGCAGCGGCCGGGGCCATGGTGGTGATCGCGCTGCCGTTCCTGCCGCAAAGCTATTACGACCGGATGGCAACCATCGCGGAACCTGGTGGCGACCAGAGCGCCTCAACCCGTGTGGCGGTTTGGGAATGGACGATCGACTACGCCAATCGCAATCCGCTGGGCGGCGGATTCGATTCCTACCGCGCCAACAGCTTCACCTATGTCATGCCGGTCAAGGAAGAGACCGACAACACCGTCACCATCCAGTATCAGGAAGTGACCGACGAAGCCCGCGCCTTCCATTCCTCCGTGTTCGAGGTGCTGGGAGAACAGGGCTATCCGGGCCTCATCATCTGGCTTTCAATCCACCTGCTTGGTGTCTGGCAGATGGAGAAGATCTATCGCCGATGGCGCGGCGTCACTGAAGAGACCGAAAGCTGGATCGCGCCCATGGCGAGCGCGTTGCAGATGGCGAGCCTGATCTATTTCGTCGGCGCGCTGTTCCAGGGCATTGCCTATCAGCCCGCTTTCCTGATGATCGTCGGGCTTCAGATCGGGCTCGACACCTATGTCCGGCGGCTCGATTCGGCGAAAGCCGCGCTGGATGAGGAAAAGCGGCTTTATCCGAGCGAAAAGCGCCGCCGCGAGCGCGCGTGCGCCGAAGCGGGCGAAGCGTCGGGCCGCGGTGCCGTAACGGCATAGTCTGGCGCATTGCACTCCCCGTCCGCTTGGGCCATGAAGCGCCCGCAACGAAGCGTTCTCCCACCGGGAAATGGAGGGCGCACAAGGACAGGAGAGCCCCATGAGCCCGCAGGAATTGGCCGCCAAAGTCGGCGAGAATATCGGCACCAGTGAATGGGTCGAAATGACTCAGGACAAGGTCAACATGTTCGCAGATGCGACCGGTGACCATCAGTTCATTCACATCGATCAGGAAAAGGCCAAGCTGACCCCGTTCGGCGGCACCATCGTGCATGGCTTCATGACCCTGTCGATGATCCCCTATCTGTCCGCGAACAGCGACATGCCCAAGATCGACAATGTGAAGATGGGCGTGAACTATGGCGGCAACAAAACCCGTTTCATCGCGCCGGTTCGCGTGGGCAAGCGCATTCGCGGCCACTGGAAGCTGGTCGAAATGATCGAAAAGCGCCCCGGCCAGTGGCAGCAGACCGCCGAGATCACGATCGAGATCGAAGGCGAGGACAAGCCTGCGCTGATGTGCGAGTGGATCACGCAGTTTTTCGTCTGATCCGGGTGCGGGCCTCCGCGCTTGCGGGGGCTGCAGCTGGTTGAAAACCCCTATTTGAGAGGCGCCCGCTTCGGCAGGGCCTCGACCACACAAAGGATACCCCCATGTCACGTGACGCAGTCATCGTTTCCACCGCCCGTACCCCGATCGGGCGCGCATACAAGGGCGGCTTCAACGCCACGCCGGGCGCGACGCTCGGCTCATATTCGTTCAAGCCCGCTGTCGAGCGCGCCGGGATCGACCCGGCTGAAATCGACGACGTGGTGTGGGGTGCCGTGCTCACGCAGGGCACGCAGTCGGGCAATATCGCACGTCAGGTCGCATTGCGCGGCGGTGCGCCGGTCAGCGTGGCTGCACAGACCATCGATCGCCAGTGCTCGTCCGGCCTGATGGCAATTGCCACCGCTGCCAAGCAGATCATCGTCGACAACATGGATATCGTCGTTGGCGGCGGCCAGGATTCGATCAGCCTCGTCCAGACTCCGGAAATGCGCGTCGCGCCCGACCGCTCGCTGATCGCGATGCACAAAGACGTGTACATGCCGATGCTCGGCACGGCTGAAACCGTGGCCAAGCGTTACAACGTCAGCCGCGAATCGCAGGACGAATACGCTTACCAGTCGCAGATGCGCACTGCCGCCGCTCAGGCAGCGGGCAAGTTCGACGACGAAATCGTGCCTGTCACCACCACGATGATGGTCAAGGACAAGGCAACCGGCGAAGTCTCCGAAGTCGAAACCACCATCACCAAGGACGAAGGCAACCGTCCTTCGACCACGCTCGAAGGCTTGCAGGCGCTTCAGCCGGTGATGGGTCCGGGCATGTGCATCACGGCGGGCAACGCCTCGCAGCTTTCGGACGGTTCGTCGGCCAGCGTGCTGATGGAAGCCAAGGTTGCAGAGCAGAAGGGCCTTCAGCCGCTCGGCCGCTATGTGGGCATGGCCGTTGCCGGTACCGAGCCTGACGAAATGGGCATCGGCCCGGTCTTCGCCATCCCCAAGCTGCTCAAGCAGACCGGGCTCAAGATGGACGACATCGGCCTGTGGGAACTGAACGAAGCCTTTGCGGTGCAGGTGCTCTATTGCCGTGACAAGCTGGGCATCGACAACGACATCCTCAACGTCAACGGCGGCTCGATTTCGATCGGCCACCCCTATGGGATGACGGGCGCACGGTGCACCGGCCACGCGCTGATCGAAGGCAAGCGTCGCGGCGCGAAATACGTCGTCGTCACCATGTGCGTCGGCGGCGGCATGGGCGCAGCGGGCCTGTTCGAGGTGTTTTGATGCGCCTCAAGCGTCCTCGGATCGAGCCGGTTGACCTCGACCGGCTCGACGAGACGCAGGCGGAGGCGCTCGCGCCTTTCACCAAACCGGACAATCTGGTCGGCGGCGGCAAGGTGCTCAACATCTTCCGCACGCTAGTCCATGCGCCCAAGGCCCTGCGCGCCTTTCTGGGGTGGGGCGATTACATCCTGTCGCGCCGCAATGCCCTGCCCGCGCGCGAGCGGGAGATGGTGATCCTGCGCACTGGCTGGAATTGCGGATCGGGCTACGAATTTGCCCAGCACAGGCGGATCGGAAAACTCTGCGGCCTTTCCGATGAGGATATCGTCCGGATCAAGACCGGTCCCGATGCCGAAGGCTGGAGCCCACTGGAAGCCGCCATGCTGCGCGCCGCAGACGAGCTACATGCCGATCAGTTCGTCAGCCAGGCGAGTTGGGATGCGCTTGCAGATCTGGGCGACAAGGGCCGGATGGATCTGGTCTTTACCGTCGGACAGTACACACAGGTTTCGATGATGCTGAACAGCTTTGGCATCCAGCTTGAGGACGGCGACGAGCCAGACCCTGATCTTGACCTGATAAACTGACACCTTGCGCTGGTGCGGACAGGCGCGCATCCTTCTCTATCGGGAGAGGCAGCGCATGGGCATCATAGAAATCATCGGGATCGCAGGCAGCGTCAGCCTCCTAGCAGGCTGGCGGCTTTATCTTTGCATTTTTGCCACTGGGCTTGCCATGCGGCTGGAGGCGCTGCCGGTGCCTGAACATCTCGCCAGTCTCGCCGTGCTGGCGAACCCCTGGGTGATGGGCATCGCGTTGATCGGCGCGCTGGCTGAATTCTTCGCCGATAAGGTCATCTGGCTCGACAGCGCGTGGGACGCGGTTCACACCTTTGTGCGGCCCGTAGGCGGCGCTCTGCTGGCGCTCGCCATCGTGGACCCGTCCGACCCGGCGACGCAGGTGGTCGCATTCCTGTTGGGCGGTGGAGCGAGCTTCCTCGCGCATGGCGGCAAGGCGTCGGCGCGGGCTGTAGTCAACACCTCTCCCGAGCCGGTCAGCAATATCGCCGCCTCCAGCGCCGAGGATATCGCCACCGTCGGTCTGCTGTGGCTCGCCTATGAATACCCGATGGCCGCCGCCGGAATAGCCGCATTGCTGCTGCTAATCGCGGTTGCGCTCCTGTGGCTTGCGCAGCGGATCTTGAAGCGATTGTTTTTCGGCAAAACCTCAAGGGGAACCCATAATGGACCGACGTGATTTCCTCGCAAGTGCGACCGCCGCTTCGCTGGTTTCGGGCACCACGATTGCCCGGGCCGGGAGTTTTGCCAGCCCAGAAGGCTATACATTCCCGCCCGAATGGCACGCTCACGAAGCCGTCTGGATCGGCTGGAACCAAGGCCTGTTCGATGATGAAGGCCACGTCCGTCTGCGGCTGGACATGCTCGCGGCGCTCACGCCCTACATCCCCGTCATCGTCAACGTCGAAGATGCAGACAGCAGTCGCCGCATCGGCGAGCTGATGGCCGAACGGAACATCGATCCCGGCAGGGTCAGCTTCAACAGGCAGGAAACGGTCGATGTGTGGGTGCGCGACACCGGGCCGCTGTTTGTTTCCAATGGCGAGCGGTTGCAGATCGCCGCCTTCAAATGGGGCAATTACGGCTTCCCCTGGCCCTGGAGCAGCCCCGGCCAGATGGGACGCGGGAAGGCCCCCCGGCAGATCGCAGCCGCGCGTGCATACAGGCTGATCGAATCCGATGTTGTCGCCGAGGGAGGCGGGCTGGAGGTCAATTCGCGCTCGCTCGTCACCTATCGCGATGCCGCGTTGCACCGCAATCCGGGCAAGTCGCTGGCCGAGATCGAAAGCGAGCTCAAACGGATGTACGGCAAGGAGCAGGTCATCTGGCTTGATCGTGCACCGATCACGGATCGGGTGTTTGCCGGGCCCAAGGTCGCCAATTTCTTTGGTTGGGGTGCGAACGGGCATGTCGATGAATATGTGCGCTTCGTCAGCGAAGACACGATCCTTGTCGGCGAGGTCAGCGAGGCCGAACGTGATCGCGATCCTCTGATGCGGCTGGATCACGAAATCCTCACCGAGAACCGGCGCCAGCTAGAAGAAGCGCGCGATCCTGATGGGAAGCCGTTCAACGTCATCACGATGCCGGTGCCTGACGTCGGCCCGTTCCTGCGCCCCCGCAAGCTCACCGAAAGGGACTTCATAGCGGCCCCGACAGGTTTCGATGCACGTTCCGTCTATCGCGATTTCAAGATCGGTGATGAGGTGATCGATGTGCCGGCGGTCAGTTACCTCAACTTTCTCGTCACCAACGGCGTGGTGGTGTCGGCAAGGTACGGCGACGACGGCCTGCCCGATCATCTACGCGAGAGCGACGAGCAATCCGCCGCGATCCTGAAACAGCTGTTCCCGGATCGTGAGATCGTCCAGATCAATCCGCTGGCGGCAAACTGGGATGGCGGAGGTGTGCACTGCCTGACACAACAGCAACCCGCCGTGTCAGGCTGACGCCCTCCTGTCGATCAGCCCTTGGGGGGATCGATCGGAACCAGCGCCTCGTCACCTTCGATATCGTCCACCACTTCGACGATGCCCTTGCCCAGATGGCTGCGGCTGCGGCCATAGGCGAGGTAGATCGCGATGCCGATAGCGGTCCACACGGGCAGCACGATCATCGCATCGAGCGGCAGGTTGAGGAACAGGAAGATGCATCCCGCAACGGCAGCAGGCGCGATCACCCACACCCCTTGGACACGGAACGGCCGATGCACATCGGGGCGTTGCTTGCGCAGCACCAGCACCGCGATTGCGACCAGTGCGAAAGCGTACAGTGTGCCGGCATTCGCGATATCGGCAAGCTGTCCGACCGGCAGGAATGCCGCCGCCACAGCCACCGCTGCGCCGGTAATCATGGTGACGACATGCGGCGTATGCCATTTGGGGTGCACCTTGCTCAAAACCTCGGGCAACAGCCCGTCGCGGCTCATCACGAAGAAAATGCGCGTCTGCGCAAACAGCAGCACAAGGATCACCGAAGGCAGCGCAAGGAATGCGGCATAGCCCAGCGCATTGCCCACGCCCGACCAGCCGATCTGCCGCAGGACATGCGCCAGCGCCTCGTCCGAGCACACCAGAGCCGAGGAATAGGCAGGCAGCGCGCATTGGCGTGCCAGTTCTTCAGAGCCCGCAGGGAAGGGAATGCCGTCCGGCCCCATGATCGGCTGGCCGCCGATGGTGCCGATCGCGCCGGCTGCCACCGCGATATAGAACACGGTGCAGAACAGCAGCGATCCGACGAGGCCGATCGGCACATTGCGCTGCGGATCCTTGGTTTCCTCCGCCGCGGTCGAAACTGCGTCGAACCCGACATAGGCGAAGAAGATCGTCGCCGCCGCGCCGACTGCGCCCAGCCCGCTGCCCCAGCCGCCGAAAACGCCTGCGGGGAGGAAGGGGTTGAACTTGTCCGGATCGACCTGAGGCAGGGTAAGCGCGATGAAGATCGTCAACGCCGACACCTTGATGGCGACGAGCACCGCGTTGACCTTGGCGCTTTCGCTGGTGCCGATCATCAGCAACCCTGTCACCAGCAGCGCGATCACCAGCGCGGGCAGGTTGATCAACCCGCCTTCGACCCCGCCCAGCGCCAGCGGGCCGCCGGAAAGCCAAGCCGGAAGCGTTATCCCGAGCGTTTCATTAAGGATCGTGCCGACGAAATAGCCCGACCAACCGACCGATACCGCGCTCGCCGCGATCGCGTATTCGAGCACCAGCGCCCAGCCGACCGTCCAGGCCAGGAATTCGCCCATGGTCGCATAGGTGTAAGTATAGGCCGATCCCGATACCGGAATGGTGGAGGCGATTTCGGCGTAACACAGTGCGGCAACGATGCAGATCGCTCCGGCTATGGCAAAGGCGAGCATCAAGCCCGGCCCCGCCTTTTGCGCGCCTGCCGCCGTCAGAACGAAGATGCCGGTGCCGATGATGCAGCCGATGCCGAACAGCATCAGTTGCAGGCCGCCCATTGTCCGTTTGAGCGACTTACGCTTCGCCGCCGCCAGGATTGCATCGAGCGGCTTTACGCGATCTAGAATCATATTCGGAAATACTCAGCGACCCGCAACCGCACACGCGCGTCCAGCCAGTCGTCAGGCATGCGAATACCATCGGGATTCGCGGCTTGAAATAGGGAAAATCGGCGCGGGCAATTTATCCGGCTCAGATGTGAGCGGCGATGAATTCCTCAACCACGGGTGCGACGTTGTTGCGCCACTTGCTGCCGTTGAAGATGCCGTAATGCCCTGCGCCTTCGGCCATGTAGTACCGCTTTTTGTCTTCGGCGAGGCCACTTGCGAGCTTCAGCGCGGCCTTCGTCTGGCCCAGCCCCGAAATATCGTCACGCTCGCCTTCGATCGCCAGCAGGGCGGTGTCGGTGATCTGGGTGAGGTCGACGATTTCGCCCTTGTGGCGGAATTCGCCATTGGGGATCGAGTGCTTCTGGAACACTTCCTCGACAGTCTGGAGGTAGAATTCCGCCGTCATGTCGCACACCGCGCGATATTCGTCGTAGAAATCCTTGGTCGCCTGCGCGCTTTCCTCGTCGCCCGCAGTCAGATGTTTGAACATCTCGTAATGGCTCATCATGTGGCTTTGCAGGTTCATGCTCATGAAGGCCGAAAGCTGCATGAAGCCCGGATATACCCGCCGCCCGGCGCCGCGATAGTTGATCGGCACGGTGGCGATAACGCTCTGGCGGAACCATTCGATCGGGCGGTTCATCGCGTGGTTGTTGACCGTGGTCGGGCTTTCACGAGTGTCGATCGGCCCGCCCATCATCGTCAGCGTCAGCGGGGTCGCGGGCGATTTGTGCTGGTTCATCAGAGCGGTGGTGGCGAAAGCCGGAACGGAGGGCTGGCAAACCGCAAGCATGTGCGGACGCTGGCCGGGTTTCACCTGCTCGATATATTCGAGGAATTCGATCAGATAGTCGATGTAATCGTCGAGATCGAAGTTCCCTTCGTGCAAGGGAACCGTCTTCGCATCGGCCCAATCGGTGATGTAGACTTCGTATTTCTGCAGCATCCGCCGCACAGTGCCGCGCAGCAGGGTGGCGAAATGGCCGCTCATCGGGGCGACGATCAGCAGCTTGGGCCGGTCATCATCGACGCCATCCAGCCGGAACCGTTTGAGATCGCCGAACGGGCGATTCATCACAGTCGCTTCGATCACCGGATAGATTTTGCCGTCAACATCCACTTTGGTGATGCCGAAAGCGGGCTTCGAATAGTAGGCCGTGGCGTGTGCAAACACGTCGAGCGCGTTGGCGGCGATCGGACCGATTCCGAGATAACTCAGCGGATTGGCTGGATTTGCCAGCAGTTCCGATGTGATCGAGGCAACCGAGCTGACCGAATTCATCCAGCTGCGTTGCAGTTCGTAAGCCTGATAAAGCATAAGCGCCCGTCCGTTGTCTGGATCCGAGTGTGCGACGCGCGATCCCCCTACGCGGCGTGCGGATTGGCGCCTAGATGGCCCTTCGCGCGCCGTTGTGCAATGCACAATTTTGCCGAGAGGTCGGATGGGCTGGGCAAACATGTGTTTTTTGCGCGTGAAATTTGCGTTCGGCGTGTCTAGATGGGGCCGACTATGTCCGGGGCATCCACCCAAATCAGCGAAAGCGCAGACGAAAGCACCCTCGATCAGGCGGAAGGCGAGGGAGCAGATGCTGCTGCGGACGCGAAAAAGCCGCGCTCGCTCGCGCCGCTGCGGATGATTTTTCGCGAGGCCGCGAAGTATCCGACACAGGTGATGTTCGCGCTGATCGCGCTGACGATCACGGCGGCAGGCACTCTTGCCATTCCGGCGGCGATGCAACTGATTGTCGATCGGGGCTTCGGCGGCGGTTCGGCAGGCGTCGAAGGCGCAGGCGATATCGGACGCTGGTTTCGCTATCTGTTCGAGATCGTGCTGGTGATCGCATTCGGCACGGCTGCGCGGTTTTACTTCGTCAGCTGGATCGGCGAACGTGTTGTCGCGGATATCCGTCGCAAGGTGCACCGAAATCTGATGCGGCTTTCGCCCGGGTTCTACGAGGAAAACAGCCCCAAGGAGATTTCCAGCCGGATGACGGCGGACACCGCGATTATCGAAACGGTGGTCGGCACCACGGTTTCGGTGGCGCTGCGCAACATCTTCCTCGGCATCGGCGGGACGATCTACCTGTTCTGGCTGTTGCCGGGCCTTACGGTATGGCTCGCTGTCGGCATTCCCGGCGTGATCCTGCCTATCGTGTTCTTCGGACGCAAGATCAGGACCATCTCGCGCGACAGCCAGGATCGGATCGCCGATGTCGGCGCGATGGTCACCGAAGTTCTGAGCGCGATGAAAGTCGTGCAGAGCTTTGGCCAGGAAGCGCGCGAGGCCGATCGTTTTGGCGACGCGGTGGAGCGTACGTTCGACACCGCGCGCCGCCGCATCGTGCTGCGTTCGATCATGACGGCGGTGATCATCCTCGCGATCTTCGGGTCCATCGTGCTGCTGTTGTGGCGCGGGGCCGAGGGTGTCGCTGCGGGCGAGATTACCGGCGGCACGATCCTGTCATTCATTGTCGGCGCGATGATCGTGGCGGGGGCGTTCGGTGCGCTCACCGAAGTCTATGGCGAATTGCTGCGCGGGGCAGGGGCCGCAAGCCGCCTTGCCGAATTGCTTGAGGCAAAGCCCGCTATCGCTGCGCCCGAACGACCAGAGGCGCTGCCTGTGCCGGCGCGTGGCAGCCTCTCGTTCCGCAATGTCACCTTCCGTTATCCGGCGCGTCCGGAAACCCCCGCGCTCAAGGATTTCAGCCTGGAGATTCAGCCGGGCGAGACCGTCGCCATTGTCGGCCCCTCAGGTGCGGGCAAATCGACGATCTTCCAGCTGGTCGAGCGGTTCTACGATCCGCAGGTCGGCACGATCCGGCTCGACGGGGTGCCGCTGACCAAGGCGGACCCGGCGGACATCCGCGAGCGGCTGGCGCTGGTGCCGCAGGACGGGGTGCTGTTCAGCGCCAACGCCCGCGACAATCTGCGTTATGGCAAATGGGATGCGAGCGACGAGGAAATCTGGGAAGCGGCCCGCGCCGCCAATGCTGAAACCTTCCTGAAGGCGTTGCCGCAGGGGCTCGACACCTATCTGGGTGAGGGCGGCACGCAATTGTCGGGCGGCCAGCAACAGCGCGTCGCGATTGCCCGTGCGCTGCTGCGAGATGCCCCGATCCTGTTGCTGGACGAAGCGACCAGCGCGCTCGACGCCGAAAGCGAGCAATTGGTGCAGCAGGCATTGGAAGTGCTGATGAAGGATCGCACCACGCTGGTAATCGCGCACAGGCTTGCGACGGTGCGTGCGGCGGACCGGATCATCGTGCTTGAAGATGGCGAAGTGGTCGAACAGGGCACCCATGCGCAATTGAGCGCGGCGGGCGGTCTGTATGCGCGACTGGCCTCGCTCCAGTTCGCCGCCGAAGCGGCCTGAAGCGCCCCTTTCGACGAACCGCGTCACTTGAGCGACAAGCGGCAACCTTGCGCGCGCGCAGGCGTTACATCACGACTGCAATCAAAGTCTTTCAAACGGGGACCGCACATATGATCCGCAAGACCACTCTGCTTCTCGCAGGCACCGCCGCCTTTGCTCTCGCCGGAGCGGCCGCCGCCCATCAGGATTCGGGAATTCCCGGCGCCGATATCGAAATGCTCGAAGCGCATGCCGATGCCGAAGCCGCGCCGGAACCGTCCACGCCGACGATGAGCTTCGGCACATGGGGCGTCGATCCGGAGTTGCTTTCGAGCACGGTCGATCCGGGCGACGACTTCTTCGCCTACGTCAACCAGAAGTGGCTCGATGCCAACCCGCTGCCGGCCGAATTCAGCCGGTTCGGCGCGTTCAACCTGTTGCGCGAAAAGTCGACCACCGACGTAAAGGCGCTGATGGACGAGCTGGTGGCAAAGGACCCGGCGACGCTCACCGGCGACGAAAAGCGCATTGTCGACATGCACAATGCCTATCTCGATGTTGAAGCCATTGATGCCGCCGGTCTTGCTCCGGCACAGCCATATCTCAACGCGATCGTTGCCGCGACTTCGCTCGAAGATCTGGCGATGCTGTGGGCGGATCCTGCCTATTCCAGCCCCCTGGGCGGCTTCGTCAACGTCGATGCAAAACAGCCCGATCGCTATGTCGCCTATCTCGGCAGCGGCGGCCTGGGCCTGCCGGACCGGGATTACTACCTCGACGACAGCGAAAAGGGCAAAGCGATCCAGCAGGCTTATCGCGAGTATGTCGCGATGCTGCTGGGCGAGGCCGGCTATGCCGATCCGATGGCCGCTGCCGAAGCGGTCTATGCGATGGAAGATCGCATTGCGCGGGACATCGACTGGGCCCGCACCGCGCGGCGCAACCGTGATCTCACCTATAACGCGATGACCATGGCCGAACTCGAAGCGATTGCTGGGGACTTCCCCGTGGCCGCCATGCTCGGCAAGATCGGGCTCGACGCCTCGCCGATCTTCGTTGTCGGCAACCTGCCGCCGAGCGATGAGCGCGCCAAGGAACTGGGCCTTACCGAAGAACAGCTTGCCCAGATCGGCGAAGGCATGCCGGGCATGCTCAAGCTGCTGAACGACACGCAGCTGGCGACGCTTCAGGCGTGGTCGATCAAGGAATTCCTGTCGGATCACGCATCGGTTCTGCCCTCGCGCTTCGACGAGGCGAATTTCGCGCTCTATGGCAAGCTGCTGCAAGGCACGCCTGAGCAGCGCGCCCGGTGGAAGCGTGCCATCGCCCACACCGAAGGGGGCTTGGGGGAACTGATCGGCAAGAGCTATGTCGAGCGTTACTTCCCGCCTGAGAACAAGGCGGCGATGGAAGAACTGGTGGCGAACCTGCGGGTCGCGGTTGCCCAGTCGATCGACGAGATCGAATGGATGGGTGCAGAGACAAAGCAGCGCGCGCTGGAGAAGCTCGCCAGCTTCGATCCCAAGATCGGTTATCGCGACAACCTCGAAACCTATGAAGGGCTGGAGGTGACGGCCGACAATCCGCTGGCCAATGCGATTGCCGCTGATGCCTGGGGCCTGCGCGACAATGTCGCCAAGCTGGGTCAGCCGATTGACCGGACCGAGTGGTTCATGCTGCCGCAGACGGTCAACGCCTATTACAACCCCACCAAGAACGAAATCGTCTTCCCCGCCGCGATCCTGCAGCAGCCGTTCTTCGCGCTGACCAATGATCCGGCGGTGAACTATGGTGCGATCGGCGGGGTGATCGGCCATGAAATCGGCCACGGCTTTGACGATCAGGGTTCGAAGTATGATGCAACGGGTGCGCTGCGGAACTGGTGGACCGACGAGGATCGCGCCAATTTCGACGCACGCGGCGACGCTCTGGTGGCGCAGTACGACGCGTTCTGCCCGCTCGACAACGGCGAAACCTGCGTCAACGGCCGCTTCACCCTTGGCGAGAACATCGGTGACCTTGGCGGGTTGAGCCTTGCCTATCGTGCCTACAAGATCGCGACCGAGGGCAAGGAAGTGCCGGTGATCGACGGGCTGACCGGGGATCAGCGGTTCTTCATCGCCTGGGCACAGGTGTGGCGTTCGCAGCAGCGCGAAGACAACTATCGCCAGCGCCTGCGCACCGACAGCCACAGCCCGGAAGAATACCGCACCAACGGCGTCGTACGGAACCTTGACAAATGGTACGAGGCTTTCGGCGTGACCGAAGATCACGCGATGTACCTACCGCCGGAGAAGCGCGTACGCATCTGGTAAATGGGGCTGGGGGCTAAACCTCCCGCTAATCCCGATTGACTTGGCCCGCGCTTCCTACGAGAGGCGCGGGTCATGACTTTTCTGCAGATGCTCATCATCGCGATCGTTCAGGGAATCACCGAATTCCTTCCGATCTCGTCTTCCGGTCACTTGATCCTGGTGCCGGTTTTTACTGGCGCGGCCGATCAGGGGCCGATGATCGACATTGCCGTGCATGTCGGATCGTTGCTGGCGATCATCACCTATTTCTTCAAGGACGTGCTGGGCCTTGCGCGCGGCGGCTTTGCGACCGTCGGAATCGGTGCGAACAGTCCCGGTGCGAGCGAATGGCGCAAGTTGTTCCTGTGGATCGTGCTGGGCACGATTCCCGCCGTCCTGTTCGGGCTGGCGATCAAGCTGGGTTTCCTCAACGGCGTCGTTTCGAGCGTGTTCGGAATCGAGATCAAGGATGGCGACCTGCTCGAGTCGATCCGGTTCACCGATCTCGTTGCAACCAACCTCATCGTCTACGGCATCCTGCTCGGCCTCGCTGACCACTTCGGCAAGGAGGAAAAGACCTTCGAGCAGATGACGTGGCGCGACGGGTTGATCGTCGGTCTGGCGCAGGCGCTGGCGCTGGTTCCGGGCACAAGCCGTTCGGGTGTCACCATGACCGCGGCCCGGTTTTTGGGCTATGGCCGGTTCGAAGCGGCGCGGTTCTCCTTCCTTCTCTCAATCCCGGCGGTCGCGGGTGCGGGAGTGCTGATCGTCCCTGACCTGCTGGAGGCCGATAGCGCACTGCTGATGGAAGCAATCATCACCGGCGCCATGACCTTCGTCGCCGCGTTCCTGACGATGGCGTTCCTGATGAACTTCCTGAAGCGGGCGTCGATGCTGGTCTTTGTGGTCTATCGCATCGCAATGGGTTGCGCGCTGTTCTATTTCTTCTGAAGCCGCCTGCGATTACAGACTGTCGGAACCAAACCCGCGCCCCGGATGTTCTGGGGGTGAAACTCTTGCACCGGAATGACTTGATTAAATGGCGCTGCTTCTTCTGATTGTTATTGGCCTTAGCGCAGGTTGGCTGGCTTCGGTCGTCGCGCGCACCGAGGAATCGGGCGCGATCCTGCGTCAGATGGGAATAGGCCTTGTGGCCAGCCTGATCGCGGGGCTGCTGATCAACTCCGGCACGATCCTCGGGAGCCTGTCCTTGCTGGCTTTGGGCGCGGCAATCGTGGCGCCGGCGGCCGCGCTGGTGATCTATCACGCGGTTCTCAATCGCAAGGCAGAAGCGTAGGCGGCTACGATCCCGCAGCGGGATATCAGACCGGCTTTGCGCCGCTGCCCCTTCCGCCGCGCAGGTGATATTCCTGAGTGCCGCGGTGCACCACATAATCGACATCGATCACCGCGCTGTTGGCATAGGTGAACCCGGGCGCGAGGCTGCGATAGAGCTTGTCGAAATCGCGCGTCACCGTCTGGCGGTAGAGATCTTCGAAACTCTCGATCACGAAATAGGTCGGTTGCAGGTCGCTGATCACGTAATCGGTGCGCATCACCCGGTCGACATTCAGCATGATGCGATTGGGGCTTTGCGCTTCGACGGCAAATCGGGCTTCGGTCGGGCCTGAAAGGATACCTGCGCCATAGGCGCGGATGCCGGCTTCCTCTTCGATCAGGCCGAATTCGACCGTATACCAATAGAGCGAGCCCAGCGCCTTCAGCCGGTTGTACCGCATCGCCTTCCACCCGGCGCGGCCATATTCCTGCATGTAATCGGCATAGACGGGATCGGTCAGCATGGGGACGTGGCCGAACACGTCGTGAAACACGTCGGGTTCCTGGATGTAATCGAAGGTTTCCCGCGTGCGGATGAAATTGCCCGCCGGGAAACGCCGGTTGGCGAGGTGCCAGAAGAACACATGATCGGGTATCAGCATCGGCACCGGCACCACGCTCCACCCGGTCAGCCTGTCCAGCTCTTCGGACAGTTGCCCGAATTCGGGGATACCCCCGCGGGACAGGTCCAGCTTTTCCAGACCCGCCATGAACGCGCTCGCCGCGCGTCCGGGTAGCACCTCCATCTGGCGGGCGAACAGATCGTCCCAAATGGCGTGATCTTCGGAAGAATAATCGGTTTGGGCAGGTTCAAGCCAGTCATCGCCCAGATGCGGCGGTTTCGCGAGCGGTGCTGTGAACACATCCGCCGGAAGTGCCGGTAGCCTGGAAAAATCGGTCTCTTGATCTGCGAGAGTAGCCATCAGGTCTCAAATGATACTACCATCGCGCCATTGCAACAACCGAAACGCGTAAAGGGGTAGGAAGGCACTATGGCCAAAGGGGAAAAGCTGAAGGGCAAGGAATACCGCGAACTGCTGGAGCCTATGACCGAGGAGCTGGTCGGGATGGCACGTTGGGCCCGGACTACGGGTGCGCGGATTGTCGTGCTGTTCGAGGGCCGTGATACGGCAGGGAAGGGCGGTGCGATCAGCGCGGTGCGCGACAAGCTCAACCCGCGCCAGTGCCGCACCGTCGCACTGTCCAAACCCAGTGAGGAGGAGCTCACCCAGTGGTATTTCCAGCGCTACATCGCGCACCTTCCCCATGCCGGAGAAATCGTTCTGTTCGACCGCAGTTGGTACAATCGCGCGGGCGTCGAAAAGGTTATGGGTTATGCGACAGAGGCGCAGGTTGAGGCGTTCCTGAAGCAGGTTCCGGTGTTTGAAAAGCTGCTTACCGACGACGGGATCCTGCTGTTCAAATACTGGCTGACAACCGATCAGGACAATCAGGAGGAGCGGCTAAAAGAGCGGTTGGAAGACCCGCTCAAGCGCTGGAAGCTTTCGCCGATCGATCTTGCCGCGCGTGAGAAATATGATGCCTACACAAAGGCACGGGAGGCGATGCTCAAGGCGACGCATACCAGTCATGCCCCATGGACATTGGTCGATTTCAACGATCAGAAGAGGGGACGACTGACGCTGGTCCGCCATCTGCTTGACCACTTGCCTGATACGCATGTGGCCCCGCCCGAAATCGACTTTCCCGATCTGGACCATGAGCCAAGCGCGGAAAGTTATGGTGTGCTGCAACCGATACCGGATTATCGCGCGGAGAATTGACATTCGCCCCTCTTCGATATAAATATGATATTATAATTATATCGTAACTACAGGAGTTCAAGCATGTCAGACACCCCCACCCGACGCATTGCCAGCAAGGAGACTCGCGCCAGCGCCTATAACGGCTATGTGCTCTTGCTCGTTCTCCTCGCAACGGTGCTCGTGCCCGCCAGCCTCGCCATTTCGATGCCGTATGAACACGTCATCATTCCCAGCCTGATTGGCGGTTCGCTGCTGTTTCTGGCCGTGACCCTCGGCTTTTTCATGATCCAGCCCAATGAAGCCACGGTCATCACCCTGTTCGGCGAATATCGCGGCACAGTTCGCAAGGACGGCCTGCATTGGGTATGGCCCTGGATGGGCAAGAAGAAGGTCAGCGTGCGCGCGCACAACATCCATTCGGAGAAGGTCAAGATCAACGACCTGCGCGGCAACCCGATCGAAATCGCTTGCAACGTCGTCTGGCGCGTGGCCGATACGGCGCAAGCGGTGTTCGATGTCGATGACTACAAGGAATTCGTGAACATCCAGATCGAAGCGGGATTGCGTACAGTGGGTTCGCGCCACCCCTATGACGACATGTCGGATGAGGATGAAACCACGCTTCGCGGCAGCGCCGATGTTGTGAACAGCGAACTTCAGGTCGAATTGAACGAGCGCCTTTCGGTTGCCGGAATTGATGTCGACGAAGCCGGCCTCACCCACCTTGCCTATGCCCCCGAAATTGCCGGTGCGATGCTGCGCCGCCAGCAGGCCGACGCGGTGATCGCCGCGCGCAAGAAGGTGGTGATCGGCGCGGTCAGCATGGTCGAGGATGCGCTCGAGAAGCTCTCGAGCGATGGCGTGGTCGAGCTCGACGATGAACGCAAGGCGGCCATGGTGTCGAACCTGATGGTGGTGCTGTGCGGCGATCGCGAGGCGCAGCCCGTCGTCAACGCCGGCACGCTCTACCAGTAATACGATATCCAAGGAGGCAGCCATGGCTGCACCCGCTCAGAAAAAGGCCTTCGCCCTGCGGCTCGATCCGGCAGTACATGCCGCGATCGAGCGGTTGGCGGGGGCTGAACTTCGCTCTGCCAACGCGCAGATCGAGATGCTGCTGCGTGAGGCTTTGTCGGCGCGTGGAATCGAGGTGGAGAAATCGAAGGCTCCAAGGCGGGGTAGGCCGCCCAAAGCGCAAGATTAGAGGCTGGCCCTTGCCTTGGTAATCTGGCGCCCGTCATCGGCAAAAGCCGCCATGTCGAAGCCATCATCCGATTTGCGCATCACCAGATGCAGCGGCTCTCCGACTATGGCCGGAGAAACCCCGCGAAACTCGAAGTGCCGCAGCCGGTTCTCGCCCAGCTCCCGCGCGGCCAGTTGCAACAGCAGGCTGGCTGTCAGCGGACCGTGCACCACTAGTCCGCGATACCGCTCGACATCGCGGGCGTAAGGCGAGTCGTAATGGATGCGGTGCGTGTTGAAGGTGAGCGCGGAATAACGGAACAGCAGACGCGGATCGGGCGTGATGGGGCGGTGTGCTTCCCAATCTGACGGGTCAAACTGGGCGTCGCTCATATCCGGGGGGCTGAGCGGCGCGTCGAGCGCGGCGGCCTCGCGATAGACCAGCGTCTGCGTCTCGCGCACCGACAGCGTACCGTTGGCGTGGGTTTCATGCTCCACATCGACAAAAGCGAGCTTGCCCGAACCGCCTTCCTTCTCGCTGATCGAGGCGACGCGGCTGATCCGCTCGATCACGGCTCCGCGAGCGATGGGAGCGATGAAGCGGATTGCGCTGGATGCCCACATCCGGCGTGGCATGGGGAACGGGGGCAGGAAGCTGACTGCGCTGTCGTCGCGGGCGGGATGACCGTCTTCACCCAGCGCCGTGGTGGGCGCATCGGGCGTGCACAGGGCAAAGTGGATGCCCTGCGGCAGGATCGCCTCGCCCTGATCCAGATCGAAAGTCGCGAGCCAGCGGCCTGCAAGCCCCTCGTCCAGCCGATCCTTCGCGCGCTGTTCGCGCCCGATCCACGCGTCCCACTCGCCCATCAGGCTGCGCGCTCGAACACCGCCGCGATGCCCTGGCCACCGCCGATGCACATGGTTTCAAGCCCATAGCGCACCTCGCGCCGGTGCATTTCGGCAGCCATGTCCGCAAGGATGCGTCCTCCGGTCGCGCCGATGGGATGGCCCAGCGATATGCCCGAACCGTTGACGTTGAGGATATCGCGGCGGCTGTCATCCGCGCTCCAGCCCCAACCCTTGAGCACGGCCAGCACCTGCGGCGCGAAGGCTTCATTGAGTTCGACGAGGCCGATATCGTCCCAGCGGTATCCGCGCCGCGCGAACAGGCGTTCGACCGCCGGAACCGGGCCGATACCCATGCGCGACGGGTCGCAGCCCGCCGCAGCCCATCCGCCGAACCATAGCGACGGGCTCAGACCCAATTCCTCAAGCTTGTCCTCCGCGACCACCAGACATGCTGCCGCCGCATCGTTTTGCTGGCTGGCGTTCCCTGCGGTCACGATGGCATCGGGGTCACGCTTGAGGTCGATTGCGCGCAAAGCCCCAAGCGTCTCCATCGAGGCATCGGCGCGGTAGCCTTCGTCATGGTCGAACAGCACCGGATCGCCGCGCCGTTGCGGCACCTCGACCGGAACCAGATGGCCATCGAACTTGCGTTGCTCCCATGCGGCAGCAGCGTTCTGGTGCGAGCGGACCGCGAAGGCGTCCGCTTCCTCGCGGGTAATGCCGTAATCCTTGGCGAGGTTCTCAGCCGTCTCAATCATACCGGTGATCACGCCGAAGCGTTCAATCGGCTGGCTCATCAACCGGCCGCGCGAAAGGCGATCGTGCAGCGTCATGTCGCCCATGCGCACACCGCCGCGCAAATCGGTGGTATAATGTTCGACATTCGACATGCTTTCGACACCGCCCGCGACAACCACATCCGCCATGCCGGTCTCGATCATCATCGCCGCCGTCGCCACCGCCTGCACGCCCGATCCGCACCGCCGATCAAGCTGGAAGCCGGGGACCTCGATTGGCAGGCCCGCGGCAAGCCAACTCCAGTGCCCGATCGCAGGCGCTTCGCCATTGCCGTAGCCCTGGCTGAACACGACATCGTCGACCCGCTCGGGATCGATCCCGCTGCGTTCGATCAGCGCTTTCAGGATCACCGCGCCCAATTGGCCGGCATTCATGCTCGACAAGCCGCCGAGGAATTTGCCGACGGGGGTCCGCAGGGGCGATACGATTGCTACTCTTCTGGTCATTTGTTGTCCTTATCAGACAGGGCCACCGTTCCGGCATCCACCAATTTGCCAATCGCGCCGCTCGACAGGCCGAGCCGCTCTGCCAGAACCTCTTCCGAATGCTGGCCCAGATAGGGCGCGGGGGCGGGGTTGCCCGGTTCCTGTCCCGGCAGATTGGCAAAGCTGCGGGTCGCCGGATATTCGAAGCCCGAAGGGTTGGCAGGGGATGGCCCGAACAGCGGATTGGACGCCACCAGCACCGGATCGTTCGCGGCTTCATGCGCGGTGCGATACTTCTCGAAAGTGCACCCTTCGGCCGCCATGCGGGCTTCGAGCGATGAATATTCGTGCGCAGAGGCTACGTTCTGGAAAATGTCGAACAGCGCGTGACGGTGTTCGAAGCGCGGGCGGTCACCAGCCGAGAAATTGGCCCCGGTTGTGGCTTCCAGCTGGCCGATAGGCGTGGCGACGCCAAACGCTGCCACCAGCCCCTCCCACTGCTTGGGCGTTAGCGCCGCAACCATAAAGCGCACCCCGTCCTTTGAGCGGAAATCCCGCCCGAACGCGCCCCAGATCGCATTGCCGAGCCGCTCCCGGTCGGAGCCGCGATAGAGCATTTCCGCCATCAATCCTGAATTGGCGACCGTGCCGATCGCCACATCACCCAGCGGGACGCGCACTTCGCTGCCCTGGCCCGTCGCATCGCGGTGGCGCAGGGCGGCGAGCAGGGCGAACGCGCAGTAAGCTCCGGTGATGAAATCCCAAGCGGGCAGCACCTGATTGACCGGCGGCGCGGTTTCCATGTCCCAGTCTTCGGGACCCGTCATCAACGGGTATCCCGACGCGGCGTTGACGGTGAAGTCCATCGCCTGCCGTCCGTCATGCCAGCCCATGATCCTCACCGATGTGAGGTCAGGTGCGCCCTGCGGCTGGGCCGCTTTTACCGCGTCATGCGCGAGGAAGCTCCTTTCCGGCAGATTGGTGATCAGCTGCCCGGTGCGCGCCGCCAGTTCGACGCACAATTCGCGGCCCTCGGCCGAGCGAAGATCCAGCGCCACCGATTTCTTGGCGCGGTTGAGGTTCTCCCACGAAAGCGAGCGGCCCTCTTTGGTCAGCATGTAGCGATCGTAATCGAGACCGCCTGCCTTGTGATCGACACGGATCACCTCTGCACCCATTTGCGCGCAATAGAGGCCCGCCGTGGGCGAAGCGACAAAGCTGGAGACCTCGATTATCGAAAGGTCGGCTAGAAGCTTATACATTCCCGCTCCATTCGCGCAGCATGTGCTTGGCGATCTGGAGTTGCAGGATCTGCGTCGTGCCTTCGTAGATGCGATAGATGCGCGCATCGCGATAAAAGCGTTCGGCGTCGTATTCGGCAAGGTATCCCGCGCCGCCATAGACCTGCACCACCCGGTCCACCACGCGGCCGCACATTTCCGAGGCGAAGACCTTGAACGCAGCAGCCTTGACGAGGATGTTCTCCCCGCAATCGGCGCGTGCGGTCACGTCCTTCATCATCGCTTCGGCGGCGTAGATCTCGATCTCGCTGTCGGCGAGCATCTGCTGGATCAGCTGGAAATTTGCGATCGGTTCGCCGAATGCCTTGCGTTCATTGGCATAGCGCAAGGCTGAATCGAGCGCGCGGCGGGCATAGCCGGTGGCCGCCGCACCAACGCTGATGCGGCCATTGTCGAGGCTCTGCATGGCAAAGCGGAAACCACGGCCGGTTTCACCGCCGAGCAGCGCTTCGCCCGGCACCTTCACATCGTCGAGCATGATGTCGGAGATATGGCTACCGGATTGCCCCATCTTCTTGTCTGGCGAACCGGTGGAAACGCCCGGAGAATTCATCGGCACCAGAAACGCGCTGACATGCGCGTTCTTGGGCAGAGCTTCTTTCTCCGTCCGCGCCATGATCAAGGCGACTTCGGCGTGCGGGGCGTTGGTGATGTAGCGCTTGGTGCCGTTGAGGATCCAGCCATTGCCGTCCGGATCAGGGGTGGCGGTGGTTGCCATGGCGGCGCTGTCACTGCCCGAACCCGGCTCTGTCAGGCCAAAACAGGCAATCTTGCCTTCGGCGATCTTGGGATACCATTCCGCCTTCTGGGCTGCGGTCGCCCCGTTCTTCAGCGCGCTGGCGAACATGCCGACGTTGATCGAGAAGATCGAGCGGTATGCGGGCGCGGCATAGGCCATGATGTTCACGACGCGCGCATATTGCGTCATATTCAGCCCGGCGCCGCCGTATTCTTCGGGCACGGCCAGGCCGAACAGCCCCATTTCGCGCATTTCATCAATGATCTCAGCCGGGATCGCATCGTTTGCGATCACTTCGGCTTCCGCCGGAATCAGCCTTTCACGGACGTAGCGAGTCAGCTGCTCGGCAAATTGTTCGAAGGTATCCTCATCCATTCCCGGATTGTGGCCAAGGGGATGCTGGGGCTGGGTGTTCATTCGGTTTCTGCCTCTTGCGGGGTTTCGGGTTCCGGCGTCTCTGCGCCATCCTCTGCCACGTCGACGGGTGGCAACACGCCTTCGGGAAGCTGGCGCTCGTCGAGCATTTCGGCGGCTTCCTCCAGCGCCTGCGCTTCGCCTTCGCTGACAGCACCCGGTGCGCTGCCGCCCTGTTCATTGCATGCCGAAATCGCCGCCATAAGCGTGATCAGAGCCGCTGCACGATATGCTGAACGCATGGGCTATTCACCTTCACTGTCATCAGCCGCTTCGGCGACGGCGGCAGCCTCTGCGGCGACCTGGGCAGCGGCATCGCCAGCCTGCTGCGCGGTGCCGGTATCAGGGGTGCTTGCTGCGGCATCGGTTGGCGCGGCCAGCGCATCAGGGTCTGCCACGGGTTCGTCGGCCACAGGCTCAAGCGCGGCGTCTGCGGGCATTTCAACCGTTTCGGGCATCGCCTCGGTCGAAGCGTCGTCGGTGCTGCCACATGCGGCGAGCGCTGCCGCTCCGGCGCAAAGCAAGGCCAAGGTCCGTGCGTTACGGATGGTGAGCGTGTTCATCGGGGTCTCCTCTCATTTCCCGAAAGCCCGGATCGTCTAGCGGCGATGGCCGGGTTAAGCCAAGGGGCAATTGCTGCATCGAAACGGCACAGGCCCAACACAGGCACGTTGGGACTGTGCGAATCACGATATGATGTGCGCATGGTACAGCTCGCATCGCAAACCCGTCGCCCCTTTGCCTCCACTCTTGCCAATGCGCTCGACTGGATGTTCCTTGCGTTCGTGCTCGGCCTTGCCGTCTCGGCATTACTGCCGTCGAAGTCTGCCGCGCAATCGGGCGGCGCGCCTTTCACGGTGATAGAGACCGGCCGCACCTATGGCAGCCTGCAAGCCGCCGTCGACGCGATCGGTGACCGGCGCGGCACGATCGAGATCGCACCCGGCGCCTATCGTCAATGCGCTGTGCAGACTCAGGGAGTCGTCCTGTTCGTCGCGCGCGAGTACGGCACGGTAACTTTCGATCGCACCGCCTGCGAAGGAAAAGCCGCACTGGTTCTGCGCGGGCTGGGTGCGGAAATCCGCGGTATAACCTTTAGCAACATCAGCGTGCCCGACGGCAATGGCGCCGGGATCCGCCTTGAAAAAGGGGTGCTCAATGTCGCCTATGCCCGGTTCCTTGACAGCCAGCAGGGCATCCTGAGCGCCAATGACACTGGCGGGCGCATCTATATTGCCCGCTCGACCTTCAGCGGACTTGGTACCTGTGAAAACTCAGCCGGTTGCGCGCATTCGCTCTACATCGGCAATTATGGCGAACTGACGGTGGTCGACAGCCGTTTTGAACGTGGTCGCGGTGGGCACTATGTCAAGGCGCGCGCGGCGCGGGTCACGATCGAGAACAACAGCTTCGACGACGCACAGGGAAGCGGCACCAATTACATGATCGACCTGCCGGCCGGCAGCCAGGGCAGCATCGCCAACAACTGGTTCGTGCAGGGGCGCGACAAGGAGAACTACTCCGCCTTCATCGCGCTGGGCGCTGAAACCGTGCTGCATCCTTCCGATGGCCTTAGTGTCCGCAACAACGAAGCCCGCTTCGTTCCCGGCCTGCAACGCCGCAGCGTCTTCTTCGCCGACTGGACCGGATCGCGAGTGGAACTGGCAGGCAATCGGCTTGCAAGCGGGTTGACCAATTACGAGCGGCGGTGAGCCCCAAGGCCCTATGAAACGTCGAGGCCGAGTTCTTCCGCGATCACCATGGCCCGGGCTTCGATTGCCTTGAAATCGACTTCCGGCATCTCCGCAGCGACATTGTAAAACGCCTGTTCGGAATCCTCATTGCCCATCGCGGCGCCGACGAGGAACCAGGCGAGTGCTTCTTCGGAGTCCTGTCCCACTCCCTCGCCAAGGTGGAACATCACCCCTACGCCGCGCACCCCGCCGCTATCGCCGAGGCGTGCGGCGCGCATGTAGCTGTAGAGTGCGGCACTGTAGTCTTGCGGCGTACCGCGCCCGGTTGCCTGCATCACGGCGAGGCTGACGATCGCATTGGCGTAATCCTCGCTCGCCGCTTCCCGGAAATAGCCGACGGCCTCCTCCAGCGAGCCATTTGCGGCACCGGTGTCGATCATCACCCCCAGCCGCCAGCGCGCGTAGTTTTCTCCTTGGGCGGCTGCGATCCGATAGTGCGATGCCGCTGTCTGCGCATTGGCCTGAACACCGTCTCCGTTCTCGTAAAACCGCCCCAGCCACGCATGTGCAAGAGGATCACCACGTTCCGAAGCGATGCGCGCTTCCTTCACCGCAGCGGTGTAATCACCACTCTCGTAAAGCGAGGCGATCTTGTCTGATGACGCGTTGCCAAGGCTGAAGATCAACACAAAGGCTAGAAAAACGGAGCGCAACATCACAGATCCCCCTCAAAAGCTCGAACATAGGATTGTTCGCATGCCGGGATCGGTGAGCCAAGGCTCTTGACCTGAAATGCCCAGCCAAGCTCGCCCGCGAGCCACATCGGTGTGCCTGCTTCAAACCCGAAGCGCGAATAGATCTCCGGATTGCCGAGGACAGTGATGCCCTTTGCCCCGTGCTCGCGCATCATGGCCTCACCAGCCTCGATCAGCGCTCGGCCGATACCCTTGCCCTGATGCGCAGGTTCGACTGCGACCGGGCCAAGCACGACCCACCCCGTGTCGCCATTGGCGAGGATCGCCGGGGAGTAGGTGATCTGGCCGATGATCGCCCCGCTCGCTTCGTCCACTGCCACCAGCGACAGCAGCAAGTCGCCGTCAGCCCGCAAGCGGTCAATCACATCCTGTTCGTCTCCATCCGAATAGGGGTGCCCGTCAAAGGCGCGTGTGACCATCGCGTGGATCGCGGCCTGATCGCCGGGTTGCTCCGTGCGGATCGAATAGCTCATGTCAGCAGGTGGCCCGATCTGTCGCGCTTGGTCGAAAGATAGCGGGCGTTGTGCGGATTATCCGGCAGTTGGTGCGGAACGCGCTCGGCCACAGTGATCCCGGCTGCCGTGAGTGCATCGACCTTGGCCGGGTTGTTGGTCATCAGCCGGATTTCGCGGGCGCCGAGCAGTTCCAGCATCCGCGCTGCGGTGGGGAAATCGCGCGCTTCGTCCGGAAGGCCAAGCCGCTGGTTTGCATCGACCGTGTCGAACCCTTCGTCCTGCAGACGATAGGCGCGCAGCTTGTTGACGAGACCGATGCCGCGCCCCTCTTGCCGCAGATACAGCAACGCGCCCCAACCACCGTCATTGCGCGCATGCTCCGCCATCGCATGAAGCGCTGCATCGAGCTGCGGGCCGCAATCGCATTTGAGGCTGCCGAGGATGTCCCCCGTCAGGCATTCGGAATGGAGCCGCACCAGTGGAAGCCGGTCGCCCGATTGTTCTCCGATGATGAGCGCGACATGTTCGCGCGTGTCGGCGGAGGAGCGGAAAGCGACGATTTGCGCCTCCTCGCAGGCGCTTACCGGAAGCTTCGCGCGGGTGATGATCCGCAGCGCGCCTGCATCCGAGTATGCGCCGAGATCGCTGGCTGACAGCCGATGCGCTTCGCCCGCGTTTTCGGGATTGACCATGAATGCGGGCAGAATTCCTGCAATCCGTGCCAGTTCCATCGCCGCGCTGGCGGTTGCTTCCCAGTCCAGCGCCTCGGCGCGAAACGGGCCTTTGAAGGGGTTGGCAAGATCGAGGGCAGGATCGGCGATCGGGATGGCGCTCCGCAGGTCAAACGGTTCGCCACCGTGGATCAGCACAGGGGCATGCGGCACGGCGGCGTCGCGTTGGTTGGCGAGTTTGAGCGTCGCGGCGCGTGCCGCCGATATCAGTAGGCGTGCGCTTGTCGCCTCGCTCGCAATTGCCGTCTCGATCGGAAGCAGGACAGGGCCATCCTCAAACGCCAGTGGCCAGCCGTGGCGCAGCGCGTCCACCGCCTGAGCCGCACGGCGTGCCGCCGAGACCGGAGGCGATGCGTCGCTCAAATATCGAACTCGGTTATCAGCGGGACATGGTCGCTGGGCTTTTCCCAGCTGCGGGCATCCTCAAGCACGCGGTGCGCGGTCGATTGCTTCGCGAGATCGGCACTGGCCCACATGTGATCGAGCCGCCGCCCGCGATCATTCGCCTTCCAGTCCTTGGCCCGGTAGCTCCACCAGCTGT
This sequence comes from Erythrobacter sp. Dej080120_24, assembly GCF_036322605.1. Lineage (GTDB taxonomy): Bacteria > Pseudomonadota > Alphaproteobacteria > Sphingomonadales > Sphingomonadaceae > Erythrobacter > Erythrobacter aurantius. The sequence goes on from NZ_AP027262.1 coordinate 636,450, forward strand.
AATACCGCTCCGGATCGCGGATATGCTCGCGCCCGATATCGGTCCAGCCGTGGGCATCCTTGAATCTTTGGAGTGTCTCGACCTCGATCGGCGTGTGGCTGACGACCTTGAGCAATTGCTTGTGGTTCCAGACATCGGATTCGAGCGGGGCGATGTTGAAATCACCGACGATCAGCGTGGGTTTATCTAGCTTGTCCGCCCAACGGGTCATGCGTTCAAGGAAATCGAGCTTCTGGCCGAACTTGGGGTTGATCTCCCGATCAGGTTCGTCGCCACCGGCGGGGATGTAAACGTTTTCGACCACCATGCCCTTACCCACGACTTCGACCCCGATATGGCGCGCTTCGCCATTGTCCTGCCAGTCGTGGCGCGAAACCTCGCGGATCGGCACTCGGCTGATGGTGGCAACGCCGTGATACCCCTTTTGGCCGCAAATCGCCTGATGTTCATAGCCAAGCGCAGCCAGCGCCTCTGTGGGAAACTGGTGCTCCTGACACTTGATTTCCTGCAGGCACAAAATGTCCGGCGCGTGCTCCGCCAGATATTTCTCGACGATCGGCAGGCGCAGGCGAACCGAATTGATGTTCCAGGTGGCAACAGAAAGCATGATCGGGGATGTAGGCAGGAAGCTGCGGAAACTCCACCTTTCACTTTTCCGCCGCAATCGGACACGATAGCAGCGTTGACAGACATTGGAGATTTCGCATGACCATCCATCGCAGCCTAGCCCTTGCCGCCGCATCATTGGCGCTCGGCGCGTGCAGCACGACAACCGTCAGTAACTACGGCGGAGACGAGCCATTGGCGGTGGCTCCTCCGGTCGAAGCGCCTAGAGCAAAGAATGTCATCCTGTTCATTGGCGATGGCATGGGCATTTCGACCATCACCGCCGCGCGCATCTATGCCGGGCAAAAACAGGGCATGAGCGGGGAGGAATATGCCCTGCCGTTTGAAACCTTCGACAATGTTGCGCTGGTCAAAACCTACAACACCAACGCCCAGGTTCCCGACAGCGCGGGAACGGCAACGGCAATGCATTCGGGTAAAAAGACCCGCATCGGCGTCCTGGGAATCGGCCCGGAAGCCGCAAGTGGATCGTGCGAGGACGCGCTTGCCCATCCTCTGCCGCTGCTGGGTGAGGAAGCGAAGCAGCGTGGACTGGCGCTGGGCATCGTCACCACGACGCGGATCACGCATGCAACCCCGGCCAGCGTCTATGCGCGCAGCCCTGATCGTGACTGGGAGGCCGATAGCGCCATCCCCGAAGACCAGCGCGGCAAGGGCTGTGCCGATATTGCCAGCCAGTTGGTGGCCGCCAATTGGGATGTCGCGCTGGGCGGAGGCACCGGGGCGTTTTACGGCAAGGAAATGGGTGGAATGCGGCTGGATCCCGACGCCAATCTACCCGGCGAATGGACCACGCGTACTAGCGGCACCTTCGTGCGCAGCGCCGCCGCGCTCGAAGCCGCGCCGATGGACAAGCCCGTGCTTGGGCTCTTTTCGCCCAGCCACATGACTTACATGGCTGAACGCGAAAGCGGATCGCAGGAGCCGACCCTCACCTACATGACCGCGCAGGCAATTGCCCGACTCGATCGTGATCCCGATGGCTTTTACCTTATGGTCGAAGGCGGGCGGATCGATCACGGCCACCATGCTGGTCAGGCTGGCTATGCGCTTGAGGAAGCTGTCGAATTCGCCCGCGCCATCGAATATGCAATTGCCAACACCGATCCGGAAGAAACGCTGATCATGGTCACCGCCGATCACAGCCACGTCTTCACCATTGCCGGCTATCCGCGGCGCGGGAACGACATTCTGGGACTGGTAGTGCCGCCAGAAGGCTTGATGTCCCATTCGGACGAGCCGCTCAAGGCGTCTGATGGCCAACCCTATACTACGCTGGGCTATGCCAACGGACCGGGCGCGATTGCCGGCGAACGCCCGCGTCCCGATACCGGGGTCAGTGCACGGCAGCAGGCGACCGTGCCACTGGGCAGTGAGACTCACGCAGGCGAAGACGTAGCCCTCTATGCCCAAGGGCCGGGGGCCGACGAAGTGCGCGGCGTGATTGAACAGAATGTGATTTACGACCTGATCCGCAGCGCCTTCGGCTGGAACTGACCTAAGCTTCGAGGCAACAAAAAACCCCTGTGCCGGGGGCGATGGCACAGGGGTTCGATGTTAGCGTTCGTCACGCTTTGGCAAGGCGGAGACTTACAGGGCGAAGGCAACAGGGGGAAACCTTCGCGTTCAACCGCCTTGTTGAGAATGATTAGCCGGTTCCGGCTTTCAGTTGAATGAACGCGGGTGGGATTCTGTCGCGTTCCTACAACTTTTCACGGCCCAGCCGTTCAACGCGGGCGACGAGACGAACGGCGCGGGTCGCGGAACTGAAATGTGCTCTCAGGCACGTCGACGCCGTAGCGGTGATTCGAGAGCCGCACAGTGGTCCGGTAATTCTGCGCGTCCCTCGCGACCCAATTCATCAGCTGCAATCCGCCCGGTGCACTCGGATTGCGCTGGAAGTTCATGATGATCCGTCCGAATTCCGGCCTGTCGGGGTCGCGCACGTCGACGCTGATCACCTGCGAGGACCCGGTGTCCACCAGCGTGCCGTATTGCTTCACGTCGCGATTGGGATCGAGCAGCGCGCCCAGCGGCGAATTGCGGATCGGCCAGCGTTCGACCTGATTGACCTCGTAATCGATCATGTAGAGCGAGCGACCGTTCGACACGACCAGCAGATCGGCATCGCGGCCATAATCGAATCGGATCTTGCCCGGCCGCTTGAGCGTCATCGTCCCGGCGACCGAGCGTCCGGCCCGGTCAGTCTGGGTGAAGTCAGCCTTCATGGTGGAGATGCTGCGCAGCGCGGTCACGGCGCGGTCCAGATCGCCCGGATTGGTTTGCGCAGCGGCAGGAGCGCTCAAGGACAAGGGTGCCGTCCCTGCCGAGAGGGCGAGCGAAATTGTTCCGGCAGCGGCAAGCGCCAGTGCGGTGCGAAGAATAAGGGGCTTTTTGCTCATGATCGCCCAGCTAATGCGTGAGCGTTAAACTGTCGATGAATTCCGGCGAGCGGAACCACGCGAGATCTTACTTGATCTTCGCTTCCTTGAATTCGACGTGCTTCTTCGCGACCGGATCGTACTTCCGGAACGACATCTTCTCGGTGATGTTGCGCGGGTTCTTCTTGGTCACGTAGAAAAAGCCGGTGCCTTCGGTCGACACGAGCCGGATCTTGACGGTTGCTGGCTTCGCCATGACGGTATCCTAAAATCGGGTGAGGCCGGTCCGGCCCGAAAAACAAAGGGCGACGCTTGGCGCGCCGCCTCACAGACGCGCGCCTCTGGGCGATTCACGGGGAAAAGTCAAGCTTCGGTGCCGTGACCCGCGTCACCAATCTGAACGCGAAGGTTTGCCGCGGTTGGCCTTTACCTCGCCGCGCGCTTTCTTTGCCTTCAGCCGCTGGGTCTTGCCGACCCGGTTGAGCCGCGTCCTGGAACGCTTGCGCGGTGCGCGATGTGCGGCCTCGAGCAGCTCTTCGAGCTTCGCCCGCGCTTCCTGCCGATTCGCTTCCTGCGTGCGGTGTGTCCTGGCCGTGATCAGCAGATCGCCCGAAGCGGTCAGTTTCGACCCGGCCAGCTCGCGCAACCGCGCAAACACCGGGGGTGGCAGCCGCAGGGCATAGACGTTGACCCGCAGTTGCACTTCGGTCGCGACCTTGTTGGCGTTCTGTCCTCCCGGCCCCGACCCGGCGAGGAAGCTTTCCTGAGCCAGCGCGTGAGCGCGGTTCAGAAGCGTTTCATCCATCGGGCAATTCCGGAGCGGGCGGTGCGGACAGTCCGGCGCGCACGAAATCCTCGGGGAAGGGCGCGTAGGCAGTGATCCTCGATTTGCCTTCCCGGTCCAGCGTGAGAGTTTCAGCGTGAAGCATGGTGCGCGGTGCGCCGGTATGCTGCCCGTGGATCGGCCCATAAACCGGATCGCCCAAAAGCGGAGCCCTCAGCCCCTGCAGCGCATGGACGCGCAACTGGTGGGTACGCCCGGTTTCGGGGCGGAACCGGATGAGCGAGCGCCTGCGATCACCCTCTCCGATGGTTTCCAGCAATTCCCAATGCGAAACAGCCGGTTTGCCCTTCTTCGCCGCAATCATGCGCCAGCCTTTTTCGGCCGAGCTGATTTTCGAAAGCGAAAGCTCGATCGTGCCCGATTGCTCGCGCGGTTCGATGTCGATCACGGCAAGATAGGTCTTGCCTACCAGCCGATCCTCGAACGCCTTGTTGAAACGCTTCAGCGCCTTGGGGTTGCGGGCGAGCAGTAGGCAGCCGCTGGTGTCGGTATCAAGCCGGTGCACCGCCATCGGGCGACGCTGAAATCCAAGCTTCAGATCGTCGAGATGATCGTCGAGGGACTTCCCGCCGCGCCGGGGGCGATCGACCGGCAATCCTGCCGGTTTGTCGATCACCAGCGCTTCGCCGTCTTCGTACAGGATCGGGATGGTCATGTGCGTCTTTCAGGCCGTGTGGCCATGTCAGGAGTTCAGATCAGTTTTGCAGCGAACAGGCCGCGCACCGCATTGCCCAGCTGGAACCCGCCGGCAAGGTCATCGAGCGTCAGTTCGGCTTCGCGGGCCTGCCCTTTCTCTATCAGATAGGCGCGCAAGACGCCGGGAAGAAGTCCCAGTCCGGCAGGCGGGGTCAGCAGTACCCCGTCACGTTCAACGAAAACATTGGTGTAGCTGCCCTCGGTCACCAGACCGTCGGCGCGAACCAGCACCGATTCCACAGCGTCCATGCGCTTTGCTGCGGCCAGCGCGTCCTCATAGAATCCTCGGTCGGATGTCTTGTGCGCCAGGCGCCAGTCTGACGGATCGAGCGGGTTGGGCAGCGCGATCACCGGAGCCGGACTGGGCAAGGGTGCTGGCAGCGGCCCGGTTTCCAGCGCCGTCGCGCCGCTGCGCGATGCCAGCAGCCGCAGCTTTGCCGGTTCTTCCAACTCGAAGCACAGTGCCTGAATCTGGTTGCGCGCGGCATGGCGATCGAATTCAAAGCCCAGCGCCTGCGCGCTTCGCTTCATCCGCTCCAGATGCAATTCCAGCAAGGCGATGCCCGTTTCGGGGTCGAACGCCATGGTCTCGATAAGGTCGAACGCGGCGGCAGTGTGATCTGGAGAAGATCGCCGGGCGAACCCTGCCTTGACCTCGCATTCGCGGCGTTCGGCCTGGCTGTCGCTGTCTGCAACGATGGCCGAACCCACGCCAAGCACCGCATGGCCCTGACCGTTCTCGATCGGGGTCAGGCGCAGTGTGCGGATGGCCACGTTGAACGCGGCGTTGCCGTCTGCGCCGATCCGCCCGATTGCCCCGCAATAGGGGCCGCGCGCGTCGCGCTCTACCTCGTTGATCAATTCCATCGCGCGGATTTTCGGTGCCCCCGTGATCGAACCGCAGGGAAAGATCGCCCGCACCAGATCGATCGCGCCTCTGCCATCTGCCAACTGCGCCCGCACCGTCGACACCATCTGGTGAACCGTGGGATAGCTTTCGACCGCGAAGGGCGCGTCGACCCGCACGCTTCCCGCCTCGGCCACGCGCGACAGATCGTTCCGCATCAGATCGACGATCATCAGGTTTTCGGCCTTGTCCTTGGCCGATGTTGCAAGTTCGCTGGCCAAAGCCGCGTCAGTCTCTGGGTCGTCCGCGCGGGGGCGGGTGCCCTTCATCGGCTTGACCTTGGCACTTTTGCCATCGAGCGCGACGAACAGCTCAGGCGAAAAGCTGAGCAGCCAGTGCGTTCCGTCAAAGATCATCCCGCCATAGCCTGCGCTCGCAGCCGAACGCAGCGCCGCGTAAAGCGCGACGGGATCACCGCGATACGAACCTGCCAGCGGATAGGTGAGGTTGGCCTGATAGATGTCGCCCGCGTGGATCGCCTCTCGCAGCGCCGCAAACGCCGCGTCATATCCTCCCGGGGAAAGTTGCGGGTCGAGCGGGCCGATGCTGGCGCCTGCCTCAGCGCGCGCCGCCAGCCAATCTGGCACATCGGCAGCGGCAATGCGCTCAGGCGGATCGAACGCGCCGAGCCATATCAGCGGTCCGTTCGCGCCGCTGCGGAAATCGGCCAGTCTTGCCAGCCTCGGCTCAAGCGCCAGCCCCGCTTCATAGGCTATATAGCCGGCAATCTCTGATCCGGTCCGCCGCGCCTGCTCTGCTGCTTCAAGTACAGCGGAAACCTCCGTTGCCTGATATGCGACGAAAACCTCGCGTGGTGCCGAATACAACAATGCATCCGCTGCGCCTTCCGTGCGCGCATCGTCAAGCAATACGAATATCTGTGTCGGTTCGGCCTGACCCATGTTTCACGCATTAGCCCAAACGCGCGCCAAGTCGAGACCTTGACCACCACGCTTTGGCTCTGCACACCGCCTGAAAGCACTTCGGGGTAAGGGAAGCATACAAAACATGAGCGACATTTTTCTGGGACTGGGCGGCAATGGCGAAAACCAGAGCCTCGCGCTGTCGCGGGCGAACCGGCACGGACTGGTTGCCGGGGCGACCGGCACCGGCAAGACGGTGACGCTGCAGGGGCTTGCGGAGAGTTTCTCTGCCGTGGGCGTTCCAGTGTTTGTCGCCGATGTGAAGGGCGATCTTTCGGGAATCGCCATGCCCGGATCCCCCACTTTCAAACATGCCGACAAGCTGGAAAGCCGGGCCAGGGAACTGGGAATGGACGACTATGCCTATTCCGACAATCCGGTGGTGTTCTGGGATTTGTACGGAGAGCAAGGCCACCCCATCCGTACCACGATCAGCGAAATGGGCCCGCTGCTCCTCGCTCGCCTGCTCGATCTTAACGAGACGCAGGAAGGCGTGCTGCAGATCGTGTTCCGCTACGCCGACGAAAACGGCTTGCTGCTGCTCGATTTCGGCGATTTGCAGGCAATGCTGCAATGGGCGAATGAGAACGCTTCCGAGCTTTCAGGCAAGTATGGGAATGTCTCGAAACAGTCCGTCGGCGCGATTCAGCGTCAGTTGCTTTCGTTTGAAGCCCAAGGCGCGAATCACTTCTTTGGCGAGCCTGCGCTGGAAATCGACGACTTCCTGAAAGTGGACGAACAGGGGCGCGGTTACGTCAACGTGCTTGCCGCGGACAAGCTGATGCGCGGGCCGAAGCTCTACGCCACTTTCCTCCTGTGGCTCTTGGCGGAACTGTTCGAGACGCTGCCCGAAGTGGGCGATCCGGAAAAGCCGAAGCTGGTGTTCTTCTTCGATGAGGCGCACCTGCTGTTCGACGATGCGCCCAAGGCTCTTCAGGAGAAAATCGAGCAGGTCGTTCGCCTCATCCGATCAAAGGGTGTGGGCGTGTATTTCGTGACGCAGAACCCGATCGACATTCCCGAAGAAGTCGCAGGGCAGCTGGGCAACCGGGTGCAACACGCGCTGCGTGCCTTCACCCCGCGCGATCAACGGGCGATCAAGGCTGCGGCTGAAACCTTCCGCATCAATCCCGATCTCGACGTGGAAGCCGCGATCACCGAACTGAAAGTGGGTGAGGCGCTGGTTTCGACACTGGACGAAGAGGGCGCGCCCACCGTGGTTCAGCGCACGCTGATCAAGCCGCCGCGTTCGCGCCTCGGCCCGGTTACCCCAAAGGAACGCGCGATCATTCAGTCTATCAGCCCGTTCGAGGGCAAATACGACACCGCGATTGACCGCGAAAGCGCCGAGGAAGTGCTGCTGGCCAAGGCTCAGGATGCGGTCGATACTGCCGAAGAGGTGGCCGAACAGGGCGAGGAAGAGGTGCGCAAGCGCTCGCGCAAGTCGACCTCGATATGGGAAAAGGCGATCTCGCGCGGGACGAAGGTTGCCGCAGGCGGGCTGGCCGGTGTGGCAGCGGCCAAGGTGCTGGGCAAGAAAAGCCGCGCCGATCCGGTCGCATCAGGGATCACATCGGCGGCCGGTTCGATTGCTACCGATCTGGCAGGGCCGATTGCCGGACGCTTTGTGCGCAACCTGATCGGCGGGCTGATGCGGTAATCAGAGCGGCAGGCGCAATTCCGCTCGGAGCCCGCCGCCCTCGCGATTGCCAAGCACCAGATCGCCGCCATGCTGCTGCGCGATAGCGCGGGCCAGCGTCAGGCCGAGCCCGGCACCACCGGTTGCGCGGTTGCGCGATGCTTCGCCGCGAGTGAACGGCTGCATCATTTCCTCGATCCGGTCGGGGGCTATGCCCGGCCCGTCGTCCTCCACCCGCAGAACCGCCATGTCGCCATCGCGCAAGATGCTGATCCGCGCCGCCTCGCCATAGCGCACCGCGTTCGAGACGAGATTGCGCAGCGCCCTCCTTACCCAGGTCACCTGCACATCCGCGACAATCCGGGGAAGCTCGGCGATGGTCACAGGCTCGCCCAAGTCCTCGAATTCCTCGACCACACCCAAGGCGAGCTTACCGAGATCGACCGTTTCGCGCCCGCTTCCGTCGCGCCCAACGCGTGACAGGGTGAGAATATCGTCGAGCGTTGCCGTGATATCCTCGATGCTGGAAGCCATTTTTTGCCGCTGGATTTCGTCCGGCACGCTTTCGATGCGCACCCGCAGGGCGGCAAGCGGCGTCTTCAGATCGTGCCCGATCGCGCCAAGCATCACGTCCTTTTCATCGAGCATGGCCGCGATCCGCGCTTCCATGCGGTTGTGCGCTGCGATCAGACGGCGCATGTCGCCAGGACCGGCTTCCTCGATCACCACCGCGCGGTCGGGGTTGCTGGCAAAATCGCCCACCCTCTCGGTCAGTCGTTGGAGTGGCCGGGTTATACGCCGCAGGATTAGGAACAGGACCGTCATCAATACGGCGAACAGCAACACGGTCTGAAGGGCGATGCCCCAGCCGAAATTCGGTTCACCGGGCGGAATTCTAACCCGCGCAATGCGCCATTCGCCGCTTTCCTCAAACTGAATTCCGGCAACCAATATGCGTTCATCCGCCCATCCGGGACTCAGAGCGAGACGGAGCGGACGCTGGCCCGCTTCTCTCAGAATGGAACCTTCACCAACACGCCGCTTCGCCCACTCCTGCATGGCCGGATCGTCGCCTGCACGACGCACCACCAGTTGGAGCCGATAGGGTTGCACCCCCTGGCCTGCCAGAATCTCCTCCAGTATTTCCGCACGTCTATCGAGGTTGTGTTCACTTGGAAGGATTGGAGCGTCCGGACTGGTGATCGTGCGCAGCGGCCTGCGCTGTCCGCGACGCAAACCTTCCGCATTCCGGTCAGGCGGAGCACGCCAACGCTCTTCGCGTGCATTCGGATCGAGCAATAGGTTAAGCGCCACCCGGTTAAGCAACGCATTTTCCCTCCGGCTTTCGGCGGCGCTGTACAACAGAACAGCCGTGACCATCTGTGTGACCATGAGCGCGATGCCGATTGCCAACATCGTCTGGCCGAGCAAACTCTTTGGAAGGAATCGCCTCATCGCCGGATCAAGCCTCTGGTGCGGGCGGCACCCGCTTGACCTGTGTGGCAAAGCGATACCCGCCTCCGCGCACAGTGAGGATCAGTTGCGGATCGCGGCTGTCGGCTTCGATCTTGCGCCGCAGGCGACTGATCTGGTTGTCGACGGCGCGATCGAACAGATGGGCGGCGCGTCCTTGCACCAGATCGAGCAGCAGGTCGCGGTCCAGCACCTTACGCGGGCTATCGAGAAAGGCGCGCAAGAGGCGGAATTCGGCGGTGGAGATGGGGACGGTGACGCCTTCGGGATCGGTCAGTTTGCGCTTGAGCGGATTGAGCATCCAGCCTTCGAAAGCATAGTGCCAATCCTGCATCTCCTGCTGCGGAGACGTGCCGCGACTTATGCGGCGAAGCACGGTGCGGATGCGGGCGACAAGCTCGCGCGGCTCGAACGGTTTGACGACATAGTCATCCGCGCCCAGCTCCAGCCCGACAATCCTGTCGGTCGCCTCGCCGCGTGCGGTCAGGAAGATGACCGGCAATTGCCGCGTTTCGACCAGATGGCGGCACAGCGAAAGCCCGTCCTCCCCCGGCATCATGATGTCGAGCAGGACGATATCGGGCCGCATTTCTGTCAGCACCGATCGCGCCGCCGCCGCGCTCGCCGCTTCGGTAACGGCGAATCCTTGCGCGGTGAGATACTCGGCCAACGGCTCGCGCAGGGTCGGTTCGTCATCGACCAGCAGGATGCTTGTGGGGGCGTTGTCGTCCATCAGGGTGTTCATGAAAGCAGCCGGACCGGCGCGCAACCCGTGGGAAGCAGGCCGGTCCGGCAATTTTTCGGTTTCCGGATCAGTTTGCAGGCCGTTGGCGCTGCATCCGGCGTTCGCCACGCTGTTCGCGCATCGCGCTGCGGGCGGCCTCGCGCTCGGCTGCGGTGATGGTGCCCGAACCATCGGTGTCGACCTTGGCAAAGCGGGCTTCGATTGCTGCGTCGAATTCGGCTTTGGTCACGACCCGATCCTGATTGGTGTCAGCCTGACGCAGCATCCGCATGCCGCGCTGGCCACCACGCGCTTCGCCGCCGCGTCGGCCATGTCGTGCTTCGGCGCGCTCTCCGCGCTGGCCGCGTTCGCCCCGCTGGCCGCGCTCTCCACGAGCCTCGCGGGCAGCCCGAAGCTCGGCTTCGGACAGGGCGCCGCTGCCGTCGCTGTCAAAGCGTTCAAGCATGCGTTGCTGGCGTTCGGCCCTGCGTTCATTGCGCTTCGCCTCTCGCGTCGCCTGCGCTGCGGCCATTTCGGCGGGCGAGATTTCGCCGTCGCCATTGGTGTCGGTCTGCGCAAAACGAGCGGCGCGGCGTGCTTCGCGGTCTTCGGCGCTGATCTGGCCGTCGCCATTGGCATCCATCCGGGCAAACCGCGCGGCGCCGTGAGCCTTGGCCTCGGCCAGCGAAATTTCGCCGTCGCCATTGGTGTCGGCTGCCTGCGGTCCGCCGTGCTGCTGGGCAATGGCGGCACCCGCCCCGCCCAAGGCCAGGGCTGCGGCCGCAATCGAAAGGGTCAATGTGGTTTTGCGCATGATCGTAATCCTCGTCCTCTTGGTTCGTCACAAGAGTTGCGACGAGGCGCCGGAGAAGACTTCGGGCACCTTGCGGCACCGGTTGGGCATAGGGGCAGGCCCGCCCGGCAGGTAACGCCGCATCGTCAGGGGAGGGGTGCCACTGGCAACCTCGCCGCAACTCATGACACCCGTTCTAAGGCGGGCATGTCGCAGGATTATGCCGAAAGGCGGCAAAAGTGTCGCGGATTGTATCGCAGGGCCGCCGTCGTTCATCCAAGCGCCAGAAAAGCCCGCCTTTCAGCCCCTTCAGCCGGGTGCGACCATGCAGAAGGCGTTGAGCTTGTTGCCGTCGGGATCGCGGAAATAGCCGGCATAGAACCCGTCGTCGCCGCGCGGCCCCGGCGCACCTTCGTCGCTGCCGCCATTGGCCAGCGCGGTGTCATAGACCGCCTGCACCTTTTCCGGACTGTCCACCTGCAAGGCGACCATGGTGCCGTTGCCCACGGTGGCTTCGGCCCCGTCAAACGGCTTGGTCGCAGCGATTCCTGCCGGGCCGCCCATTTCGCCCCAGGCGATGAAAGTGTCGAAATCCATCATGCGCCCGACGCCGAAATGCGCCGCAATCGCATCGTAGAATTTCGCCGCACGGGCAAGGTCATTGGTGCCGAGGGTAACGTAGCCGATCATGTGCATTCTCCCTGATGCGAGCCGCCCTTCGCGACTCGCAATAGGAGAACATTAATAGAACACTCGTCACTGCGCAATCGCGCTCAAAGCGGCGCGGTTTGCGCCTCGAGCCATGCCAGATCATCACCTTCGAGTTGCGGCGCGACGATTTTGCGCACTGCCGCATGATAGGTGTCGAGCCAATCGATCTCGCTCGGAGTCAGCAGGCTCTTGTCGATCAGGGTGCGATCGATCGGTACGAAGGTGAGGCAGTCGAACCCGAGATAGCGGCCCTCCGCCCCTTCGATTTCGCGCTCCACCGTCAGCACGAGGTTTTCTATCCGGATGCCGAATTCGCCCGGTTTGTAATAACCCGGCTCGTTCGAGAGGATCATCCCTGCGAACAATTCCTGCGCAGTACCGGCCTGCCCGCCCATCGGCTTGGCAATGCGCTGCGGGCCTTCGTGGACGCCAAGGAAGCTGCCGACACCGTGGCCGGTTCCGTGAGCGTAATCGACTCCGCCTTCCCACAGATATTGCCGCGCCAGCACGTCGATCTGACCGCCGCAGGTCCCTTGCGGAAACACTGCACGATCAATCTGGATGTGGCCTTTCAGCACGCGGGTGAAGCGGTCCTTCATTTCCGCCGTCGGCTGCGCGCCGTCGGGCGAATTGATCCAGACCGTGCGGGTGATGTCGGTGGTGCCAGCGGGATATTGGCCGCCCGAATCGACGAGATAGATCGAGCCCGGCGGGATCGGGATATTGCTGTCCTCGTCCACCTTGTAGTGCGGCAGCGCGGCGTGACCGGAGGCGGCGCTGATCGTGTCAAAGCTGGTGTCGCGCAGATCGCCGTGCTCGCGCCGGAACCCCTCCAGCTTGGCCGCAGCGGCTAGTTCGTCGATCCCGCCTGCGGGTGCGGTCACTTCCAGCCAGCGCAGGAAGCGGCTGACAGCGGCTCCGTCGCGCGCCTGCGCGTCGCGGTGGCCCTGCACTTCGGCGGAGTTCTTGATCGCCTTGGCAAGGATTGTCGGATCCTGCTTGAAGGTGAATTTCGCCCCTCCTTCACGCAGAGCCTGCGCAATGCCGACGACGCCGAAATCGGGATCGACGCTGACCTTCTTGCCCTTAAGTTCACCCGCAAGTGCCGGGGCAAATTCGTCGCGTGCACGGATTGTCACCGCATTGCCGAGATGCTGCGTGAGCTCGGGCGTTACCTTCTCAGGCGCGATGAACAGCTCCGCGCGACCGTCGCTATGCGCGATGACATAGGACAGCGCCACCGGGGTGTGCGCCACATCCGTGCCGCGGATATTGAGCAGCCAGGCGATCGAATCGAGCGCCGGGATCACCACCGCGTCGAGCCCCTGATCGGTCAGCCAGTCTGCCACCGCCGCGCGCTTGTCCGCCGATGATCGACCGGCAAGGTCTTCGGCATGGACGATTGCCACCGCATCCGAAGGTGCAGGTTGATCCGCCCATACGGCGTCGATCGGATTGCTGTCTGCCGGGACCATTGCGATCCCTGCAGGTTCGACGATCTTCTCCAGCGCCTCGACCCAGCTCCATGTGTGAAGCCACGGATCATAAGCGATCTTCGCGCCTTTCTCGCAGACCTCGGCCAGCCAGTCGCCCAGCCGATCGCCCGGAATGCTGCGATATTCGAACAGCGATCCGTCGACCTGCTCGCGCACCTGCACGGTGTAGCGCCCGTCAACGAAGATCGCCGCGTGGGTCAGCGTAACCGCAGCGAAGCCAGCCGACCCGCCGAACCCGGTCAACCATGCGAGCCTTTGGGCATAATCGCCGACATATTCGCTCATATGTTCATCGGAGATCGGGATGATGAAACCGGCTAGGCCGCGCCGCTTCAGCTCTTCGCGCAGGGCCTTCAGTCGGGCTTCGTGGGTTTGCATCAGCATCTTGTCGGCTCCCGGCTTGCGCGCGGGCCTTGCCGCGCGTCAGAGTATGTCTAGAACCCCCCACATAGGCCGCTTGCCTGCGGCTTTCCACCGGGCACTTTGTTCAAGGAAGTTTTCAACGTGTCGAAATCCCGCCTGAGCGTTCTGACCATCGCCTCCGCCCTTGCCGCCTTGATCACCAGCACCGCATCCGCCGATACACATGAGGACAATACCAGCGTGACCATGACGCCTCCCGTCGCCGAAAAGCGCGAACACAGCTACACCCACCACGGCATCACGATTTCCGACCCATATGACTGGCTCTACGACAAGTCCTATCCGACCGTCGATGACGAGGATGTGCTCGACTATGTGAAGGCGGAAAACGCCTATTTCGAAGCGCAGATGGCTCCACAGGCGGAATTGACCGAGGCGCTGTTCACCGAGATGCGCGCCCGGATCAAGGAAGACGACAGCACCGTGCCGCAACGCCGGGGCGACTTCCTCTACTGGTCCGAATTCGAAGAAGGCGCGCAATATCGCAAGCATTACCGCAAGCCCGTGGCAGGCGGTGAAGCGCAGTTGATCCTCGACCAGAACGAGCTGGCAGAGGGGCTCGAATACTTCAGCCTCGGCGCGCTGTCGGTGAGCAAGAGCGGGCGCTATCTCGCCTATTCGACCGACACCAACGGGTCCGAACGCTACACCGCGCGGATCAAGGATCTGGAGACCGGAGAACTGCTGCCGGACGAGATTCCGGGCATCCGATCGGGCCTCACCTGGGTCGCGAACGACACCGCGCTGGTTTACGGCCCTGCAAACGAGAATTGGCGCACGCTCGAGGCGAAACTGCACGTGATCGGCACCGGCGTCGATGAAGACGTGACCCTGTATGAAGAGGCCGACGAAAGCTTTGGCGTGGGCGCGGGGCTTTCCGCGCAGGAGGATTATCTCATCATCGCCACCGGTGACAACGAGACGAGCGAAGTGCGCTTCGTTTCCGCCGACAACCCCACAGGACCGCTCACGTTGGTCAAGGACCGGCGCAAGGGCGTCGAATACAGCGTCGACATCCGCGAAGGGGAAGTCTGGGTGTGGACCAATGACGATCACATCAACTTCCGCCTCGCCAAGGCCGATCTGGCGACGCCGGGCGAATGGGAAACGGTGATCGCGGGGTCGGATGAATTCTACCTCACCGATTTCGACCTGTTCGAAGGTTTCTTCGTCACCGAAGGGCGCTTGAACGGCCTCGATCAGGTGCAGATCCGCAGCTATGACGCGCCCACAGCGGCAAAGCCGATCGCCTTCCCCGAAACGAGCTATACCGCCGGGCTGTCGAACAATCCTGAATACGCGCAGACCAAGCTGCGGCTGTCCTATGAAAGCATGGTGACGCCGGATTCGGTCTATGATTACGATGTCGCCGCAGGGTCGCTCGAACTGCTCAAGCAGCAGGAAATCCCGAGCGGTTATGACGCGTCGCAATATGTGACCGAACGGCTGACGATCCAGGCGCGCGACGGGACGATGGTTCCGGTCAGCATCCTCTATCGCAAGGATCGCGACGAAATGAACGGCGGGCCGGGCGGTCCGCTGCACCTCTATGCCTATGGCGCATATGGCTATGCCGTGCCGCCGGGCTTTTCGACCACGCGGCTTTCCCTTGTGGATCGCGGTTTCGCCTATGCCATCGCGCATATTCGCGGCGGCGATGATCTGGGGCGGCGCTGGTATCTGCAGGGCAAGATGTTCGAACGGACCAACACCTTCAACGACTTCGTCGATGTCGGGCGCGGGCTGATCGCCAAGGGCTACACGGCCGAGGGCAAAGTTACCGCCAGCGGCGGTTCGGCCGGCGGTGAATTGATGGGCGCGATCGTCAATCAGGACCCGGCGCAATACGGGGCGATTGTCGCGCATGTGCCGTTTGTCGACGTGCTCAACACCATGCTCAACAAGGACCTGCCGTTGACGCCGGGCGAATGGCAGGAATGGGGCAACCCCATCGAGAGCAAGGAAGCCTTCGCCTATATCCTCAGCTACTCACCCTATGATCAGGTGAAGGCGCAGGATTACCCGCCGATGCTGGTGACGGCAGGGCTGAACGATCCTCGCGTGACCTATTGGGAGCCGGCAAAATGGGTCGCGAAGCTGCGCGACACCAAGACCGACGACAATGTGCTGCTGATGAAGACCAACATGGGCGCAGGCCATGGCGGCCAATCGGGCCGCTGGAACAGCTTGCGCGAAACGGCAGAGGAATTCGCGTTTATCCTGTGGCAGATGGGCATGGCCAAGTGAGGTTGGCTGATTATCTCGGCAAGCAACTGAAATCGGACGAGATGATCGATCTGCTTGAGACCCACGCGCTTGAGGTCGTCTATCATTTCGACCACTTTCACGAAGGTGCGCCGGATGAGTATCGCATTACCGACGCGTCCGCCGGTTTCGAGATGCTGCTCGACGAGAGCCAGAAGGTTAGGACGGTCTTCTGCTACGTGAGCGCAGAAGGCGGGATCTCCGCGATTGATCCCGCAATCGTCGGAGTGCCGTTCCTCCATTCCATCGCTGAAGTCGAAGCGACGGGCCGGACGATGGAATGCGAGTTCTCATCCAAGGAAGGGATCGAGTTTCTCGGCCGCGAATTGAGCTGGGCAAAGCTGACTTTCGGCGCCCGTGCCTGGCACTACGAGTTCGAGAACGCGGCGCTGCGAAAGGTCACGCTGATGGAAGGCTGGTCCGCTCCATGATGAGAGCATTGATCGGTATCGAGATCGTCTGCCTCTTGGTGGTGCTGCTGCTTGCGTTCTATGCGCTGTCTTGGACCGGGCCGGAAAACTGGGCCCTCGTCGGCCTGTTGCTCTATGGCGGCCCTGCGCTGATTGTCCTTTTGGCAGCAATGATCGTGGCGCTTATCCTCGTAACAACTTCCAAGGCCGAAGCCGTGCAGAAGACAAAGCTCAGGTGGTGGGCCACCATGCCTGCCGTAATCGGGGCCCTGCTGTTCACTTCAGTCGTCTTGTTCGAGACCAGTTGATGCCCAACCGCTTTACCCGCACCTTCACCGCCGCGCCCGAGCACATTGACGAGCTGGGCCACGTCAACAATTCGGTCTGGGTCCAGTGGATCCAGGACATGGCGACCGCGCATTGGGAGGCCGTGGCGGCGACCGCGCATCAGGAGCAGTTCTTCTGGGTCGTGATCCGGCACGAGATCGATTATCGCGGCAATATTTCCGAAGGGGAAAGCTCGCTCGGCACGACATGGATCGAAGGCGATCCGCGCGGGGCGAAATCGGTGCGACGGGTGGAGTTCACCGACCCTAGCGGCAAGGCGCTGGTCAGCGCGGCGACCACTTGGGCCATGCTTGATCGTGAAACGGGCAGGCTGGCGCGGATCAGGCCCGAAGTGCTCGCGCCCTTTGCGCAAGATTAGGCTGCGGCCTCGCCGGCAGGGCGTTGCTGGGGCCGTTCGCTGAACACCTTCAAGCGCTCGAAATACATCCGGTTGCGGCCCGTGGCCTTCGCTTCATAGAGCAGCCGGTCGGCGCGGGCGTAAAGATCGTGGAAGCCCATCAGGGTATCGGATGCGCGCGGCAGTTCGATCACGCCCATGCTGGCGGTGACGGGGCGATCCAGCCCTTCGACATCGCTCGCGATGCGCAGCGGCACTGCGCGGCGCAGCGATTCCGCCCGCTCGACCGCGCGCTTGCCGCGCAGCAGAAGCACGAATTCCTCCCCGCCAAGCCGCACCGCAATCGTATCGCGATCTTCCCCGCCGCGGATCGCTTCGGCGCAGGCGATCAGGGCACGGTCGCCCACCTGATGGCCGAAACGGTCGTTGATCTGCTTGAACCGATCAAGGTCGATCAGCGCGAAAGTGTCGAAACCTTGCCGGCGCAATTCGCCAAACCGTGCTTCCAGCGCGCGCCGGTTCATCAATCCCGTCAACGGATCGCGTTCGGACAGCTGCTCCATCATCCGCGCTTCCGTAACTGCAGCGTCGCGTTCACGTCTGATCTTGATAATCCGATCGACGATCCCGAGCGAGGTGAATACCACCTCCATTACCGCTCCGATGCGGAACAGCCATTGTGCATCGACATAGCCGCCATCGGTGCCGAGCATGGTCCCGATCCGCAAGATGCCCAGGATCACGAACGGCACCCATGCCACCAGCTGGAACCACACTGCCCTGCTGCCCCGGCGCGCGGCATCGATGACGAACCACATCATCAGCGCCAGCATCGGTCCGAAAGTGGCGTAATAGAATTTGGTCGAATAGGGTTCGAGCGCGTCGATCCGTACCATCCTCGCCAGTGTGATCACCATCATGCAAACGGCGGCGATTTCCAGCGTACGGCGCAGTTTCATGGACTGACGTTCGGTTTCGACGAACCGCGTGGCGAACATCACTGCGCAGACCATCACGAGACCGAAGGAACCGATGGCCAGATGGTTCATGGGATTGATCGACATCGGCCAATACAGCACGATCAGACCACTTGTCATCAGATGCATGGCCATCGCCAGCGTTAGACCCGCGTGCCACAACAGGAACGGGGCCCGCAGCGCCTTGTAGAACCCCAGATTTAGGATCGCGGGCAACAACAGGAAGCCGACGAAGATAGCGATCGTCACCCGTTCCCATTCGGCTTTCGGGTCTTTTCCGCGAGGTTGCGAGACAATCCGGGCGGAGGTGATGGTCGTGGGAAACTCCGCGCCCTCGATGACCGCGATGTGAGCGGTGATCTCCGGTCCACTAAGCGCGACGGGAACCGCAAAGCTGACCCCTGCTGCGCTGGCCATGATGTCCTGTGCTTCGTGGCGCTCCACCGCCGCCGCGCTGTTGCCACGGACTGCGATCATGGTCAGGGCGTCGAGATAGCCGGTGCGGGTTTCGAAATAGCCGCCTTGTCCGTCCTCGGCATCGATACGTACCGCAATCCGCCCCGGTCCGAGCGGCGGTGTGGTGCCGTCGCAGTGCCAATCGAGCGCGGCCGCCGGGATCCGGGCGATAGCCAGACTTTCCGGCACGCTCGCCGCGCAAATGCCTTGATCTTCCGCGAAAGAGGGTTCGTCGATTGTCCGTGCATGCGCCGTGCCCGGCACCAGCCACATGGCCAGTGCCGAAAGGGCTGCAAGAATGTACAATCGGCACAGTGATGGCATGACACACCGCTACACTCGCACCCCTTACGATGCTGTTAATCCGGTTAGAAAAAATGCGTGAAAATCTCGCAAAGACATGGGTTTGCAAAGTGTAAACGATCCATTGGGGCGCATACTTATGGCGCGCCGCTGAAAGCAAATTCCGCTCTGTCACATAAGTGACGCACATATGTCATAGGGGGGTCGCACTTTGGTCGGGAACAGGACAAATAAATGACATATTCCATTTCACGCGCGGCGCTCGCAGGTGCACTTTCCCTCGCCAGCAGTCCGGCGATGGCACAGGATGAAGAGGCACTGCGGCAGGAACTCGCCGAAATGCGGGCGATGATGGCGCAGATGGCGCAGCGGATCGACGCTCTTGAATCCGAATTGGCCGAGACCGAGGCCGAAGCAACTTCCGCAGCGGCTGTGGCAGATGCAGCCGCCCGATCAGCCGAAACGGCGCTGGCGAAGGCCGATGAAAGCGCGAGCATCGCCTTCAAGGGCATGCCGGAAATCAAGCGCGAAGGCGGTTGGAGCTTCAAGCCGCGCGGGCGCCTGCAATTCGATGCGGGCAATGTCGGTTCGCCGGATTCGACCGGTCGGGTTGACGGCTTCGGCGCGGAGGCCCGCCGGGCACGTCTGGGCGCATCGGGCGATATTCCGGGCGGCTTCGGCTACAAGTTCGAGTTCGATTTCGCAGCCAGCGAGTTGACCGTGACGGACGCGATCATCTCCTACGAAACCGGCGATGTCGAAATCCTTGTGGGCCAGTTCAACACCTTTCAGGGGCTGGAAGAACTGACCAGCAGCCTTCACACCAGCTTCATCGAACGTGCGGCATTCACCGATGTCCTTCCGTTCGAGCGCCGCGTCGGAGTCGGGGCCGTTTATCAAAGCGGGGATGTTCTGCTGCAGGCTGGCCTCTTCACCGACAACATGATTGACCTGCCCAACAAGAACCGCAGCGTCGATGCGCGGGCGGTGTTCATGCCGAAGCTGGGCGAAACCCAACTGCATCTGGGCGGGTCGGTGCACTACAACCGGCTCGAAGACGGCGCGACGCTGCGTTACCGCCAACGTCCGGGCGTGCATTTCAGCTCCGACCGGTTCATCGACACGGGCGCATTGGCTGCGGACGGTGAACTCGGCTTGGGACTGGAAGCGGCTGTGATCTCCGGTCCGTTCCATGTTTCGGCAGAAACCTTCTGGCAGACTGTCGACATGACGACCGCGCCAATTGATCCGACCTTCTTCGGCGGATCGATAGAAGCCGGCTATTTCCTCACCAAGGGCGATCGCCGCGGTTACAAGAACGGAACCTTTGACCGGGTGTTGCCCGCCAATCCCGTCGGTGAAGGCGGTATCGGTTCGGTGCAGGTCAACGTCCGTTATGATCGCCTCGACATGAACGATGCGGGCATCATCGGTGGCATACAGGACGGCTATTCCGCTTCGATCGTGTGGAAGCCGACGGACTACACCATGCTGCTCGCCAACTACGGGCATCTGGAATACACCGATGCGGCTTTCCCCGCCGCCGGGGGAGATCGCCAATACAACGTCGATACCTTCGCCGTGCGCGCCCAGATCGACTTCTGATCAGGATCCGGGCGCTGCCCTTTGTCACATGCTTGTCAAAAGCGCCGGGTAACGGCGCGCAATATTCAAAGTCAGGAACGAACACCATGAAATCGACTACCACTGCCATCATCGCCCTTGCTGCCACGCTGGCCCTTGCTGCCTGCGATTCCACTGGAGGCGGCTCCGGCACGCGCGATTCGATCCGCGCTGTCGGTTCTTCCACGGTATTTCCCTTTGCCAAGCAGGTGGCAGAAGGCTTCGTCCGCTCCAATCCGACCTACAAATCGCCGCTGATCGAATCGACCGGCACCGGCGGCGGCATCCAGCTGTTCTGTTCGGGTCAGGGGCCGGACACGCCTGACATGGCGAATGCTTCGCGCCGGATGAAGGCAAGCGAATTCGACAGCTGCGTTGCCAATGGGGTCGAGGAAGTGATTGAGCTCAAGGTCGGCCTTGACGGCATCGCCTTCGCATCGGCCAAGGACGGAATCACGCTGAACCTGTCGCCCAAGATCGTTTACGAAGCGCTGGCTGCAAAGCCCTATGGCCGTGAACAGACCGCCAAGACCTGGGCCGATGTCGACCCGTCGCTCCCCGCCGAACCGATCCTCGTCTACGGCCCACCGAGCACTTCGGGCACGCGCGATGCGCTCAAGGAACTCGTGCTCGAAGCCGGTTGCGACACCAATCCGGAAATGAAGGCGCTGAAGGACAGCGACAAGGATCGTCACCAGCAGATATGCACCGAAGTGCGATCGGATGGCGCCTATGTCGATCAGGGCGAGCAGGACAACCTCATCGTCCAGAAGATCGAGAGCAATCCGAAGTCGGTCGGCGTGTTCGGCTACTCCTACCTCGAAGAGAACCTCGACAAGGTGCAGGGCCTGACGATGAACGGTGTTGAACCGACCTATGAAAACATCGCCAGCTTCGCCTATCCGGGCGCGCGTCCGCTGTATGTCTACATCAAGAAGGCCCACATGCGCGCGATCCCCGGACTTGATCTGTATCTGCAGGAATGGATCAAGAGCTGGACCGCCGAAGGCCCGCTCGCCGCGATCGGCCTCGTCGCCCTTCCGGCTGACGAAATGACCGAGAACGCCCGCCGCGTGAACGAGCAGGTCGTCCTGACCCGCGCCGATCTGACCGGCGAATAATTCCAACCGGAATTCAAACGATGAGGCGGCGCTTCCCAGGCTGGAAGTGCCGCCTCAATTCTTTGGCACCTGCCTGCCAAGGCTCGGAACAGCTACGCTGTCGCGCTTGCTGAAATAGGCGATGATGGCGTCCGAGACTTTGCCGTGTTCGGCGATCCGCCTTCCTTGCGGGAATGTCGAATAGAGATCCCCGCCTTCGGCAAGGAAGCCCGCGACAGCGACCCTCAACCCCGCATCGTCCGCTACCGGATGCCCCTTGTGGGTGAGCGACACCAGCCGCTGGCGCTCAGGCCGATCAAGATCATAGGTCAGCTCGATACCCGAAACCTGCAGCAGCCCGCGCTCGAGCGTCAGTGATTGTTCGAGCACTTCGCGCAATTGCGCGCCTGTCATCTCCATCTCGATGATCGGATCGACAAAGGGATAGGCGTCGAGCAGGTCGACACGGTGAATTGCTCCGCGTGGCAGGTCCTTGCGCAGGCTGCCGCCGTGGACGAGACCGATATCCGCGCCTGAGGCTTCGACAAAGACATCGGCGAACAGATTGCCGATGGTCGATTCCTCGATGTAGCGGCGGAACATCACGCCTTCGCTCCGCCCGACCCGTTCGAACAATTCGGGAAAGCGCGCACGGTAGGCCTCGATGGTGCCTTCGACTTTCCAGTCGGGGGCAAGGACGGTGGAGTTGACAGGAATCAGCCTGCCATTGTGCTCGACGATCGTGCCGGTGCTGGGATCGAACCACAGTTCGAGCATCCCCAAGTGCGTGCCCTGACCATAGGTTTGCATCACCAGCGTGCCAGTCACCGGGTGGACCAGCGCCTGCTCCGTCCCGGCATCGGCATGGCCGCCCAGCAGCACGTCGATCCCCTCGACCGCCCCGGCGAGCGCCATGTCGGCCTCTACCCCGCGTGCGAGGCGTGGGTCGCTTTCCGCATCGGTCTGCATCGGCGCAGTCTTGCCCATGTGAGTAAGCAGCACGATCAGGTCGACATCATCG
This sequence comes from Erythrobacter sp. Dej080120_24, assembly GCF_036322605.1. Lineage (GTDB taxonomy): Bacteria > Pseudomonadota > Alphaproteobacteria > Sphingomonadales > Sphingomonadaceae > Erythrobacter > Erythrobacter aurantius. The sequence continues at coordinate 658,927 of NZ_AP027262.1, forward strand.
CGCAATTCCTCCACTGAGCGGCGCACCACGATGACCGGGTCGATCACGTCAAGCTCGTCGATGAAGGAGGGGATGATCGCGGTCGCCGCGTCTTGTCCCATGATCCCGATCACGCCGATCCGCACCCCGCCGCGTTCGATGATCGTGTGCGCCTGAGCGAAGGGATGATTTGTGTCCTTCCACAGCAGGTTTGCCGCGAGCACGGGAAAATTGGCGCGGTTCTTCTCCCAGCTCAGCACCGCTTCGCCATATTCGAATTCGTGATTGCCGATCGCCATCGCGTCGTAACGCATGGTGTTCATCAGTTCGAAGGCGAGCTGACCCTGGGTCAGCTTGGCGAGTGCGCCGGTGAAGATATCGCCCGAATCGAACAGGAAGGTGGTGGGCCGTTCGGCGCGGATCGAATTGATCAGCGTGGCCAGTTGCGGGACGCCGCCGATCTGCTCCATATCATCGAGCCAATATGCCTCGATCGGGTCATAGGCGCTTTCGACATCATTGGTGAACAGCAGGGTGATGTGCTGGGCGGGAACCGAGTCGGCGCTTGCGGCGGTGGGTGCGAATGCGAGCAGGGCGCCCAGCAGCGGACCGACAAGGCCGCGCATCAGATCGGATTTCCGTCCTGATCGCGGAAGATCTCGCGCCGTCCGACGTGGTTGGCCGGACCGACCAGGCCTTCGCTTTCCATCCGCTCGATCCATTTGGCGGCGGTGTTGTAGCCCACGCCCATCTGGCGTTGCAGCCACGATCCGGAAGCCTTCTGGTTCTCGATCACGATCTGGCACGCCTGACGGTACTTGCGCTCTTCGGGATTGTCGCTGGCGGTGAATTCGTCCTCGAAGGCAAAGCCGCCTTCCTCGGGTTCCTCGGTGACGGCATCGACATATTCGGGCGCTCCTTGAGCGCGCCAGAAATCTGCCACCGCTTCGACTTCCTCGTCCGAAACGAAGGGGCCATGGACGCGGATCGTCGCGCCGGTGTTGGGCTTGTAGAGCATGTCGCCCCGGCCCAGCAGCTGCTCTGCCCCCTGTTCGCCTAGGATGGTGCGGCTGTCGATCCGGCTTGTCACCTTGAAGCTGATGCGGGTCGGCAGGTTGGCCTTGATCACCCCGGTGATCACGTCGACCGAGGGGCGCTGCGTCGCCATGATCAGGTGGATGCCGGCCGCGCGCGATTTCTGCGACAGGCGCTGGATCAGAACTTCGATTTCCTTGCCCACCGTCACCATGAGGTCGGCCAGTTCGTCGACGATCAGGACAATCTGCGGCAGCGGCTGGTAGTCAAGCTGTTCCTCCTCGTACAACTGCTCGCCCGTATCGGGATCGAACCCGGTCTGCACCCGGCGGCCCAGCGGCTTGCCCTTGGCGGCGGCGGCGCGCACTTTCTCGTTGAAGGAGTTGATGTTGCGCGAATTGATGCTGCTCATCATGCGATAGCGCCGCTCCATCTCCTCGACCGCCCATTTCAGCGCGCGCACGCTTTTGTGCGGTTCGGTGACAACGGGGGAGAGCAGGTGCGGGATGTCGTCGTAGCTCTTCAGTTCCAGCACCTTGGGGTCGATCAGGATCAACCGGCATTCCTCGGGTGTGAAGTGATAGAGCAGCGACAGCAGGATGCAGTTGAGGCCCACCGACTTGCCCGAACCGGTTGTCCCGGCGACCAGCAGGTGCGGCATGGCGGCAAGATCGGCGATGATCGGTTCGCCTGCGATATCCTTGCCCAGAATGATCGGAAGATTGCCTTTGGATTCGGCGAAATCGGCCGAGGCGGCGAGCTCTTTCAGCATCACCACCTGACGATCGGCATTGGGCAATTCAATCCCCATCACCGTCTTGCCGGGAATGGGAGAAACGCGCGCGGAAATCGCGCTCATGTTGCGGGCGATGTCTTCGGCAAGGCCGACGACGCGGCTCGCCTTGATCCCGGGCGCGGGCTCCAGCTCGTACATCGTCACCACCGGGCCGGTGCGCACCGCCGTGATTTCGCCCTTCACATTGAAATCGTCGAGCACGTTTTCGAGCAGGCGGGCGTTGCGTTCGAGCGCCAGCTTGTCGAGCTTGGGCCCACTGTCGGCGGGCGGATCGGCAAGCAGGTCGAGGCTCGGCAATTCATAGGTGGCGAACATGTCGCGCTGGTTCTTGCGGGCCGGTTCGGCGCGCTTGGGCGGGGCCGAAGGGTCGGTAATTTCGGGCGATCGCCGGGGCGCGGGCTCGGTCGCAGGTTCGGCAGCGCGCTCGGGCCGTCCCTTGGCCCGTCGGGCCTTGCTGGCCGGAGCCTCGAGCGGATCGTCATCCGCGAAATCGAGCGCGGTATCTCGCCTGACAAACGGCAGCCGCGAAAGGAGGCCACCCGCCAGCGCGCCGCCGCCGAGGAAATTGGGGAGAGTCATCAGCTTGCGCCAGTCGATCGCGAAGATCCGCGTCACCAGCGCGGTTCCCCCGGCGAGGCAAACGAAGGCCGCACCCAGAGTGATCCATCCTGCGGCGCCTTCGCCAAAACGGGCGGCGATAGCTTCAATCCCCGTCGCGCCGAGCAGGCCCGATACTCCGCCCAACTGCGCGGGCAAGGTTCCGCCGGTGCGTTCGAACGCGAGCGACAGCACCGTGCCGAACAGCATCATCGCGATCAGCAAGAGGCCGGTGGGCAGCCACCAGCGGGTGCCTTCGCCGTCGTCATCGGCTCCGTCCAGCTCCACCGCGCGCCACAGCTTGCGGGCCGAGATATAGAGCAGCGGCAACAGCAATACGCCCGGCAGGCCAAAGGCGAACAGCACCCGGTCGGAAACCCATGCGCCCCAGCTTCCCATCCAGTTCGCGACCTGATCCGGCGCGGCAGCGGTCGATGGGCTGGGATCGGTCTGCGTATAGCTGGCAAGCGACAGGGCGAGGAATACCATCGCCATCAGCAGCACGCCCGCGCCGGTCATCTGCGCGGCGCGGCGGATGCTGCGGCGCAGGCCGATGCGCCAGTCAGCGGTGGGTTGCTTGCGGGTGTTCATTGCGCGGGTCGCCATTGGGGGCTCCTGTATCGGAACACATCATGAATCCTTGGCGAGTCCGGGTCAAGGAACAAGCGTTCGGCTGAGCCCGTCAATCGCCGCCCAACGCGGCCAGCCGAGCACGCGTGCGCGGCCTGCATCCATGCCGCCGAGCGCGATGACGGGCACCTGCGCATGCTGCGCGAGCAATCGAAACCTTACCGGGCCGAGCACTTGCCCGCCGGGATGCGAGCGTGTCGTGAACACCGGTGACAGCAGCACCGCATCCGCACCGAGCCGGCTGGCCAGCCCGATCTCGCCGAGATCATGCGCGGTCGCCAGATGCAGCAGCCCCTCCCGCCGGGGCCAGAGCGAACGCGGCGCGCCATAAATCCCGTCCGCGCCCCATTCCGTCGCGGTGAGGACGCTGTCGGCAAGCACAATCACATGGCCGCGACTGCGTGCGATGCGCCGCAGCCTCAGAAACCGCTGCAAACGTTCAGGCCCATCGAGGTGATAGTGGCGATAGATGAACCCGCTCCCGCGCGGCAGGCGGCGCAGCGCATCCTCAAGACCTGCATCATTGCGTGCATCGGAGATGAGCCACAGATGCGGGAGGGGCTTTAAACGTTTCACGCTCGCTCTATAGCGCGCCCTATGGAAAGTGCAGCAACCCGCCTTGAAGAAGTTCGCGCCAATATCGCGCGCGTGTGCAAACCCGCCCGGCGCGAAGCCGCGGATGTGACCCTGATCGCGGTCAGCAAGACGCATCCGGCCGAGCGGATCGAGCCGCTGCTGGAGGCCGGGCACCGCGTCTTTGGCGAAAACCGGGTTCAGGAGGCGCAAGGCAAATGGCCCGCGCTGCGCGAGGCCTATCCGGATGTGGAGCTGCACCTGATCGGGCAGTTGCAATCGAACAAGACGGATGATGCGGTGGCGCTGTTCGACGTGATCCATTCGCTCGACCGGCCAAGCCTGCTGAAGGCGCTGGCAGCGGCGATGGACAAGGCAGGCAGGCGCGTGCCGTGCTTCGTGCAGGTCAATATCGGAGACGAGGAGCAGAAGGGCGGCTGCGCGATTGCCGATCTGCCAGCGTTTCTCGAACAGGTGCGCGCCTCCGGCATTCCGCTCGCCGGGCTGATGTGCATTCCGCCTGCCGATATCGAACCCGCGCCGTTCTTCGCGCTGCTGGCCAAGCTGGCCAAGGACAACGGGCTGGATGGCCTCTCCATGGGAATGAGCGGCGATTATAAGACAGCGGTGATGCTGGGCGCGACGCATGTCCGGGTCGGCACGGCGTTGTTCGGCGCGCGGGGCGCATGACGCCCGAAGCGTTTGCAGCGCGCTGGGTGCAGCGCCTGTCGGACGGGGCATGGGCGCGGTTTGAACACGGCGCGCCCGATCCGGCGGCTTTCATCCATTCGGCGGTGGCTGACGGGTTTGTCGGCTCGCTCGGCCTCAAGCCCATCGGCTACAACTGGGAATTGCTTGATCCGTCAGGCGACGCATCCGCGCCGCGCTCCGCAATGGGTGAATTGACGCTCGCGATGTCGGGCGACCTCGCCAATCCCAACCGGCCATGGCTGCCCGAAGAAGACGCGCGCCGGTGCGCCGGAGATTTTCTGGCGCTGTTCGATTCCACGACCCGCACGATCGTCTCCAACCGTTACGACGGATTGTGGAACCCGATTGCGGGCCACGCTGTCGAATGGGGCTTCGTCGGCTGGGATCAGAACCGGATCGCGCTGCTGCTGCTCGCCGCCCAATGAAAAAGGCGCCCCGTTTCCGGAGCGCCTTTCTCTTTGTTTGCGGAGTTCCTGATCAGAACTCGAACAGGGCCTCGATCCCGACGTTCCGGCCGCGCTGGAGCGGCGAGAAGGTGCCGGCGCCGGGCAGCGGATCGAACGGACGGTTGATGCCGTTCGACAGCGGGCCGCCAAACGGGATCTGGGTGTCGCCACCGACCTGCACCTGATCGAACAGGTTGCGGCCGTAAACCGACAGCGACAGACCATCGACCGGGGTGACCCAGGTGATGTTCGCTTCGAGATTGCTGATGTCCTGCACGAAACCGCGGTTGTCGTCGGTGTAGGCGAATTCCTCGCGATACTGGTAATTCACGCGGGTGAGGATTTCGCTGTCACCGAGGAACAGTTCGTGGACAAGGCCCACGCCCCAGGTGATTTCCGGCACGCGCGGCAGACGCAGGTTGAGGTCTGCATCGTTGATCAAGCCGTCACCCGAAATGTCGAACAGGATTTCGTCATATTCGTCATCGATGATGCCGATGTTGGCAGTGAACAGCAGCGAATCCGACACGCGCATGCGGGCTTCGGCTTCGACACCGGTGATGGTGGCATCGGCGGTGTTGAAGATCGACTGGGCCACACCCGAAACCGGGTCCGACTGGTTCACTTCGCGCTGCATGTTCTCGATCTTGGTGATGTAAGCCGCCACGTTGATCGTGAAGGCACCATCAGCCGACTGGAACTTGCCGCCGATTTCGAAATTGTCGACCTGTTCTTCGTCAAACGAGAACGTGCCGCCCGGACGGGCAACGATCGCTTCGAACGCGCGGGCGTTGGTGATGCGGAAGTTGTAGCCGCCCGAACGGAAACCGCGGGTCCAGTGGCCATAGACCTGGCTGTCGTTGAATTCGTACTGCAGACCAAGCTTCGGCGAGAGGTTGCGGAACCGCACGCGATCGGAGAACCCGTTGTTTTCCGTCGGAATGAACGGGTTGGTGCCGGTCGTCGGGCAGGTGCTGTCGACCACTGAACAGGCCGGGCGCGGACGCACATAGGTGACGTCGGCGTCCTTGGTTTCCTGGCTCCAGCGGATGCCGGCGATGATCGACAGATCGCTGGTCAGATAGAACTGGCCGTTGACGAAAGCGCCCAGCACTTCGTGATCCTGACGGCCGCCACCGAAGAAGGTAAGCGGGGTCGAAACCGGGATCTGGCGCACTTCGGTGTAGGCGAGCGTCTGGTCGAAATAGAAGCCGCCGACAGTCAGGTCGAAATTGTCGGTCGAGATCGCATAGCGCAGCTCGTTCGAAATCTGGTCCTGCGCGGTTTCGGTGTTCGAGTGGAACAGGAACAGCGCGGTCGCGTCGATGTCGGCATCGGTCAGCGCGCTGTAGTCGCGATAGCCGAAGATGTTGGTCAGCGTGCCCGGGCCGATATCCCATTCCGCCGTCAGCGAGGTGGTGAGGATTTCGGTGTCGTAGAACCCGGCGTTGTCGATCGCGAAATCGAAGCTGTCGCGATCAAAGATGCCGCGGTTCTGGCCAGCGGGGCCATCACCGTTCGAATCGAAATAGTCGACCTTGCCGGTAAGCGTGAGATCGCCAAGCCGCGCTTCGAGGGCGCCGCGCAGGATGTAGGTTTCGGCCTGGCCGAAGTTCGATCCGTCGAAGCTGTTGCGGAAGTAGCCGCGATCATTGTTGTAATAGCCTGCGACCTTGAACAGCAGCGTGTCTTCGATGATCGGGCCGGAAAGCACCGCGCTCGCGGTGTAGTTTTCACCGCCACGGCCACCGTCAACCGGACCGTCGACCGCCGCGCGGACCTTGCCGCGGAAATCCTCGGTCGGGCTGGTGGTGTTGATCAGAACCGCGCCGCCGGTCACGTTGCGACCGAACAGAACGCCCTGCGGGCCGCGCAGGATTTCGACGCTTTCAAGGTCGAAAATGTCGAACACGACGCCGCCGTTGATGCCGAGATAGACACCATCGACGAACACGCCGACGGTCGGATCGATCGACGGGATTGACGAATTGATGCCAAGGCCGCGGATCGAGAAGTTCGCCGTGCCGCGGCTGGTGCCGATCTGGTCGAGGCTGACGTTGGGAGCCTGGAACGTAAGGCCCTGCACGTCGCGGATCTTGAAGGCTTCGAGCGTGTCTTCGTTAAACGCGGTCACCGCCAGCGCGACATCCTGAACATCTTCGGGATCGCGGGTCTTGGTGCCGGTGACGACGATGTTGCCGATCGTGTCGAGCGCGCTGGCGCGCTCTTGCGGCTGCGCGTCGTCTGCGACGGTTTCGTCCTGGGTAGTCTGGGCAAGTGCGGCAAAGGGGGTTGCGGCGCACGTGCAGAGAAGGAGCGCGGTAAGGGTCCGCGCGGGGGTACGGATATTCATGTAATAACCTCTCCTGACGTAGGGGAGGTTGCCTCTAGAAAATCAGTAGCTCCGGCGCAACCTATTCCGCAGGTCGCTGGTCGAACTGTCATGCCGTTGGTCTGTCAGGCCGGAAAATCAGGCCTTTTCGTGCTCACGCTGGCGTTCGTCACTGGCGGCGGACAGCAACGCCGCCTCTATTTCGGCGAGGCGATCGGGCGCGGTCACCTTGCTGCCGGTGAGATCCGTCACATAGAAAGTGTCCGCCACCGCTTCGCCATAGGCGGTGATGTGCGCCGATTGCACGATCAGATTCGCCCGGAACAGCGCATAGGCCAGCCGGTTCAGCAGCGCCGGACGATCGCGCGCAGTCACTTCGATCACCGTGAAGTGGTTGGAAGCCGAATTGTCGAAGCCGACCCGCGGGGCGACTGCAAATGCCGCCGCGCGTGAATGAGCGAGTGGGCGGGCGGCGAGCTTGGGCACCAGTTCGACATTCGCCTGCAGCGCATCGCGCACGCCCTTTTTCAACCGGGCAATCTGGGTTTCCTCGCGGAACGGACCGCCGTGCTGATCCTGGACCAGGAAGTTGTCGAAGGCATAGCCGTTCATCGCGGTGTGAATGCGCGCATCGATGATGTTTGCGCCGGCAAGATGCATCCCGCCCGCCATGCGATAGAACAGTCCGGGATGGTCAGGCGCGATCACACTGACGAGCGTCGCGCCGCGATCCTCGTCCACCTCGCAATGGATCGAGAGGTGATCCTTGATCCGCTGTGCTTCTTCATACTGCACCAGATTCTTGGCGATGATGTCTTCGGGTTCGGCGATCCAGTAAGCGTCCGCCATCAGTTCGCCCACTTCCTCGACCAGATAGGCTTTCTTGCCCAGCAGTTCGCCAGTCGCAGCCTTGCGTGCTGCGACGCGCTGCGCCCTGCCGGTGCGCTTGTGGCCAAGCCGCAGCCGTTCCTGCGCGGCGTCGTATAGTTCGCCCAGCAGCTGTCCTTTCCAGCTGTTCCACGTCCCCGGCCCGACTGCGCGAATATCCACCGCCGTCAGGATCGCGAGATTGCGCAGCCGTTCGAGCGATTGCACCTGCGCGACGAAATCCTCGATCGTCTTGGGGTCTGTCAGGTCGCGTTTCTGCGCGGTGGAGCTCATCAGCAGATGTTGCAGCACCAGCCAGGCGACCAGTTCCGTCTCCTTTTCATCCAGCCCAAAACGCGGGCACAACTCGCGCGCCACCTCTGCTCCGAGCACCGAATGATCGCCGCCGCGCCCCTTGGCGATATCATGCAGCAGCACCGCGACGAACAGCGCCCGGCGCGAGGCGACCTTGTGGATCTGCCGGGTTCCGCGGGGGTGATCCGCTGCGAGCAGGCCGCGCTCGATCTGCGACAGAAGCCCGATCGCCCGGATCGTGTGTTCGTCGACAGTGTAGTGGTGATACATGTCAAACTGCATCTGGGCGTTGACCCGCCCGAAATCGGGCACGAAGCGGCCGAACACGCCTGCCTCGTTCATCCAGCGCAGCGCGGTTTCCGGGTCTTTCCGCCCGCCCAGCAGATCAAGGAACAGCGCATTGGCGCGCGGGTCCTTGCGCACCGAGGCGTCAATCAGCTTGCTGTCGCGGTCCGCCTGCCGCATCGTCTGGGGGTGGACCTCGAGCCCTTCGGCCTCGGCAATCTGGAACACTTCGATCAGCCGCACCGGGTCCTTTGCAAACCAGTCGTCGCTTTGCGCTTTGATCCGCCCGCTGTCGATCACATAGCCCCGGTGGACACGCGGCTTGGCCGACCATCCGGCGAAGAAGCCGCTGCGGGCGCGTTTCTTGGCGTATTGTTCATCAAGGTGGGCGAGGAACACGCCCGTCAGATTGCCGACCCGTTTTGCCTGCAGGAAATAATACTGCATGAAGCGTTCGACCGCGCTCTTGCCCGGTCGATCGGCGAAATTCATCCGCTCCGCCACCTGCCGTTGCAGGTCGAAGGTCAGCCGGTCCTCTGCCCGGCCGGTGATGACGTGCATGTGGCAGCGCACCGCCAGCAAAAACCCTTCGGCACGGCGAAAACCGCGATATTCGCTTTCCGTGAACAACCCGACGTTGACGAGGTCGGCGGCGCTTTCCACGCGGTGCTTGTACTTGCCGATCCAGTACAGCGTTTGCAGGTCGCGAAGGCCGCCCTTGCCTTCCTTGATATTGGGTTCGACGACATAGCGGCTGTCGCCCATGCGCTTGTGCCGCTGGTTGCGCTCTTCGAGCTTTTGCGAAAGGAACTGCTGTTCGCTGCCCTTGGCCACTTCGGTCCAGAAACGCTGGCGCAATTCCTCGTACACGCCTTGATCGCCCCAGATCAGTCGCCCTTCGAGCAGGGCGGTGCGGATCGTCAGATCATCCTTTGCCATGCGCATGGTGTCGGAGACGGTGCGGCTGGAATGGCCGACTTTCAGGCCTAGATCCCAGAGCATGTAAAGCATCGCCTCGATCACCTGTTCGCACCAGGGTGATCGCTTCATCGGGGTGACAAAGGCAATGTCGACATCCGATTGGGGCGCCATTTCCGCACGCCCGTATCCGCCCACCGCCAATACGGCGAGCCTTTCGGCAGTGGTGCGATTGCCCGGCGGATATACCATCTCGGTGACGTAATCATGGATCACGCGCACGATCTGGTCGGTCAGGAAGGCGTAGCCCAGCGTGATTTCGTGCCCTGCTGAAGGCTTTTCGGTGAGGCGGGATTCAAGTTCGCGCCGCCCGTCATCAAGCGCGCTTTGTAAGGCGGCAAGAACGGGCTTGCGCGCGTTCTTGCCGTGCTGTTCGACCAGGCTCGCGATCTTGCCCGTCAACTCGCGGCGATTGATGATGGCGCGCTGGCGGGGAACGCGCCGACTGGGCAGGCTCCAGTCGGTCATCGCGTTCCCCCAAGTTGTATCACCGGCAAAACGGGCAGCGGATCAGGCCGCCGCCAGCTGCTTGGTATAGGTTTCGCGCAGCGATTTCTTGTCGATCTTCTGCGTGCCAAGGCGGGGGAGAGCTTCATCGGTTACCCAGATATGCTCTTCCAGCGGAACCTTGAAGGGCGCAATCCGCGCCAGCAGGAATTCGCGCAGCTGAGCCGCCGTCATCGGGGTGCGGCCGTCCTTCACGCGGAAGATTGCTGCGGGCACTTCGCCCATGCGATCATCCGGCAGGCCGAAAACCGAACATTCGGCGATGTCGCTGTGCGCGTAGATCGCATCTTCCACCTCGATGCAGGTGATGTTTTCACCGCCGCGGATGATGATGTCCTTCTTGCGATCGACGATGAAGAGGTAGTCGTCTTCATCAAGATAGCCGAGGTCGCCGGTGCGGAAGAACTGGTCCTTGGTGAACGCCTTGGCGGTTGCTTCCTCATTGTCCCAATAGCCGCGGAAATTGGCGACACTGCGGATGCAGACTTCGCCGACCTTGCCCTTCTCGAGATGATTGCCGTCATCGTCGAGGATCGCCAGTTCCACCAGCGGGCGCGATGCCTTGCCGGTCGATCCGGGTTTCGCGAGGTAGTTTTCGTTGAAGTTGCCGCAGCCCACCGCATTGGTTTCGGTGAGGCCATAGCCGAGGATCGGGAAACCGCCGGGGAAGGCGTCCTTGATCCGGGTGACGTGTTCAACCGGGCGCGGCGCACCGCCGGCGGCAAAGCTCTTGCATGCCGACAGGTCGTAGTTTGCGCGGTTGGGATGGGTTGCGATCTCATAGCTCATCAGCGGCACGCCGACGAAATAGGTCACCTTTTCCGCAGCCATCAGCCGCAGCGCCTCTTCGGCGTCCCATTTGGGCATCAGCACCAGCTTGCGCGCGATCGCGTAGCTTTGCAGGAACAGCGGCACTTCGCCGGTGACGTGGAACAGCGGCACGGCCACCAGTGCACAGGGTTGTGCGCTTACATCCTCGCCCTGGATTTCGAGATGGAACTTGGCCATCGCGCTCTGTGCGACATAGTTCATCACGCCGGAAACGACGCCGCGATGATCGGAGAATGCACCCTTCGACTGTCCGGTGGAGCCTGATGTGTAGAGGATGGTTGCCAGATCGTCCGGGCCGAGCTGGCCCAGCATCTGCATCGCGACTGATCCGGCCATGTCGGCAGGTGCGGCCCAGATATTGGCGAGGCCTTCTGCCGGAACGGAATGATCGATCATCACCAGCTTTGCGTCATGCTCGGTACCTTCGAGCCGCGCGGCGCGGCCTGCATCGGCCAGCACCAGCTTGCACTGGGCCAGACGGATGCCATAGGCGAGCTCTTCCCCGCCCCAGAACCCGTTGAGCAGTGTCGCGCAGCCGCCAGCCATGGCAATGCCCATGTAAGCGATCATCCAGTTGGCCGAATTGCGCGCCGCGATACCGATCCGGTCGCCCTTTTCGACGCCATGAAGCTTCACCAGACCTTCGGTGACGCACATCGCCGCGGCATAGGTTTCGCCAAAGGTCAGGCGCAGATCGCCATCGACCAGAAACGGCACGTCCTTATGCTCGTTGCAGAAATGCGCGAAGTAATGCGCCAGCGTCGGCGGGGCGACGGTGAAAGCGGGCATCGTCACGCCGTCGCGTTCGAACGGGCTTGTGTGAAACGGCTGCCCCTCCTGGGTCAGCGCGGTGATGATCTTTTCAAGTGCATTGTCCAGCTGGGTGGGCATGCGGGTCTCTCTCCTTCGTCTCGCCACGAACCGGGCGGGTTTGTCCTCTCGAACTGCCGTGCGGGGTACGGCAGGCAAAACTGATGCGGCGCGCCTGTCGGGATTTGCCAGGGGTCTTTCCCCCGGCCCCATGCTGTGCCAAAACACCGTATCAACGCGGTTACGCGATACGGCGTATCATTACCATTAAGAGGTTCCATCCGTGCTGTCACTACTTGCTGCAAGCGGCGGCGCTGCAGACCCGATTTACTGGTCGGACCTCGGCATGCGGCCCTATCTGTTCGAACTAGGATCGTTCCAGCTGCGCTATTATTCGCTGGCCTATCTGATCGGGGTGATCTTTGCCTACTGGCACACGTCGAAGGCGCTGAAGACACCCGGCGCGCCGATGGCGCAGCGCCATGCGGACGATCTGTTCTTTTATTGCACGCTGGGCGTGATTCTGGGCGGCAGGCTGGGATACGCGGCATTCTACACCGGTGGCGACACCGGCATTCCCAGCGCATTCACCGATTTTTCGGCTGACGGGTTCATCGGCTGGAAGCTGCTGCGGCTGTGGGATGGCGGAATGAGCTTCCACGGCGGCCTGATCGGCGTGGTGCTGGCGATCCTGTTTGTCACCTACCGCAACAAGTTGAACTTCCTGCGGATCTGCGATTACGTCGCCCCCGGCGTGCCGATGGGGATGCTGCTGGGACGCCTTGCCAATTTCAACAATGGCGAATTGTGGGGCCGCGCCACCGATGTGTCGTGGGGCATGGTGTTCCCCGATCCGCGCGCGGGGGAAATCGTGCGTCACCCCAGCCAGCTATATCAGGCAGGCCTCGAAGGGCTGGCGCTGCTGGTGATCCTGCTGCTGCTGTTCTGGAAGACGAACGCGCGCTATCGCCCCGGTCTGCTGGTGGGCGTGTTCATGCTGGGCATGGGGATTGCCCGCTTTGTTAACGAATTTTTCCGCGAGCCGGATGCACAACTGGCTGACTTCGCGGTGCGAACCGGACTATCGATGGGCCAATGGCTGACAATACCGCTGATACTGATTGGATTGATTGTCACGATCTTCGCCGTGACCAGGAAACCCGTTGGAACGGGGAGCTCGGCGCCGGCCGCAGCCTAGGCAGCATCGCCCTTTTCGGATCGTGGCGCAGCAGTCTGCGCCTGATCGAACCCGACGGCACTGAAACGCTTGTTCCCATCGAGCCGGGCTATGATCCGGAAGCCGAAGCGCGCGCGCAGGCCGCAGCCGAGGAAGCGCGAAAGGCGGCCGAGGAACAGGCGCGCCGCGAGGCGGAAGAGCGCGAACGGCGCGAAGCAGAAGAACGGACGAAGCGCGATGCCGAGGAACGCGCAAAGGCGGAGGCCGAAGAGCTTGCCAGGGAGCAAGCGCGCATAGCCGCCGATAAGAAGGCCAGGGAAGAAGCCGAAAAGGCCGCCAAAGCCGCCGAGGAAGAGGCCCGTCGCAAGGCGGAGGCAGAAGCCCGGGCCAAGGCAAAGGCGGAAGCCGAAGCCCGCGCCAAGGCCGAAGCGGAGGAAATGGAACGGATCGAGGCCGAGCTGCGCGAGAAGACCCGGCTCGAACTCGAGCGGCAGGCCAAGGCCGCCGCCGAAGCGAAGGCGAAGAAAGAGGCCGAAGAAAAGGCGCGCAAGGAAGCCGAGGCAAAGGCCAAGGCGGAAGCTGAAGCGAAAGCCAAGCGCGAAGCAGAAGAGAAGGCGAAAGCCGAAGCCGCCGCCAAGGCGAAGAAGGAGGCCGAGGAAAAGGCTAAGCGGGAAGCGGAAGAGAAGGCCAAGCGGGAAGCGGAAGAGAAGGCCAAGCGGGAAGCGGAAGAGAAGGCACGCAGCGAAGCCGAAGAAAAGGCGAAGAAGGAAGCCGAGGCAAAAGCCAAAGCCGCCGAAGAGGCCAAGGCCCGGAAAGAGGCGGAAGAAAAAGCGAAAGCCGAAGCCAAGGCAAAGAAGGCTGCCGAAGAGAAAGCCCGGAAAGAAGCAGAAGCCAAGGCCAAGGCCGAGGCAGAATCTGAAAAGAAGAAGAAAGCCGAAGCAGCGGCGGCAGCCAAGGCTGAAGCCGAAGCGAAGGCGATGGAGGAGGCCGAAGCCGAGGCTGCGAAGAAAGCCCAAGCGGTGAAGAAGGCTCCATCCGCCAAGAAGGCCCAATCCGCCAAGCAGGACAAGCCGTCAGAGCCGAAACAGGACGCGCCCGCCAAGCCGAAAGATCTTGGCCAGACGTTCCGCCGCCTGATCCGCGAAACCGGCCCGATCAGCCTCGCGCACTTCATGGCGGAGAGCAACGCGCACTATTACACCACCCGCGATCCTCTGGGCGAGGAAGGCGACTTCATCACCGCGCCCGAAGTCAGCCAGATGTTCGGCGAGCTGATCGGTCTGTGGTTTGCCGATCTGTGGGTGCGCATGGGATCGCGCAAGCGCATCCATTATGTCGAACTCGGCCCGGGACGCGGCACGCTGACAAAGGACGCGCTGCGCACCGCCGCGCGCTATGAATTCGACCCGCAAATCCACTTCGTCGAAACCTCGCCCGAATTGCGCAAGCTCCAGCTTGAGGCTTTCCCGAAGGCGACCCACCACCATGATCTGTCGACCCTGCCCGACGATGCGCCGCTGCTGATCATCGCAAACGAATTCTTCGACGCGCTGCCGGTGCACCAGCTGGTGCGCTCGGCACAGGGCTGGCACGAACGCATGATCGGGCTGGACGGCGATGATCTGGTGTTCGTCGCCGGGGACAAGCCGATGGACGCGATCGTACCGCCCAGCTGGAAAAGCGCGCCGCAAGGGACGATGATCGAAACCAGCGCCGCCGCCAGCGCGGTGATGGCCGAAATCGCCCAGCGGCTGAAGGAGCAGGGCGGGGCCGCGCTGATCATCGACTACGGCCCGTTCGAACTGCGCGCGGGATCGACGCTGCAGGCGCTGCGCGCGCATGAAAAGGTCGATCCGCTCAAGCATCCGGGCGAAGCCGACCTGACCACCCATGTCGATTTCGAACTGCTCAAACACGTCGCCGAAGCCAATGGCGCGGATGTCATGGGCCTGACAATGCAGGGCGACTGGCTGCGCAACATGGGGATCGAAATCCGGCACGAGGCGCTGGTGCGCAAGATCCCAGAGGAACAGGCCAAGCTGAAACGCCAGTTTGACCGGCTGGTGGACGACGGCCAGATGGGCGCGCTGTTCAAGGTGCTGGGCATTTGCGGAAGGCGCTGGCCCATCGGGGTCGGTTTCGATTAGAATGTAACCCGCGCCGCTTTTCCGGCGTATTCTGTCCGCACGCTCAGGAGATCCGGCAATGATGGCACGCATGTTGATGGGGTTGCTGACGGCGATTGCTGCGATGATGATCACCGCCACCCATGCCGCCGCGGCAGAGCCGATTTCGGGCCGCTGGGTGACGGCAGAGCGTGACGCGATTGTCGAGATCAAGCCCTGCGGCAACACCACCTGCGGCACGATTTCGCGGTTTCTGGTTCCGCCACCCGATGGGGCGGATCAGCGCGACATCAACAATCCCGAAACGCGGCTGCGCAGCCGCAAGTTGCTTGGCCTGCCGATTCTGACCGAGTTTCGCCAGGAATCGGATTTGTGGCGCGGGCGCATCTACGATCCCAAGTCGGGGCGCAGCTATCGTTCCATCATCCGCCGCACCGGCCCTGACACGATCGAGGTGCGCGGCTGCATCGGGCCGTTCTGTCAGGCACAGACCTGGCGCCGCGTGCGCTAGATCATTTTCCTACTCTCGCCGGTTCGGTTACGGTCATACCGGCTCTTTCAATTTGTTGGTCTTTGGCGGGCTTTGAGGGCCGGGGAATTTTTTTAAAATAGGATATGTGTCAATTTCGGTTGAAGCCCCATTTTCCCCTTCAAACCAACAGTTTGATCCGGACATAGGAGGCTGAAACTGTGTCGGCTTTGTCAATTTCCCCCGCAGGTGCAGCAATGAAGGCTGCGGGGTGTTACAGCCCGATCTTGCGCGCCAGTTCGCGGGCGGCCTCGGTCGGGTTCAATTTGCCTTCACCTTCGCGGTCCACGGCGAAATTCGCCTCGCGCATGGCCTCCACCGAAATCGCGCCCACCAGCGGCTCAAGCGCGCGGGCGATGCCTTCGTCTCCGGCGATGCGCGGTGACAGCATCAGCATCGCGTCATAACTGGGCAGCGCCTCACGCGGGTCGCTCAGCACCACCAGCCGGTCCGCCGCGATCCGCCCGTCGGAGGTGTAGGCGCTGATCACGTCGGCCTCGCCCGATTTCAGCGCGTTGTACATGAAGGTGGGAGAGAAATTGCGGGTTTCGCCAAAGCGCATCCCATAGGCGTCGCGCACCGAAATCCATTCGGGCCGCTCGAAGAATTCGGGATCGCCGCCGACAGTCAGCTGCGGCGCATAGGGCACAAGTTCCTCAAGAGAGGTCACGCCCAGTTCGGCGGCGCGATCCTCGCGCATGGCGAAGGCGTAGGCGTTTTCAAACCCGAGCCGCCCCAGCACCCGGATACCGGTGTTCGCGCGTTCCCATTCGACGATGGTTTCATACATCGCCTCGCGCCCGGGATTGTCGTTGCGGCGCAGCTCGTTGGTCCAGATCGTGCCGGTGTAATCGACCGAGATGTCGATGCTGGAAGAAGCGACAGCGCTGTGCACCACCGCCGATCCCAACCCGTCGCGATATTCGACGGTGTAGCCCGCCGCCTCAAGCTGCGAACCGATCAGCTTGGCGAGGATGTATTGTTCGGAAAATTGCTTGGACGCGATCACGATGGTGTCTTCGTCATCACCGCCCGATTGGTAGGCCAGCGCCGTTGTCACTCCGGCCACTACGGCGATCAGCGCGCCCAGCCACTTCCACCGCTTGCGTTCGTCAATGCCGCGTTCGATCCACCACAGCAGCCAGTCGGCAACGAGTGCGAGGCCAGCGCTCGCAAGACAACCGGCCACGACCAGCGCCCAGTTCTGGGTCTGGAGCCCGGCAAAGATCGGATCGCCAAGGCTCGGCTGGCCGATGGTGGTCGAAAGCGTCGCCGCTCCGATGGTCCACACGCTCGCGGTGCGGATGCCGGCCATGATGAAGGGCGCGGACAGCGGCGCTTCGACGAGGGTGAGCTTTTGCCAGCCTGTCATGCCGACGCCGTCCGCCGCTTCAAGCACGCCGGGATCGAGATTGGCCTGCGCCGTCACCGCGTTGCGCAGGATCGGCAGCAGTGCATAGAGAGCGAGTGCCAACAGGGCGGGCAGGAAGCCGAGCGTGGGCAAATCTTCGCCAAACACCGCGCGCAAGCTAAGCAGGATCGGGAAAAACAGCGCCAGCAGCGCCAGCGCCGGGATGGTCTGGACAAGGCTGGCAAAGCCCAGCGCGATGCGCGAGACGGCAGGCGAGCGGCTGGCCCAGACCGCCAGCGGCAGTGCCACCAGAATGCCCAGCCCGATAGCGCTCGCGGCGAGCACGACATGGGCCGCCAGCTTGTCGCCAAGGCCGAGCAGGGTTTCGAAGATCTCGATCACGGTGTGCGCCGCTCCATCGCCGCGAGCCGTTCTGCCTGTTCGCGCGGAACGGCGACCAGCCCCTGCGCGATCTCGCCTCCGGCACCGCCGAGCAGCGCGCGCGGGGTTTCGTCAGCGACCAGTTCACCCTGGCTCATCACCATCACCCGGTCTGCCAGCAGCAGCGCTTCGGCCATGTCATGCGTGACCATGATCGTCGTCAGGCCGAGCGTGTCGTGCAGCTCGCGCACCTTCTCGCCCAGTGCGGCACGCGTGATCGGGTCAAGCGCGCCGAAGGGTTCGTCCATGATCAGCAGTTCCGGATCGCCCGCCAGCGCCCGCGCCACGCCAACCCGCTGGCGCTGCCCGCCCGACAGTTCATCGGGCATCCGACTTGCCATTTCCGGGTCAAGTTCGACCAGAGTGAGCAGTTCCGCGATGCGGTCAGCGGCAAGTTTCTCACCGGCCAGCCGCGGGCCGATGGCGATATTCTCGCCGACGCTGAAATGCGGGAACAGGCCGATGCCCTGAAACACATAGCCGACCCGGCGGCGCAATTGCGATTGCTTCATCGTGGTCACGTCTTCGCCGCCGAACAGCACCCGCCCGCCTGTCGGTGTCACCAGCGTGTTGACCATCTTGAGCAGGGTCGACTTGCCCGATCCCGACGATCCGACCAGCGCGACGAAGCTGCCTTTGGAGATGCTGCAACTGACACCGCCAACGGCTACCACGTCGCCATAGCGGCGCTCGACCCGATCGAAAGTCAGGATTGCGTCAGGGACGCTGCCGGATTGGACGGTGTCGCTGATGGGATACCCCTTCAGTCGCCTGCTTCCGCCGTATCGGAGGCGGCAGGAGCGATATAGGCAACGCGCTTGATGGCGATGCGCTTTCCGGCGGTATCGGTGGCGATTGCCTCGCCCTTGTCGTCAACCGGCCCGGTATCCCAGCACGCCCCGCTCCCGGTGTCCGGCTCAAAGCACAGCATCCCATCGCCGCGGCGTTCCCAGCCGCCCTGGGCTGCCAGAGTGCCGTTGCGCAGATCGCGATAGCGTCCGTCGGCATCAAAGAAGGTTGTCTGCACCGCGCCGTCCACACCCACCGTCAGCCAGGCGGTTTCGGAAAAGGAAATGTCGCGGCCACGCCGTTCGGCTTTGTCGTCTGGCGCAGGGGCTTGTGTTTCGGCAGGGGCGGAGTTGTCTTCGTCCCCGGCCGCGCAGGCGGATACGGCAAAGACGGTGGCCAGCAGCGGCAGGATCGTCGGTGAGTTCAGGCGCATTGCCGCACAAGCCTATAAGCGAAATGGCAATCCGCCAAGTTCCGCGTTCGCGCCGGCAGCGCCGGTCTCATTGGCGCAGCCGCGCAGCCGGTATCGAGATGTGCGCGATCAGGCCGTCCGGTTGCCAATCCTGTGCGATCTTGCCTCCCAATTGATGCTCGATCGCCATCGTGACGAGCCGCGATCCGAAGCCCTTGTCCTGCGGCGGCTGCGTTGGCGGCCCGCCGGTTTCGCGCCATTCGATCCGCACGTCGGCATCGGCTTGTTCGATGGTGATCGAAACCGCACCCTCGGCAACGCTCAGCGCGCCATACTTGGCGGAATTGGTTGCCAGTTCGTGGAACACGAGCGCCAGCGGTGTCGTCGCACGTGCGCCGGTGATGACATTGTCGCCGGTAATGATCACCGCGCTGGAATCCCCCACCCCATAAGGCGACATCAAGACGCCGAGCAGTTCCTTGAGGTTGTCTTCGGGTTCGGGATCGATGTTGAGAGCGAAGTCCTGCGCCCGCGAAAGCGCGCGGATATTGTCGGTGATGCTGGCGGCGAATTCGGACAGCGCCTTGTCGCCGCGTGCGTTGAGCGAGATCAGACCGGTGATCACCGAAAAGATGTTCTTGATCCGGTGCGCCAGCTCGCCCGCCAGCAATTCGCGCTCCTGCGAGATGCTGTAGCGATCATGGATATCGGTGAGCGTGCCGAACCAGCGCGCGGTGGCCGGATCGGCGGTTGACGGGACGGCGCGCGAGATGACCCAGCGAAAGCTGCCGTCGGCAAGGCGCAGCCGCCATTCGTCCTCGAAGAAGGTGGCCGTATCCAGAGCGTGCTGGAATTTGATCGCGGTGGCCTCGAAATCGTCCGGGTGGATGATCGTGCGCCAGTCCTCTACGTCTTGCAGCGGGGCCCGCCCGGTGACTTCGCTGAAGCGCGCGTTGAAGTAATCGAAATGCGGGCCGGGCGCGGCTGACCAGGCGATATCGGGCACGCTGTCGAGCATGAATTGCAGCCGGTCGGCGCTCTCCTTCAGCTCGCTATCGGCCATGTTGGCCTGACGGTGTGCATGCAGGCGTCGCATCACCGCCTCGGCCAACACCGCCAGCCCTTCGCGCTGGAAGTCGGACAGAGGTTCGCTGCGAGGGACAGTGTCGGTCACGCACAGCGCGCCAAGCGGCGCCCCCTCCGCCGAAATCAGCGGCGCCCCGGCATAGTAGCGCAGATGTGCATCGCCGCGCACCATCGCGAATTCGGCGAAGCGCGGGTCCTGCGTCGCGTCCAGCACTTCGAGCAGATCATGGCCCAGCATGGTATGCGCGCAGAAGCTGGTGGAGCGCGGCGTTTCCGATACGCCTATCCCTTCACCCGTGACGAAACGCTGGCGGTGCGCCTCGACCAGGCTGACAGCCGCGCTGGGCGCATTGCACAGGCGCGCGGCAAAGCGGGTGATGCGGGCCAGTTCCTCATCGCCGAACAGATCATCGGCATGAAAGCCGGAGAGGATGACGAGCCGTTCGTCCTCCTTGCAGAAATCTTCTGCCGGAGGGGTGCCCGTGGGCCATGGCCGTGGTTCGGAAAAGTTCAGCGGTTCGCTCCTTGCATGGCGCTCCAGAGGTATCCCGCATGTGGACATACAGCACGCGCGATTGCCGTCAAACGGTGTTGCGCGGGCATTGGCGTTTGATCGGGGTGTTGCTATGCGCGCTAGATACCGAACAATCATTGCCTGTCAGAGAACATATCATGCGCGCCACCCCCGATTTCGACTTCCAGCTTGGCGAAGCGGCCGAGATGATCCGCGACACCACCGCGCGGTTCGCCGATGAACAGATCGCGCCGCTGGCGGAACGGATCGACCGTGACGATTACTTTCCCCGCGCGGAGCTGTGGCAGGCGATGGGCGAGTTGGGCCTGCACGGCATCACCGTCGAGGAAGAAGACGGCGGCCTCGGCCTCGGCTATCTCGAACACGTGATCGCGGTGGAGGAAGTCAGCCGCGCATCGGCTTCGCTCGGCCTGTCCTATGGCGCGCATTCGAACCTGTGCCTCAACCAGATCCGCCGCTGGGGGAATGACGAGCAGAAGGCCAAATATCTCCCCAAGCTCATCAGCGGCGAACACGTCGGCAGCCTCGCCATGTCCGAGGCGGGCGCGGGCAGCGACGTGGTTTCGATGAAGCTGAAGGCCGACGAAGTACAGGGCGGCTACGTCCTCAACGGCACCAAGTTCTGGATCACCAACGCACCCGAGGCCGATACGCTGGTTGTCTACGCCAAGACCGATGGCCACGCCGGATCGCGCGGCATCACCGCCTTCCTGATCGAGAAGGGCGATGAGGGCTTTTCCATCGGCCAGAAGATTTCCAAGGTCGGGATGAAGGGCTCGCCCACAGCCGAGCTGGTGTTCAACGACTGCTTCATTCCCGAAGATCGCATCATGGGCCCGCTGAACGGCGGCGTCGGGGTGCTGATGAGCGGGCTTGATTATGAACGCGTGGTGCTCGCCGGGTTGCAGCTCGGCATCATGCAGGCGTGCCTCGACACGGTGATCCCCTACCTGCGCGAGAGGAAGCAGTTCGGGAAGCCCATCGGGAGCTTCCAGCTGATGCAGGCCAAGGTTGCCGACATGTATGTCGCGCTGCAATCGGCCCGCGCCTACACCTATGCGGTGGCGAAGGCGTGCGACGCCGGGCAGACGACGCGCTTCGACGCGGCCGGGGTGATCCTGCTGGCGAGCGAGAACGCCTTCCGCGTGGCCGCCGAGAGCGTGCAGGCGCTGGGCGGGGCGGGCTATACCACCGACTGGCCGGTCGAACGCTACATGAGGGACGCGAAATTGCTTGACATTGGCGCTGGGACGAACGAGATCAGACGTATGTTGATCGGGCGCGAGTTGATTGGGGCGGCGGGGTGAGCTGGCTTCACATAATCGCAGCCGGCTTGATCGTCGTTGCGACAATCTTCCATTCTTTGTTGGGCGAGAAGAAGCTGATCGAGCCAACCCTTGCGGTTGATGATCCGTTTATCAGGGACCCGATGACCCAAGGGATCACTCGGTTTGGCTGGCACTCCTCCAGCGGGTTCTTTTTGCTGACCGCACTCATTCTCGTTCTACCGGAAACGCCAGAATTGCTAGTATGGGCAACAGGTGGCTTGTGGCTTGTGCTTGGACTTACAAATCTGGCCATGATGAAGGCCAAGCATCCTGGCGGCTTTCTGCTGTCTCTAATCGGACTTTTGATTCTCGCTGGAGAGGTGTTTTGACCGCACCCGATCTGACCACCAAGCTTGACCGCTAAGACCCGGCAGCCAAGGCGCGGTTTGCGCATAACAAGGCGCTTGCGAGCGATCTTCGCGCCGCTGTTGCCGAAGCAGCGCTGGGCGGGGCGGGCTACACCACTGACTGGCCGGTGGAACGTTACATGCGCGACGCGAAGCCGCTCTACATCGGTGCAGGCACGAACGAAATCCGCCGGATGCTGATCGGACGTGAGCTGATCGGGGCTGCGGGTTGAGCGGTTTCCACTCGACCTTGCTGCTCGGCGGCAGGCCGATCGATGCAGTCGCACTTCGTGAGGCGATTGTCGCCGGGTCATGCAGGGAATTGCAGCCGGGCGATTACGGCACGCTCCAATTTGCGGACAATGGCGGTGAGCGCCGCACGCTGATGATTGAGGCCATCGGCGGGCACGGCTTTTCGCTGGCCTATGATATTTACAGCCAGCAGCAGCCAATGGCGAATTCCATGTGGTACTCGCAAGGCAAGGAGCATGCGGAGGGCTGGCTGGAAAGCGATGCAGAAGCGACCGTCCCGGCCAGCAGCCTCGTCAGCGGTGAAGAGGCCGTGCGGGCAATCGCCGAATTCCTGAATTGCCCCGTGGCCGCGCCCGCCAGTCTCGCTTGGACTGACAGCAACAATCTCGAATGGCCGGAAGTTTTCTGAGATGCCCACCATCGCCCGGATCATCTGGACTGTCGGGTTTCTGATCGGGACGATCACCCATTCGCTCGATCTCTATCACGGCGGCTGGCTGCCCTATGATTTCCGCCCGCTGCCGTGGAACATCTACTGGACCAGTCTGACGTTCCTCGATCCGCTCGCCGCCGTGCTGATCTGGGTGCGAGAGCGGTGGGGCGTGTGGCTGGGCGTCGCCATCATGGCGTCCAATGTGCTGGTGAACGGCTACACCGCCTTCATCGCAGGCTATGAGGAATTCTATTTCAGCCTTGCCCTGCAAAGCGTCTTTGCCGCGTTTGTGTTTTTCGCCGCATGGGAGCATTGGCGGGGCAAGGAGAGGCAAGAGAAACAATGACCGCACCCGTTCTTTTGACAGAGCCCGATGCCAGGCTGACCGGAGCCGCACGATGAGCGACGAAGATTACGTCTATGACGAAGCATCGGGCGAATGGATGCCAGCCAGCGAATTCGCCGCGCGGCAGGCAGCAGAAGACATCGTCGAAGTGCGCGACGCGGTGGGCAATCTGCTGGCTGACGGCGATGCCGTGACGCTCATCAAGGATCTTGAGGTCAAGGGCGCGGGACAAACGCTCAAACAGGGCACGCTGATCAAGTCGATCCGGCTGACCGGCGACAGCCAGGAGATCGATTGCAAATATCCCGGTATCAAAGGCCTCGTCCTGCGTGCCGAATTCGTGAAGAAACGCTAGAGCTCGATTATGACCGCACCCGTTCTCACCACCAAGCTCGACCGCGAAGACCCGGCAGCCAAGGCGCGGTTTGCGCATAACAAGGCGCTTGCGAGCGATCTTCGCGCCGCTGTCGCCGAAGCGGCGCTGGGCGGGCCGGAAAAGCATCGCGAGCGGCATGTCTCACGCGGGAAACTGTTGCCGCGCGAACGGGTCGAGCGGCTGCTCGATCCCGGCTCGCCCTTCCTCGAAGTAGGACAGCTTGCCGCCAACGGCATGTATGAAGGCGATGTGTCCGGCGCGTCGATGATCTGCGGGATCGGCCGCGTCTCAGGCCGTCAGGTGATGATCGTGTGCAACGATCCGACCGTCAAAGGCGGATCGTACTACCCGATGACGGTCAAGAAGCACCTGCGTGCGCAGGAAATCGCGCAGGAAAACCGCCTGCCTTGCATCTACCTCGTCGACAGCGGCGGCGCGAACCTCCCGTATCAGGCGGAGGTCTTCCCCGATCGCGAGCATTTCGGGCGCATCTTCTTCAATCAGGCGAACATGTCCGCACTCGGCATCCCGCAGATCGCCTGCGTGATGGGAAGCTGCACCGCCGGGGGCGCCTATGTGCCCGCCATGTCCGACGAGACAGTGATCGTGCGCAATCAGGGGACGATCTTCCTCGCCGGACCTCCGTTGGTGAAGGCCGCGACGGGCGAAGAGATCAGCGCCGAAGACTTGGGCGGCGGTGATCTGCACGCCAAGAAATCGGGCGTGGTTGACCACCTGGCGGAGAATGACGAACACGCGCTCACCATCGTGCGCGATATCGTCAGCCAGCTGGGCTTAAACACGGCTGCGGCGAAGGACGTGGCGCTGAAAGACCCGTGCCCGCCGAAATTCGACGCGGAAAACCTCTACGCCATCATCCCCGAGGACGTGCGCGCACCCTATGATGTGAAGGAAGTAATCGCGCGGCTGGTCGACGGCAGCGAATTCCACGAGTTCAAGGCGCATTACGGATCGACGCTGGTCTGCGGCTTTGCCCATATCTGGGGAATGCCGGTTGCGATCCTCGCCAACAACGGCGTGCTGTTCAGCGAAAGCGCGCAAAAGGGCGCGCATTTCATCGAACTCGCCTGCCAGCGGCGTATCCCGCTGCTGTTCCTCCAGAACATTTCCGGCTTCATGGTCGGCGGGAAGTATGAGGCGGAAGGCATCGCCAAGCATGGCGCGAAGCTCGTCACCGCCGTCGCCACCGCGACCGTGCCGAAAGTCACCGTGGTCATCGGCGGCAGCTTTGGCGCGGGCAATTACGGCATGTGCGGACGCGCCTATAGCCCCCGTTTCCTGTTCACCTGGCCCAATGCCCGCATTTCGGTTATGGGCGGGGAGCAGGCCGCAAGCGTCCTCGCCACCGTCCACCGCGACGCGGACAAATGGACACCCGAAGAGGCCGAAGCGTTCAAGGCCCCGATCCGCCAGAAATACGAAGACGAAGGCAACCCCTACTACGCCACCGCCCGCCTGTGGGACGACGGGGTGATCGACCCGGTGCAGACCCGCGACGTGCTGGGATTGGCGTTTGCCGCGACGCTGGAAGCGCCGATTGCTGAGCGGCCTCAGTTCGGTGTGTTCCGGATGTGATCGCGCAATTCGGCAACCCCCACGCTTTCCCTTGCGTAACTCCCCCGGTTGAGGGCAGATGTATGAGCGAGAGAGGGATCAACGCTTGAAACACAACGAAACCCGTAACGTCACGCTGCTGTCGCGCATCGTGAACCGGATCATCCTGTTTTTCTATTGGCAGCGCGGCTGGAAGATCGTCGAACGGTTTCCCGAAGGCGTGAAGAAGTGTGTGATTGCCGGTGCGCCGCACACGTCCAACTGGGACTTCGTGTTCTTCGCAGGGGCCACCAAGCAGGAAAAGGTGCAGCCCAACTTCATGGGCAAGCACACGCTGTTTCAGGGCATGATGAAGAACTTCATGCTCGACATGGGCGGCATCTCGGTCGACCGCACGAAGAAAGCCAACACGGTCGAGCAGATGAAGGTGGAATTCGACCGGCGCAGCGAACTGAACCTCGTCATTGCGGCTGAAGGTACGCGCAGCTCCGATGGGAAATGGAAGTCCGGCTTCTACAACATCGCCAAGGCCGCGGGCGTGCCGATCGTCCTTGCCTATGCCGACAATGACAAGCGCACGATCGGGTTCAGCCCCCCGATGATGCCCACCGGAAATTATGGCGAAGATCTGCTGAAGATCGCCGAATGGTTCCGGTCGAAAATCCCCGATCTCGAACGCTACAAGGTGCTGGAACAACAGGCGCGCGACATTATCGCCGGGAAAAACGACATCTGAATCGTGCGGCCATGCAGGCAGGATGCTGCGCCGCACAAAATTCCGTGCTATGCCTTTAAGACGACGGCCTGTCCCCCTATCTAGGGCCGAAATCAGGAGGACCCCCGCCCCATGCCTTTGAGCGAAGAGACCCGCCAGCAGGAGCGCAAGCGCATTGCGAGCATGGTGCTCGATCTCGTCAAGGCGCGTGGGACGGAGATTTCCTTTTCGGTCGCCCAGACCGAAAGCGGGCTTTCGCGCAGCCGGTTCGAATGGGTGTTCGAGGATTATGACGACCTGTTCGATGCGGTTGCCGCGATCTGGCTCGCCCCGCACATGAAGGTGATGGAAGAGGTGCTCGACACCGATCTTCCGCCCAATCGCAAGATGTACGAATTCTTCCGCAGGCGCTTCGTCATCTCGCGCGATCGCTTTCGCGAAGACCCCGAGAATTTCCGGATGCTGTGCGAAATGGGCGCGGCCAATTTCGAGCGGGTGCGCAGCTATGTCGATCTGGCCGATCACTATCTGTGCGAAATCATCGTGCAGGCGCAGGCGGACGGATATTTCGCCGGGCTGGAAATCGACGAGGCGCTGTCGCTGATCAACCAGATGGTGTCGCCCTACACGCTGCCGGATTCGTTGATCTACGTCGCGCCCAAGCTGTCCGAAGAAAAGCTGGCGCGGATCATCGACACGATCTTCATCGGGCTTTCCGGCGAAACCGGAACGCAGGCACGCGGTGTCAACACGATCCGGGTGGCGTCCTGAACCGTCGGGGCCGCCGCGCTATTTGTCGCGCGGTGTGCGCCGGAATTGCAGCACATTGGCAGGCGGCTTTGGCTGAAGCCTGATCCGCCGTTTGTCCGCCAGCGCGTATTTGAGGCTGGCCCCCACCAGCACGGCAGACACGGCGATCAGCAGGATCGCCCACAGCCAGTGCGGCAGATAGAGCGAGGCTTCGATCTGGCCGGTGTCGGACAGCATCTCGCGCCCGCCGATCACGGCGCTTTCCGAAAACAGGTAATTCCAGTCGCGCAGCATGCTCATCGCGCCAAGGATGCCGAGGAATTGCAGCGTGAAGCGCGCCACCCCGTCCGAAGCCTTCCACGCGATCACCGCCAGCCCCGCCGCGATCAGAGGCAGCACGG
Organism: Erythrobacter sp. Dej080120_24; assembly: GCF_036322605.1. Taxonomy (GTDB): domain Bacteria; phylum Pseudomonadota; class Alphaproteobacteria; order Sphingomonadales; family Sphingomonadaceae; genus Erythrobacter; species Erythrobacter aurantius. Next base: position 685,588 of record NZ_AP027262.1, read on the forward strand.
CATAGCCGACGGCCGAGCGGACATAGATGATGACCGAGGCAAAGATCAGGATCGCACTCACCCACAAGGTTGGCCGCCACAGCCGCTGATGCGCGCTCGCGAGGATCAGAGCGGCGCCGAACAGGCTCGGCGCGAGCGGTCCGCCCGCGGCAATCGCGACATGGACGAATGGCGATGCGTCATGCGCCACCGCGCTTTGCGCAACGCCCGAACCGTCGGCGAAAATCATCAGCTGATCAAACCGCTGGCCCATGATCAGCGCGCTGAGCCCGTGGCCCATCTCGTGAAACCACGTGGTCAGGATCGCGAAGGGATAGATCAGATAGGTGCCCAGCGGCAGCGAGGGCAGCGCGATCACGATGAAACCGGCAAGGATCAGGCGGCCGACCTGCTCCGCCTGACTGCCCGGCTCCACCATCGACTGCACCGGTTCAGCCTTCCTGCATCGCGGCTTGGGGTTGATTGTCGGCGGCGTTGTCGTCCTCCGGGGGGAGCGCCCTGCCGTCGACATCGACGCGGGCGCGATATTTTGCCCTCGCCTCTTCGTCTTCGGCGCGTTGTTCCTGCAGAATGCCCCAGCTGGCCAGGAACAGCCCCGCCACCAGCGGTCCGAGCACGATGCCTGAGAACCCTGCGAGCGAAATTCCGCCCAGCGTCGTGATCAGGATGATCCAGTCGGGAATCCCGGTGTCCCGCCCGACCAGAATCGGGCGCAGGACATTGTCGACGCTGCTGATGATGAGGAAACCCGCTCCCAGCACGAAAACGCCCTGCCACACTTCACCGACCACGATCAGCCACACGCCTGCCGGAGCCCAGACCAGCGCCGTGCCGACGGCGGGGATCAAGGCGAGGATCGCCATCAGCACGCCCAGCAACAGTGGCGAGGGCACGCCCGCAATCGCCAGCATGATGCCGCCCAGCGCGCCCTGGATAAGACCGACCACGCCCGATCCCTTGATCACGGCGCGCACGATGCCGAGGAAACGCTCGGCCAGAAGATCAGCAATCTCCCGCTCGATCGGCGCGGAATGCAGGATCGTCTCGCCAATCCGCCCGCCATCGCGCAGCAGGAAAAACAGGACGTAAAGGCCGAGGCCGAAGCTGAGGAAAAAGCCGAATGCACCGCTGCCGATGGACACCGCCTGACTGGCCAGCATACCGGCGCTTTCACCGAGAATGCCCTGCAACCGCTCCTGCAGGAAAGAGACGTCGGTCCAGCCGTTATCCTCGATCAATTGCTGAAGCGTGGCCGGCAGCAAGGCATAAATGCTTTCGTACCATGCGACGATATCGATCGGGTTTTCGCGGAAGTTGTTCACCAGTGCCAAGGCTTCGTTGATCACCAGCGATCCGATCAACAAGGCAGGCAGAAGCACCGCGATAAAGATGATCGTCAGGGCGAGTGAAGCCGCGAGGTTGCGTTTGCCCCGCGTTTTTCTGAGCGACCATCGGTACAGCGGCTGGAACATGATTGCGGCGAGCGCCGACCACATGATCGGTGCTGCAAACGGCCACGCGACCCACATGAAAAGGAAAGACACCGCCGCCAGCAGCAGCAGGAAGCTCCAGTGTTCGAGCGCGGATGTGTCGTTAGGTTCGGCTTCTGACATTCCCGATGATGTCGGGCTTTAGCAACGAAACATCAAGCCCCTAGAGGGCGGCATAAGCCAGCATTGCGCCGGCCGCCGCAGTCGGCAGGGCGAACAGGCGATAGACCCGCAAGGGAATCCGCTCGGCCCACCACACGGCATAGGCGTGGTGCCAGCGCATCGGCAGCAACAGGATCAGGATCGAGCTGGCCAGAATGAACCAGCCGCCGATTTCGAACAGCACAGGTGCTTTTGATTGCGCGGCACGCAGGATCAGCGCGGCTCCCACCACGGCGCGAGGCACATGCTCGCCCAATTGCATCCGCCAGTTCGCGCCCATCTGCGCAAGCCCGTCGCGCGCCGCATCCGGCCGCATGGCACACACCGCCGCGACGAAGACCAGCCATGCTGCGCCAAGCAAGACCACCGCGAGGGCGGCCAGCGCGATCACACGTCGAGGTTCGCGACGTTGAGAGCGTTGTTCTGGATGAATTCGCGCCGGGGTTCGACAACGTCGCCCATCAGGCGGGTGAAGATTTCATCGGTGACGTCGGCGTCCTCGACCTTGACCTGCAACAGCACTCGGTTTTCCGGATCGAGCGTGGTCTCCCACAGCTGTTCGGGGTTCATTTCGCCCAGTCCCTTGTAGCGACTGATCGATAGACCCTTGCGCCCGGCGGCGAGCACCGCGTCGAGCAACTGGCTCGGGCGGGTGATCGCGTCCTCGGATATAGCGGTCCCGCTGTCTTCGGTCTCACCCTCCGCCTCGTCGGCTTCGGGCTCGTCATCCTGCGCATCGCCGGCCTTCACGAGACGCACGGCGCTTTCATAGGTCTCGGCTTGCGGCCCGGCGATCGAATGCAGCTTGTGCGCTTCGGTGCTGGTGAGGAAGCGGCCTTCGATTTCATGGACATCGGTGACGCCGCGCCATAGCCGCGAGAATTGCACCGTGCCGCTTTCAAGCACGCGCACGCTCCATGTCGCATCGGCATCGCCCGCCTGCAGCTTTGCCGCGGCTGCTTCGAGCACGGCGAGCCTTTCGCCATCGCCAAGCTTGGGATCGAGAGCACCGCAAAGCGCCATCTGTTCGATGATTCCCGTGTCATAGCGGCGCGGGACAAAGCCCATCATGTTCTTCAGCCGCAGCGCCTGATCGACGATTTCGCGCAGGTCAGCATCCGAGCGCGCGCCGCCCGCGGTTTCCAGCACCCGGCCCTGCAATCCGGCATCGACCAGATAGCGATCCAGCGCGCCCTGATCCTTGAGATAAACCTCGCTCCGGCCCTTGGCGACCTTGAACAGTGGCGGCTGGGCGATGAAAAGGTGCCCCGCCTTGACGATTTCGGGCATCTGGCGGTGGAAGAAGGTGAGCAGCAGCGTGCGGATGTGCGCGCCGTCGACGTCTGCGTCAGTCATGATCACGATCTTGTGATAGCGCAGCTTTTCGAGGTCGAATTCGTCGCGGATGCCGGTGCCCATCGCCTGGATCAGCGTGCCGACTTCCTTGGACGAGATGATGCGATCAAACCGCGCGCGTTCGACATTCAGGATCTTGCCCTTCAGCGGCAGGATCGCCTGATACTGGCTGTCACGCCCGCCCTTGGCCGATCCGCCTGCGGAATCGCCCTCTACCAGGAAGATTTCAGCCTTGGTCGCGTCGCGTTCGCGGCAATCGGCCAGCTTGCCGGGCAGTGACGCAACGCTCATCGCGCCCTTGCGGCTCATTTCGCGCGCGCGCCGGGCGGCTTCACGCGCGGCGGCTGCGTCTATGATCTTCTGGATGATCGACTTGGCATCGCCGGGATTTTCCTCCAGCCATTCGTTCATCTTTTCGCCCATCAGGCTTTCGAGCGGCTGGCGCACCTCCGAGGAGACCAGCTTGTCCTTGGTCTGCGAAGAAAACTTTGGATCGGGCAGTTTCACGCTGACGATCGCGGTCAGCCCTTCGCGCATGTCCTCACCCGAAAGCGAGACCTTGGCCTTGCCCAGCATGCCCGAACGATCGGCGTAATTGTTGAGCGTACGGGTCAGCGCGGCGCGGAATGCAGCCAGATGGGTGCCGCCGTCGCGCTGCGGAATGTTGTTGGTGAAGCAAAGGACGTTTTCATAATAGCTGTCGTTCCATTCCAGAGCGACATCGATCCCGATGCCGTCCTTTTCGGCCGACACCGAAATTGGCTCCACGATCAACGCTTCCTTGTTACGATCGAGCCATTTCACGAAGGCCGCGATCCCGCCCTCGTAATACAGGTCGTGCTCCAGAACTTCCTCGTGCCGCTTGTCGCGCAGGAGGATGCGCACGCCGGAATTGAGGAAGGCGAGCTCGCGATAGCGGTGCTCAAGCTTGTCGAAATCGAATTCGGTAACGTTCTTGAAAGTGTCGTGCGAGGCCTTGAAGGTGACCCGAGTTCCCTTCTTGAAGCCGTTGTCGTCAGGGTTCTGATCGACCTTGGGCGCATCGCCTTTCACTTCGAGCGGGGCGACGGCATCGCCATGCTCGAACCGCATCCAGTGTTCCTTGCCTTCGCGCCAGATCGTCAGCTCGAGCCATTCAGACAGCGCGTTGACCACCGAAACGCCCACGCCGTGCAGACCGCCAGAAACCTTGTAGGCGTTGTCGTCCGACGTGTTCTCGAACTTTCCGCCTGCGTGCAGCTGGGTCATGATGACTTCGGCGGCGGATACGCCTTCTTCCTTGTGCATGCCCACCGGAATGCCGCGGCCGTTATCCTCCACGGAAACCGACCCGTCGGGGTTCAATTCGATCAGGACAAGATCACAATGCCCGGCCAGCGCCTCGTCAATGGCGTTGTCGGAAACCTCGAACACCATGTGGTGCAGACCCGATCCGTCATCGGTGTCGCCGATATACATCCCGGGGCGCTTGCGCACGGCATCCAGGCCTTTGAGAACCTTGATCGAATCCGCGCCATATTCCCCGCCTGTCTTGGCCTTGGCGGGTGGGTTTTCCTGATTGTCAGAGTTGTTGGTTTCCATGCGCATTATATAGGCGCGCGGGGGGCGAATCCCAACTCTTGGGGCAGATATGACGGCGCTTTTCCACGACCCCAATCAGGCCTGTCTAATGTGCAAGCTCAAATCGGGGCAGCGCGAGCCTGAAAAACACTGATCCGCGCCAGATATTCCGGTGCAGCAGGTAGGGCAGCATCGTGCGGGCGGATTCAGGAAACTGGCTGGCATGGCAATCAATCGCGGCGCGAGCGGCGTCGAGATCGGCCATTTCATACCGCAGCCGATCAGTGACAAGCGAGGGATCGACCGTTGCCCAGTTCTCGAAGCCAGGGATGGTGGTTTCCTCGCCCGAAGGCAGCGCGGCATAGAGCAGGTCGGGCCGATCGTGACCCATGGCCTGAACCACTTGCGTTACCGCATTGCTCACCATGCGGTGATCGGCATGACCATAGCCGCCGTCCGGGCCCCAGGTCATGATCACTCCGGGTTGCTGGATCGCGATGATCGAAGCGATGCGTTCCGCCAGATCGCGTGCAGGGCTGTCAGGCGCGCGTGCCATTGTCGACAATTGGCCATCGCCCAATTGCCAGAAAATCGGCTCGCCCACGCCCAGCGCGAAAGCGGAACAACGCGCCTCGTACTCGCGCAGCGCGGCGAGCTTCTCACCCGGTTCCATCCCGCTCACGCCCGGACCGGCATCACCACTGGTCGCGAACACCAGCGTTACCTCGCTACCTTCGCGCGCGGCTCGGGCCAGCACGGGGGCAATGGTGATCTCGTCATCGGGATGGGCAAGGATCGCAAGGATCGATGGCAGGGGTTGAGCAGGCCGGGCAACCGGCACGTCCGCATCTGGCAGAGGTCGATCGGGTAGGGGTGGCGGTGTCGGCTGCGCGCTTACCCCGGTCGCTGCCGCAGTCGCTGCTGCCAGCGCCGCCATCGCCAGCTTCAATACAGCTGAACGCGCTCCAAGCCCTCTTGTCATGCCTTCAATACCCCGTCTGTAACGTTTTCCTTGCCTGTATCATCGGCGCCAAGCGTAAAGAAATCGCCTGTTCCGGGCCATGCATTTGAGCGATTGATTGCCGCTGGTCCGGCGTTAAGGTCGCGCGCCATGAGAGAGAATGATATCACTGCAATCATGTCCGATCGGCTGGCGCAGCCATTCGGTTCCTTCCCTGCGATCCTTGTAGACTGGGCAAAAGCGCAACCTGACGCACTGGCGCTGGTGGATGAAAAGAGCGAGGTTTACTGGGCCGAACTGGTCGGCCTGATCGAAAGGCTTGCCGCGCGGCTAGTGGAGACAGGGCTGAAGCGCGGGCAATCGGTCGCGATCCTCGGCACATCCAGCGTCGAATATGCACTGGTGTTTCTGGCCACCATCCGTGCGGGTGGGGTGGCTGCGCCGCTCACCACCAGCGCCAGCCCTGAACAGCTTACCGGAATGGCGAAGGATTCGGGTGCGATCCACCTGTTCATCGACGCGGGCAAGGCCGCCGAACTGGGGCCGGATTTCATGGCGGAAATGATCCGCGTACCGCTGGAGGAAATCGGGCAGTGGATGGCTCCTCCCGGTGCACGCGCGCCCGAATTCGATCCGGCGCCGGTCGATCCGTTCAACATCATCTATTCGTCGGGCACCACCGGCATCCCCAAGGGCATCGTCCATTCGCACCAGATGCGCTGGCGGCAATTCGCGGCGACCGCGCTGTCCTATCTCGGTGCCGGGCTGGAGGTGCGCTCGCTCGCGTCGACACCGCTGTATTCGAACACCACCATGGTCGCCTTTCTCGCGCCGCTGCTGGCAGGTGGCACGATCCGCATCATGGGCAAGTTCGATTGCGCCCGCTGGCTGGCGCACGCTCAGGCCGATCGAACCACGGTGACCATGCTGGTGCCGGTGCAATATCAGCGGCTGATGGATTTCGAGGTTTTTGACGATTTCGACCTGTCATCGCTGGCGATGAAGTACTGCACCTCCGCGCCCTTTTCTGCCGAGTTGAAGCGACAAGTGCTGGCACGGATGCCGGGCGGGCTGGTCGAGATCTATTCGATGACCGAAGGCGGCGTTGTCTGTCTGCTCGCCGCGCATGAATTCCCGGACAAGCTGCACACGGTCGGGCGTCCCGCGCCGGGCAGCGAGATGAAAGTGCTCGACGACGATGACAGAGAAGTCCCACCGGGAACGCCGGGCAATCTTGTAGGGCGTTCGCAGACGATGATGTCGGGTTACAAGAACCGCCCGGACAAGACTGCCGAAGCGCAATGGACCGATCCGGACGGCGGCGTGTGGATGCGCATGGGCGACATCGGACGTGTCGATGCAGACGGCTTTGTCGAACTGGTGGGGCGCGCCAAGGACATGATCATCTCGGGCGGCTTCAACATCTACCCGAGCGATCTCGAAGCCGAATTGATGCGCGAGGACGATGTGATCGAGGCCGCCGTTGTCGGCGTCGAATCGCGCCAATGGGGGGAGACGCCTGTCGGCTTTGTCGTGGTGGCTGATGGTGCGCGCGATTGCGAGGCAATCATGGCCGCAGTCAACGCGCGGCTGGGCAAGACTCAGCGCCTGTCTGCGCTTCATGCCATCGATGAAATGCCACGCAGCCACATCGGCAAGCTGCTCAAAACCGAATTGCGCGAACTGGCGGGGCAACTGGCCTGAAAACTTCCGGCTCCGGGCCGCCAGTGGACAGGCGGCCCGGCCCGGTTTGTCAGACGATCAGCGTGTTGAATGCCGTGCCGCTGATGGCGACGGCGATGAACAGCGAAACCGCCTTTTCCATGATGGTGTTCATGGCGATTGCTCCTGAGCCGGGGGGTCGGGGGTTGGGAGAGGGATATCCCGGCTGCTGCTAATATATACGAACGGCGGGGCAATAATGTTACTGCACCGCGTAATGAAATTTTTGCACAATCTGATCGGTTTTAAGGATGACTGGGCTGTCAGCGCGCGATCACGCAAAGTGTCGAGAATGAGGGAGTGTGGAGACGCGGCCACCATTCGGGGGGGGGGGAGTGGGTGGCCGCGTCTCGCTCGCTGCCGTGCCGGTGACAGGCAATTAGTCGTATGGGCAAAGTCCCGATCCCAACGCCTAGGGGGAGGCGCATCGAACTTCGCCGGCAACCGTTTTCAGGACAGCCCCGGCGCGAGGGGGGGAGTGCGCCGGATCAGCGGCCGATTTGCGGATGGCTGCGGTGCTGGAAGTCACCATGCCATTCCCGGCTCGCTTGGGCTGCCTGCTGTCGGCAAGCAGGCCGGCAGAGCTTTCCGTTTTTTGGATGTCGCCGCTGCCAATACATCGCGTCAGGTGGAGAGAGAGGAGCCTGATCGCGTTGCAAGCGCCAAATGATGTTCGATTGCGTGAAACTCAAATGATAAAATGCGCAATTAACTTGCGCAAAACGCAACAAAGGTGTGGCGGTCAGATGCAGGCCTCTGTTTTCAAAGCAAAACGACCGCCGGATTGCTCCGACGGCCGTTTGCAAAATCCGCGCAAAGGCGGATGGTCGCGATCAGTTGGCGGCGACCTGTCCGCCGGCGCGGCGCTCGGCTGCGGCCAGACGCTCGACTTCGGCCAGCGCGGCGGTGCGGGCTTCGGCAACGCACTTTTCATCGACGATGTCGCGGCCATAGCTGTAGCGCGAGTTGGTTGCGACGGTGCAGGCTTCGCGCAGCTTGGCGTTGACGCGTGCTTCGATAGCGGCACGGCCTTCAGCGCTGGCAAGATCGATGTCGGCATAGGTGACGCGAACGGTCACGGTTTCGTCACCAGCAGCGATTGCGGGGGTTGCGACAGCAGCAGCAAGAGCCACGGCAGAGAGGATGAGACGCATTTTCTACTCCATGTATTCAAGAGAGGGTGTTCGAATTGGGGTGGGCCGTTGACCGGCCTTCAGTTGCTTTTTGAAACGGTGCAACGCACACAGTGATTGTGCAAATGCGAAATACGCCACACGGGTTCCCGAAATTTCACGCAAAATCGCGATTTTTTCGGGAACCGGCGATGTTGCGGTGCAGCAGCTGTCGAAAGCTGGTGCGCTGACGTCACGGCATGCTGGACAGTGCGCCTCCCCGTGGCTTAACGCGCCCGGATGGAAGCCAATCATCTCCCCGACTCGATCCTGATTGTCGATTTCGGCAGCCAGGTGACGCAGCTGATCGCACGCCGTGTGCGCGAAGCGGGCGTCTATTCCGAAATCGCGCCCTTCAGCATGGCCGAGGCCGCGTTCGAGCGAATGAAGCCCAAGGGCATCATCCTGTCAGGATCGCCCGCCAGCGTACCGGACGAAGGATCTCCCCGCGCGCCGCAGGCTTTCTTCGAAGCGGGCATCCCGATCCTTGGCATCTGTTATGGCCAGCAGGTGATGAGCCACCAGCTCGGCGGTGAAGTCCGGCCCGGCCACGAAACCGGTGAAGGGGGCGAATTCGGCCGCGCCTATCTCACCGTGACCAAGGATTGCGCGTTGTTCGACGGCCTCTGGAAAGAAGGCGAGCGCCATCAGGTGTGGATGAGCCACGGGGACAAGGTCACCCAATTCGCCCCCGGCTTTGAAATCGTCGCGACATCCGACGGCGCGCCCTTCGCCGTAATCGCTGATGAAAAGCGCAAGTTTTATGGCACGCAGTTCCATCCCGAAGTCGTCCACACGCCTGACGGCGGCAAGCTGATTGCCAATTTTGTGCGTCACGTCTGCGGCCTTGCGGGCGACTGGACCATGGCCGAATTCCGCAAGACCAAGATCGAGGAAATCCGCGCTCAGGTCGGTTCGGGCCGGGTCATCTGCGGCCTTTCGGGCGGGGTCGATTCGGCGGTTGCCGCGGTTCTTATCCACGAAGCGATCGGCGCCCAGCTGACCTGTGTCTATGTCGATCACGGCCTGATGCGGCTCAACGAAACCGAGCAGGTCGTCACCCTGTTCCGCGACCATTACAACATCCCGCTGATCGCCGTGGATGCGGAGGAAACCTTCCTCGCCGGCCTCGCCGGAGTCACCGACCCGGAAAAGAAGCGCAAGTTCATCGGAGCGGCCTTCATTGACCTGTTCGAAGCCGAAGCCAAGAAGATCGGCGGCGCGGATTTCCTCGCGCAGGGCACGCTGTATCCAGACGTGATCGAAAGCGTCAGCTTCACCGGCGGGCCTTCGGTAACGATCAAGAGCCACCACAATGTCGGCGGCCTGCCCGAACGCATGAACATGGAACTGGTCGAGCCCTTGCGCGAATTGTTCAAGGACGAAGTGCGCGAACTGGGCCGCGAACTGGGGCTGCCCGAAGCCTTCGTCGGCCGCCATCCCTTCCCCGGCCCCGGCCTTGCGATCCGCATTCCGGGCGAAGTAACCAAGGAACGCTGCGATATCCTGCGCAAGGCGGACGCGATCTATCTCGAGGAGATCCGCAAGGCCGGCCTCTATGACGCGATCTGGCAGGCGTTTGCCGTGCTGCTGCCGGTGAAGACAGTGGGCGTGATGGGCGACGGGCGCACCTATGACAGCGTCTGCGGGTTGCGCGCCGTTACCTCGACCGACGGGATGACCGCCGATGTCTACCCGTTCGACCCGCATTTCCTGACGCAAGTCGCCACCCGCATCGTCAACGAAGTGAAAGGCATCAACCGCGTGGTCTACGACTTCACGTCAAAGCCGCCGGGCACGATCGAGTGGGAGTGATACGGGCGCGCCGTCGCAACCTTTGCGCCCGTTGATCGTTCTGGTACCCGATCACGAAATCCATTCAGCAAGAGAGGCTTGCCCCGTGAACACCATTCTTCGCTTCGCCATTGCCGCGCCGCTTCTGGCTGCTGCCGCCTGTTCTGAACCGCCCGCTGACGCGCCGCCGGTTACCGGTGCGGAGTGGACCTTGGACGGGGCGGCTTCGGACCTGTCCTATGTCACGATCAAGGCGGGCGAGATCGCCGAAACCAACACCTTTGAAACTCTTGCCGGCACCGTCTCCGCGGATGGTGCGGCGACCGTCGAGATCGACCTTGCCAGCGTTTCCACCGGGGTGGACATCCGCAATGAACGGATGCGCGACATCTTCTTCGTGGTCGCCGACAATCCCAGCGCCACCGTCACCGCACAGATCGACCCGGCGGCGTTCGCGACGCTGGGCGTTGGCCAAAGTGTCGAAACGACGCTCGACGGCACGCTGTCGCTGAAGGGCGTGGAGGCTCCGTTCCAGGCGCAGGTGACCGTGACCCGCGCCGGGCCTGACCGGGTGCTGGCGGTGTCCGACGCGCCGGTGATCGTCGAGGCGGGGACTTACAACCTCACCGATGGGCTTGCCCAGTTGCAGGAACTCGCCGGGCTTCCCTCGATCACTCCGGTCGTGCCGGTCACCTTCTCGCTCGTCTTCACCCGGTAATCGCGCCGCATCGAAGCGCGATGCAGCTCGATCTCGGCTCGGACCCACGCAGCGACGTGCTGCGGCGCACGCAGGCGGAGCTGATCGCGGCGTTCGGGCGGATCAACCGTCCGCCGGAAAAGCGCCGAGATCCGGTCTGGGTGCTGGTTCACGGCGTGATCGGCGCACAAACCAAGACAGCGGCGTCCAATGCGTCCACCGACGGGCTGATCGCCGAATACGGATCTTGGGAAGCGGTGGCGGCGGCGCCTGTTGCCGATCTCGAAGCGCGGCTGCAACTGCAGACCTTCCCCACAGTGGCGGCGCAGCGGCTCAAAGATTGCCTGAACGCGATCATTGCGGCGCGGGGCGCTGTCGACCTGCTGCACCTCACCGATATGGAAACGGCAGAGGCGATGGCATGGCTGGAGCAATTGCCGGGCGTGGCGCGCAAGAATTCCGCAGGGGTGATGAACGCCAGCACATTCGAACGCAAAGCGATGGTGATCGACGGCCATCACCGGCGGATCATGCAACACATGGGGATCGTCCCGTCCAAGGCTGATACCGCCAAAACCTATGACGCGCTTATACCTATCTTGCCGGAGGAATGGAGCGCCGCCGATATGGACGAACATCACCTGCTGCTGAAGAAGCTGGGGCAGACGTTCTGCCGTCCGCGCCGCGCCGAATGCGAAGCCTGTCCGGTGCAGAAAATTTGCGAAACCGGTCGCAAGTCGGCATGACGCGCCAAGCTGTAATTGACGGGAAGCGGGAATGAGCTGGGAAGACCAATTTGCCGAAGAGGCGGACGCACGCGACATTGAGGCTCGCGGCAAATCACGCAGCGTGACGGTCGGCTGGACGGTGCGCTTTCCACAAGGGAGCGATGCGATCTGGGGGCCACCGAAACCCTTCACCCGTCACGATCCCAAGCCCTCATCTGCGAAATCGGTACAAGTGTGCCCAGCAGCGATCGATTTTGACCGGCGGCATTTCGTGATTCCCTGCCCGATCGACCTGACGCTGTCATTCGGGCGGCAACCCAACGGACAGCTGCAATTGCTCGATGCGGATGGCGAGAAATCGGCGATGCGGCCGCAGGGCCGCGCGAATATGCTGATGCTCCATCCGCAGAACGAATGGCGCCATCCCGAACGCCCGATCATCCAGATCACCGCCCCTTATGTCTTCGTCGCGGACGAGCCGTGCTATGTGGTGCAGACCGCGCCTTATCTTGATTACTTCCCCACCCCGCGACCGGGCGTGCAGATGGGCGGACGCTTTCCAGTTCACATCTGGCCACGGCCATTAAGCTGGGGGTTCGAATGGCACGACGTCACCAAGCCGCTGGTGCTGAAGCGCGGGGAGCCGTGGTTCTATGTTCGCTTCGAGACGGAGAATCCCGGATCGCACGTACGGCTGGTCGAACAGGAAGTGACCCCGGAACTGGACAAGTATCTGGACAACATCGTCGATGTATCGAACTATGTGAACAAGACCTATTCGCTGTTCAGCGAAGCGCGCCGGATCAGGCCCGACAGGCTGCTTAAACCCAAGGGTTAACCGCGCGGCCGCCCTGCCGGCCAGCGCAGCAACCTTTGCTGCACGATAGCGCCCGCAACCATCGCCAGAGCCACGGGAATCGCCAGCGTCGCGGCATTGCCCCACTCGGGCTGCAATGGCTCGCTCGCGAACAGGGCCAGGACCGAAGCTTCGAGTGACAAGGCTACCAGCGCGCCCGTAATCGGTCCCTGCCACCACCCCGGCGGCGATATCTTTAGCATCGCAAGGCCCAAGGCCGTTCCGAGGGGTGCCACCACCAGAAACACCAGCATGGTGGCCGCAATCAGGCCCACGCTGGCGAACATCGCGAGCGATTGCAGCACCGCGAAGAATCCGCCCGTCCTTGTACCGAGGAAGCTGATCCCGCTGAACACCAATGCTCCGGCGACATAGACCAATGCGCTTGCGACAAGGCTGGCGAAGAACAGTTCAGACACGCCCGGTTGGGTCTGCGCGGCTTGTTGCTGGTGGATTTGCACTGTGTGCTCTCCCTTGCTCAATTTTTCCCGCACCACCATGACGCTACGGCGCACGGTCTGCGGAGGTGCCTTGCGCCCGATCTTCTCAAAAGCGCGCTTGAAACCGATCCTATATTCGGCTTGTCTCCGGCGCAAATCGCAATCTGACGGGAGAAACCACCATGAAAACTGCCATCACCGAAATGTTCGGCATCCAGCACCCCATCATTCAGGGCGGCATGCATTATGTCGGCTTTGCCGAAATGGCGGCGGCGGTTTCCAATGCCGGCGGGCTGGGCATCATCACCGGCCTTACGCAGGGCACGCCCGAAAAGCTCGCCAATGAAATCGCGCGCTGCAAGGACATGACCAACAAGCCGTTCGGCGTGAACCTGACGATTCTGCCCACGCTCACCCCGCCCGATTACCCCGGCCTTGTCAAAGCCGTGATCGACGGCGGCGTGAAGGTGGTGGAAACGGCAGGGCGCAACCCTGTCGAACTCTTGCCGCCGCTCAAGGATGCGGGGATCAAGGTAATCCACAAATGCACCAGCGTGCGCCATTCGCTGAAAGCGCAGGAAATCGGCTGCGACGCGGTGAGCGTCGACGGTTTCGAATGCGGCGGGCATCCGGGCGAGGATGACATTCCCAACTTCATCCTGCTGCCGCGCGCCGCGGACGAGCTGGAAATCCCGTTCGTGTCATCCGGCGGCATGGCCGACGGGCGCAGCCTTGTCGCCAGCCTCGCCATGGGTGCGCAGGGTATGAATATGGGCACCCGCTTCATCGCCACCAAGGAAGCGCCGGTGCACGAAAACGTTAAGCGCGCCATCGTCGAGGCATCGGAGCTTGATACCCGCCTCGTCATGCGCCCCTTGCGCAACACCGAGCGGGTGATGAACAACGCCGCGGTCGAACGCCTGATCCAGAAGGAAAAGGAACTGGGCGATGCCATCACCATCCAGGACATCCTGCCCGAAGTCGCCGGGGTCTATCCCAAGATCATGATGGAAGGCGCGATGGACGAAGGCGCGTGGAGCTGCGGCATGGTTGCAGGGCTGATCCACGACATTCCGACCTGCAAGGAACTGATCGACGGGATCATGGCGCAGGCCGAAGAAATCCTCGCCCGCATGAACGCAATGGCCGCGATCAAGGCGTAAGCCGAAACCGGAATTTCATGGGGCCGCCCTTGATCGGGGCGGCCTCATTGCATTTGCGGTTCAGCCTTCGTCCTTTTCCACCCGCGTGTAGGGGATGAAATCGTCGAAGAAGACCGCGCCGGTGAAGAAGCCGAGCACCGGGTCAATCGTGGTCACGACATCCTGCTTGCACAGTTCGCTCGCGTTGAAGCGGCGCGAAACCAGCGCGTCGTCACGGTCGATGTCTTCGGGATTGCGGGTGCGCTGGACATAGATCGTGCGCCCGCTGCCATAGACATAGGCGGTCTTGTCGATCACCGTCAGCCGATCGTTGAGCAATTGCCGGATGCAGTTCTGGGGCTCGCCCGCGACCCGCCCTTCGAGCATGCGCGCAAGGCGTTTCTCGCCATCGGTCATTTCGGTTTGCGCGGGCTCTGCCGTATCGCCAGTGCCCTGATCTGACGCCAGCGCCGGGTACCCGCCTGCCAGCGCGATCGCCGCGGCGGTTGCGAGGGGGGTGATGCTTTTCAAAAGGCTTGTCTTCATGTCGCAGCTCCTGCCGATAGGCCTCCCAGTGTTCCGCAGGATACACTGTTTCGCTGAACCTGCGATGAGCAATTTCACCGCAAGGGCTGTCCCTATTCGTATTCAAGCTGAATCGTGAATTCGCCCTTGTAGACGCCCGGAGCCTGATTTGCGCCGACCTGCAAACGGCCGGCGATGGTGAAGGAGAAATAGCCGTCGGGATTGGCGATCCGGAACCGGCGCGGGTTCTGGTTTATGACGATCGGCGGCTGGCTGCCGATCAGCAATCGATCAAGCAGCATCGTCTCCGTCCCGCCGTCGCGCGTCAGGATGTAGGTGTTCGAATCCGAATTGATCAGCACCGTCTGGTTAAACGTGCCATAGCCCCAGAACCGGGCGGGCTGCTGCGTGCCGTTGATCTGGGTGACGCCGCCTGTGGTCGTTACCGCGCCGGTCGAATCCATGATCACCGTACCCGCGGTTCCGGTGGTGATGATCTGCCCGAAATCGAGATCGAACTGCTTCACGAAACTGAGCGGGGTGACAAGAAATGCCCGCGCTTCGCCATCATCGGCGGAATCCTGCGCGCTCGCCATCCCCGGCCACGCGGCCAGCAAAAGCAGCGCAAGGCAAAGCCTTGCCCAATGCAACAAATCAAACATGGGAGCGACCCCGCATTACCTATGGAACAAGCGTCCTAGCAGGCAGGTGTTAACATTGATTTTAAGGGCGTTTTTTGCCTTCCGGCGGTGCCTCCCGCCAAGCAATCACCGATGGCCGGGATCGGCCCCTTCGGAAATGTCGGACAGGCTGGCCTGATCCACGCCATCAGCCGGGCCGCCGCGCAGGACAAACCGGCGATCGCAATAGCCGCAATCGACATAGCCGTGCTCGTCAATCTCGAGGAAAATGCGCGGATGGCCAAGTGCTGCCGGGCGATAGCCTTCGCCGCCACGGATGGCGCTGGCGCCGTCGCAGCTGACGCGGCGGGTGTCGACAAGGATGGTTTCAGGCGGAGCAATGTTCATGGGTTTTGCCGTTAATCGCCCGCCCGCGCAAATTCAACACCGTGAATGCGCGAAGCCGCCTTACTGATAGTCCAGCCGGATATCGAAGGTGCCTGTGTAAACGCCGGGCGCCTGATTCGGGTTGACGTTCAATGTCCCGCCGACCCGGAAAAAGAAGGTTCCGTCGCTCGATGCGATCAGGAAGCGTTCCCAGTTCGGGTTGGATTGGGTCGGTGTCAGCGTCCCGTCAGCCAGAATGATTATGTTGGTCACCGTCATGTTGGCACCCGGCCCCGTCAGGGTGATGGTCCGGCCCGGAGGACGGCGGACACGCACGCGCTGTCCGTTGATGCCGCTGCCGGCAAATGTCGCCGCCTGGCATTCCCCGCTATGTATGACACCGCCTGTGGCAACACAAGTTGCGGTGGCTGTCGGCGTAAGCACCACGGTGCCGCCGGTGGTGACGATCAAGCCGCCGAAATCGAGATCGCTCAGTTTGGTGATGGTCAGTGGTTCGATCAGCCCGACCTGCGCATCGACATTGAAGCTTTCGGACTGCGCCTGCGCTGCGAACGGGGCGCACATGGCCGCGCTGAAGAGCCCCAAGGCTCCCAGCAGCCGCGCACCCAATCCTGCGCCGCGATTCGAGATGAATCCTGACTTCACGCCATCGCCAATACTCGCGAGAGGTGACGCTATGCCCACCAGACAGGGTTAATTGGCGATTCACACCTTGCGCTGCGGGCCAGCGTGATTAGAGCCTCAGGCATGACTGCACCCGCGATCCGGATCGACAACCTCGTCAAGCGCTATGCCGCGCCCAAGGGAGCGAAGGGCGCTGATGCCGAAGGGAAACTGGCCCTCAAAGGGGTGAGCTTCGACGTGCCGGAAGGATCGATCTTCGGCCTGCTCGGCCCCAATGGCGCGGGCAAGTCGACCCTGATCAACATCCTTGCCGGCCTTGTTAACAAGACCGGCGGCACAGCGGAGATCTGGGGTTTCGACATCGATCAGCAGCGCCGCAATGCCAGCCGCGCCATCGGGATCGTCCCGCAGGAAATCGTGTTCGACCCGTTCTTCACCCCGTTCGAGGTGCTGGAAAACCAGGGCGGCTTTTACGGAATTCCCAAGGCGTTGCGGCGGAGCGAGGAATTGCTCGCGGCGGTGCGCCTTGCCGATAAACGAAACGCCTATGCCCGCACGCTGTCAGGCGGGATGAAGCGCCGCCTGCTGGTGGCAAAGGCGATGGTGCATTCCCCGCCCATCCTCGTGCTGGACGAACCGACCGCCGGGGTCGATGTCGAACTTCGTCGCCAGCTTTGGGAGCTTGTGACCGAACTGAACCGCGAAGGCGTGACGGTGGTGCTGACGACGCATTACCTCGAAGAGGCGGAGCAGCTGTGCGACGAAATCGCCATCATCAATCACGGCGAACTGATCGCGCACAAGCCGACGCGCGAACTGGTGGACATGGCGCGCGAAAAGATCGTGGCGGTGACTGTAGCGGATGACCTGTCCGATGCACCGACCCACGCGGCGTTCCACAAGGTCGAGGTGAAGGGCGAACGCGGGGTCGAGATTACCTATGACAAGGACGAGATGAGCGCCGGGCAGGTCCTCGCGATCCTTCAGGAACAGGGCCTGACGATCGAGGACGTGACCACCCGCGAAGCCGATCTGGAAGACGTGTTCGTCCAGTTGACGGGCGCGGGTTGAAAATCGGGCTAGGCCTCACCCAGCTTCGGACAGTTTCTCACGCCACTTGCGGTGCGAAAGGCGGACGATTTCCTTTCCGCAATGGCGGCAATTGCCGACGTAATGCAGCCCGTTCCATTCGACGTTGCGGCGCAGCGGTTCGTGTCGTCCCATAAGACAGGCGATAGGGGAAATCACAGACATGAACCGCGCGCCCTTTACTAAAAGTTATATTACAAGACTAAAAAACTCAGAAGCAAACAATCGTTTAAGGTGAAACACAGTGTCTTTTTGATTTTTATACGAAGGGTGAATTTAGTATCACAGGTAATTCTGTCATCTAAGTGAAATACTATTGGGAACTGACCTATAAATCGTTTCACGGCATCGCTTGCACGGTTTGTCGGCGCGGGGCCGCAGCGGCCTTGCTCTTGCTAAGGCGATCATGCCGCGTCATTGCGACAATCATGGGAAGTGAGAGCGACATGCGCGGCGAAGCGCGCGAAAATTTCGACGTCCTCGTCATCGGTTCGGGGGCTGCCGGACTAACGGCGGCGCTCGAACTGGCGACTCGGCTCAAGGTGCTGGTGCTGGCCAAGGGTTCGCTCACCGGCGGTTCGACCGCCTGGGCGCAAGGCGGGATTGCCGCCGTTCTCGACGCGGGCGACACTTTCGAAAACCATGTGCGCGACACGATGATCGCGGGTGCGGGTTTGAATGACAGGGCCGCGGTCGAATTCGTGATTGAGCGCGCGCCCCGCTCGATTGACCGGCTGTGCGAGCTGGGTGTGCCCTTCAACCGCGAAAGCGGTGATCTCCACCTCACCCGCGAAGGCGGGCATTCGCATCGCCGCATCGTCCATGTCGATGACGCGACCGGATGGGCGGTGCAGTCCGCGCTGCTGAAAGCGGCGGAGGCGAACCCCAATATCACCATGCTGGGCGGGCGCACCTGCATCGACTTCATCACCGATCGCCACCGCGAACAATATTCGGGCGCGGGCCATGTCTGGGGCGTCTATGCCCTGAACGAGGAAACCGGGCGGGTCGAACGCCACATCGCACGCGCCACCGTGCTGGCCGCCGGGGGTGCCGGGCGCGTCTATCAATTCTCCACCGCCCCGCGCGGCGCGACGGGCGATGGCATCGCGATGGCATGGCGGGCAGGCGCGCGTGTCTCCAATATGGAGATGATGCAGTTTCACCCGACCTGCCTCTACAATCTCGAGGTCAAGAACTTCCTGATCACCGAAGCCGTGCGCGGCGAGGGCGGGCGGCTCTACCACCCGGAAACCGGCCACCGTTTCATGACCGATTACGATCCGGAACGCATGGAGCTGGCCCCGCGCGACGTGGTGGCGCGCGCGATCGACGATCAGATCAAGCGGTTCGGCCTCGATTACGTCCATCTCGACATCAGCCACCAGCCCGAAGACTTCGTGAAGGGCCATTTCCCGACGATCTACGAAAAGCTGCTGGGCCTAGGCATCGACATGACCAAGGGGCCGATCCCGGTCGTCCCGGCGCAGCATTACACCTGCGGCGGGGTTGTCGTCGGGCTGGATGCACGCACCGATTTGCCCGGCCTGTGGGCGGCGGGCGAATGCACCGAAAGCGGGCTGCACGGCGCCAATCGCCTCGCGTCCAATTCCTTGCTCGAGTGTTTCGTGTTCGGCGAAGCGGCGGCGGACGACATCCTTGCCATGTGGGATACGCTGGAGGCTCCTCCCGCGATCCTGCCGTGGGACGAAAGCCGTGTGACTGATTCCGACGAAGAAGTCGTGATCAAGCAGAACTGGACTGAAATCCGCCGCTTCATGTGGAACTATGTCGGCATCGTGCGCACCACCAAGCGGCTTGAGCGGGCCAAGCACCGGATCGAACTGCTGATGCGCGAAGTCGACGACTATTACGGCTCATTCCGGGTGACGACCGATCTGATCGAATTGCGCAACCTGCTGCAAGCCGCCGAACTGATCGTGAAAAGCGCGCTCGCCCGGCACGAAAGCCGGGGGCTGCATTACACGATGGATTATCCCGAGATGGCCGACGAGGCGAAAGATACGGTGCTGGTGCCGTGAGCCGGCTGCACACCGAAACGCACGC